>CAXYCT010000022.1:0-146636 GCA_964275745.1 uncultured Woeseiaceae bacterium | reverse complement strand
CCCAATTGCAGTTGGCTTCACTTACGGTTATTTCGCCATTTTCTATGGCTTTTAATGTTTGAGTTATTAACTCTATATGGTGTTCTTTGATCTCACCAATATGAGTTTTGATGATTTCTTGGTCTTTGGTGACAATCATAGTAAAAGGTAAGCCAATAAAATCGACACCTGAATTTTCCGCAACCGCTACTGCATCCTCCTCACCAATTAATATTGGGTAATCAAAGTTTGTGGTTTCTGCATAGGATAAAACTTCATCAAAATCATCCACAGCAATTCCAATTATTTGAATTGGCATACCTGAGAGATTTTTCTGTGTTTCATTCAATAATGGGATTTCTCGTCTGCAGGGTGCGCACCATGTAGCCCAGAAATTGATTAATTTTGCTGAGTTATTCCATTCAGATGAGCTTCTTATGGAACCATTTAAATCGATCATCTCAAAATCTATGAGTAACTGTTTTTCAGAATTATTAGTATCTTCATGAACCCACAATATTTTGTGATTCCATTTTCTCACAACCTATTAAGGTTAGGAATAAAAAAAAAGTAAAGAAAGATTTCATCATAGCAGTAGCCTTTTTTATCTAACTGTATTTCACTTGAGAGCCGCTTGAGTGTGTGCTGCAAATTCTCGCGCTTTCATATAACCAACAACTTCGTAGCCATTTTTCTTAACTCCATTATTATCATAAAAGATAATCGTTGGTGGCCCAAACACATTCAGCTTATTTAATAAGATTTGATCTATGCGGTCATTGGCAGTCACGTCCGCTTGCAATAAGACGGTATTAGACAGAGCTCTTTGAACATCTTGATCAACAAAGGTATAGGCTTCCATCTCTTTACAGGAAACGCACCAGTCTGCGTAAAAATCTAACATTACCGATTGTTTTTGCGATGCTGCTTCCTTAAGTTCATATTCTAGGTCCTCTATAGATTTAATGCGCTTAAAGTGTAATTCTTTGTTCGTTATATTTCCTTGGTTAAACATACTAATATTTGCTAATGGTTGTAGCGGATTTTTGCCACCAGATAGTGAACCTAAGATTAGCGCAACGCCGTATACTAAAGCTAATAAGCCAAGGCCTTTATTGAGTTTTTCAGTATTTTTAGAGTTAGTAGTAAGGCTATTTAAGCCACCTAGGAAAACGCCAAACATCAACGCTAGAATTCCCCATAAAGCCAGAATAATGGTGGCATTTATAATACGAGACAGCATATAGATGGCTAGGCCAAGCATTAAGAAGCCAAATATGTTTTTTACTTTATTCATCCATTCGCCAGCTTTTGGTAACAATCGTCCAGCTGAAGTTCCTAGTATTATTAATGGCGTTCCCATTCCAAGGCTCATTGCGAATAGGGCTATTCCACCCCTAGCAATATCTCCTGTTTGACTTATTACCATTAGGGTTGCTACTAATGGTGGCGCAACGCAAGCAGTCACGATTAAGGAGGAGATTGCCCCAATAAAAAAGCTACCAATTACAGTTCCTCGCCGTTGCTGGTTATTTAACTTTGATAGCTGAGTTTGAAAGACGGAAGGAAGCTCAAAGTTAACTAAATCAAACATAGCTAAAGCAAGAAAAATAAATAAAATTACGATTGCAATAATGACCCAAGGAGTATTAAAAAGAGCCTGGAGCTGAAGACCGATTGAGGCGCTAATAATTCCTGCAAAAGTATAAACAATAGCCATTCCCATTACATAACTAGTAGCTAAGATGAAACCTCTCTTGGGAGTAATATTTTCTCCTTCACCAGCAAGAATTCCAGAGAGAATAGGAATCATAGGCAGAACGCACGGAGTTAAGGACAGTAATAAACCTGCGACAAAAAAGGTGAGGATTACTGTTAATATGCTCGCTTTAGAAACAAGAGATGCCAGACGTGATTGTTCTGAGATTTTAATTTCGCCAGACGTTGTATTCTGATTTATTTCTCCTGTAGGGAAAATAACATCAATTTCTCTCTGTTGCGGGGGCAAGCATAATTCATTTTCAATGCACCCTTGATATTTAAGGGTAAAGGTAAGATTGGTTTCATTAGGATCTAGTCTACCAATTGCAATTCTACCAAAAACCTCTTTAAAATAAACTTCAGTTTTACCAAAAGATGCATCGTTTTTTATTACACCTTTTGGTAATTCAATCGCACCTATTCTTATGTCTTTGTTTTTTGCCGTAATGGAAATTTTATCTTTATATAGGTAATGATTTGGTGCTATTTGAAATGCAATTTCTAAAGTAGATGAATCAATTGATTGAAGAAACGGCTTAAAAGCTGAATTATTTTCATTATTGGTGTTTCTCAGAGAATCAATTTGCTTTGATTCTGGAGATTCAATTAATTTTATATTGGTATTCCATTTTTGAGGAGGGTAACAAATACCTCTATCAGCGCATCCTTGAGATTCTATTATAAGTTCAAGTTGATTTTTTGCTGTATTGATTCTTTCGTAAGGTATAAGAAATGAAATATTACCTCTATATACTTGTTGGACCCCAAAAAATTCATCCTCATGATAAGAGCCTTCAGGCAATTTTAGATTGACTAATCGAATATCCGGTGTGTTCGACACAAAATTGATTTTTTTGCGATAAAGGTAATACCCATCTTCGATGGACCAATTTATCTTTATAGACGAGCCCGTATCTTCAATTTCATACTTAAAGGCTTCTTCAGCTCGCAGTAATGGTTTATTTGATGTTTTATAATCAGATGATTCAACCGATTTTGAGTCATTTGAGCAGCCAGATAATATAGCTGCTGCTATGATCAAAAGCAGGGAAATGTTTTTAAATTTAATTGAATTAAAAATCGATATATTCATTATTGTATAGGCATGATGGCTTTGTGATAGTTTCTTTAATTATTTTCTTTGTAGTGAAAAATTTATAGATATTGACAACTAATTCTTTGACTAATTAGAAATCATACAGTGCCAAAAAAGATCTGTCATTATAGAGATAACAATAGTTACAACAAATAACACAATGTTATTTTACTTGTTTTTCGTAATTAAAACTTGAAATTTATATTTGCGTCCTTATTATTAGCACTCGTCGTAATTGAGTGCCAACAGCATTTATTTCGAAGAATTGAATTTTTTAAGTTAATTAACATTTTATAGGAGAGTAGCTGATGAATATTCGTCCGCTTCATGACCGAGTCATAGTTAAGCGCATGGAAGAAGAGCGTACATCCCCTGGAGGAATTGTTCTTCCGGATGGCGCCACAGAAAAGCCGATTAAAGGTGAAGTTATTGCTGTAGGAAACGGAAGAGTTTTGGATTCAGGTGAAATGCGCGCATTGGACGTAAAAGCCGGTGACCAAGTTTTATTTGGTAAATACAGTGGAACTGAAATTAAAGTTGATGGCGAGGAGCTTCTTGTAATGAAAGAAGATGACATCGTTGCAATTTTTGAAGGCTAATGAAATTTATTTCATTATTTAATGTAAGAATAATATTTTAAGAGGAAAATTAAATGTCTGCTAAAGAAGTACGTTTCAGCGACGATGCAAGGTCAAAGATGTTTGCAGGTGTAAATGTCTTAGCAAATGCCGTAAAAGTTACATTAGGCCCAAAAGGTCGAAATGTTGTACTTGATAAAAGCTTTGGAGCACCGACCGTTACTAAAGATGGTGTATCAGTTGCTAAAGAAATCGAACTTGATGATAAGTTTGAAAATATGGGCGCCCAGATGGTTAAAGAAGTAGCATCACAAACTTCTGATATTGCTGGGGATGGAACTACAACTGCAACTGTTTTGGCGCAAGCTGTCCTTAGGGAAGGCTTAAAATCTGTAGCTGCTGGAATGAATCCAATGGATCTTAAGCGTGGTATTGATAAAGCCACTGCCGCTATTATTGAGCAATTACAGAAAATCTCAAAACCTTGCAAAGACGATACTTCCATTGCACAAGTGGGAAGTATTTCTGCTAACTCTGATGTAGAAGTAGGTGAAATTATTTCTAAAGCAATGGAGAAAGTTGGTAAAGAAGGCGTTATTACTGTTGAAGAAGGCAATGCGCTCCACAATGAGTTAGATGTTGTTGAAGGTATGCAGTTTGACCGTGGTTATTTATCGCCTTACTTTATAAACAATCAGCAAAGCCAAACTGTAGAATTAGAAATGCCTCTTATTTTATTACACGATAAGAAGATTTCTAATATACGTGATTTATTACCAATACTTGAGGGTGTAGCAAAAGCTGGTCGTCCTTTGTTAATTATTGCAGAAGATGTTGAAGGTGAAGCTCTCGCAACTTTGGTAGTTAATAATATACGCGGGATAGTTAAAGTAGCTGCAGTTAAGGCTCCAGGATTTGGTGATCGTCGCAAAGCAATGCTTGAAGATATAGCTATCCTCACGGGCGGTAAAGTTATTGCTGAAGAAGTTGGTCTTTCACTAGAAAAAGCAACTATCGAAGATCTTGGCGATGCTAAAAAAATACAAATCAATAAAGAAAATACAACAATTATTGATGGTGCTGGAAGCGCAAATGAAATTAAGGGCCGTGTAGAAACTATTAATAATGAAATTGCAGACTCTAGTTCCGATTACGATAAAGAGAAACTACAAGAGCGAGTAGCAAAACTTTCAGGTGGTGTGGCAGTTATAAAAGTTGGTGCTGCAACTGAGATCGAAATGAAAGAAAAGAAAGCTCGAGTAGAAGATGCATTGCATGCAACAAGAGCGGCTGTTGAGGAAGGTGTTGTTCCTGGCGGTGGTGTTGCCTTGATCAGAGCTGTTACAGGTATATCAAAACTTACTGGTGATAATGATGATCAAAATGTTGGTATCGCGATATTGAGACGTGCTGTTGAAGAGCCGCTTCGTCAAATTGTGGCTAATGCCGGTGGAGATGCCAGTGTTGTTCTCAACGCCGTAGCTGAAGGAAAAGGTAACTATGGTTACAATGCAGCTACAGGAGAGTATGGAGATATGATCGAGTCTGGAATTCTAGATCCAACTAAAGTAACACGTTACGCATTGCAAAATGCGGCCTCTGTTTCAGGTTTGTTGCTTACAACAGAAGCTATGGTTGCTGATGCTCCTCAGGATGGACCATCAGCTGCTCCTGCGATGCCTGATATGGGTGGAATGGGAGGAATGGGAGGAATGGGAGGAATGATGTAAGTCATTACTTTCTTCCGCTCGATAAAAAGCCTCGCAATGCGGGGCTTTTTTATTGCTAAATTTTTTATTTTTTTCGAAGATATTTAGCCCAGATACGATAAGACAGCAGAACAGAGAGAATGACTGCATAAATTAATGGTTCGGTAATGTCTTTTTTCACTTGCCACCAATAATGCCATACAGCCAAAACACTCGCGCCATAAACTAAACGATGAATTTTGTGCCATTTTTTTTGTAATTTTCTTTGCATTTTATTCGTCGAAGTAATCGTTAGAAGAAGTAATATTAATAACGCTAAAAATCCGATTGTTATAAAAGGCCGCATAATAATATCTTCGGTGATTGCTGGGATATATAAGCTTTGTTCGAGTATTAGCCAAGTTAAGAAGTGCATGAGAATATAAAAAAAAGTAAATAAACCAAGCATTCGCCTAAACATGATAAGCCAGATTTTTCCTGTGATCTGCCTTAGAGGAGTTATCATAAGAGTAAGAAGTAAAAATCTTAAGCCCCAGTTACCAAGCCTATCTTGAATTTCTTCAATTGGGTTAGCACCCAAATTCCCAGTTAATTCAAACGCATCGGTAAGAATATAAAAAAATGGCAGAAGGCAGATTAAAAAGATTGGTGGCTTCAAGAACTTTCTTGCTGCTCTAGAGGATAGCATTATTTTTTAGACCCTAATCAGAAGTGACGACGAAGATTGAGTCCATCATATAAATGAGCCACTTGTTCCCCATAACCATTAAACATTTGTGTTGGCTGTTTGCTGGCAAACACCCCACTACCAATCCTCCTTTCTCTGGCTTGACTCCACCTTGGATGAGATACTTTTGGATTAACATTCGCATAAAAGCCATATTCATTTGATGCTGCCATTTCCCAGCTTGTTTTTGGCTGACTTTTGACAAAACTCATTTTAACTATGCCTTTAATGCCTTTAAAGCCATATTTCCAAGGTACAACCAATCGTATTGGAGCTCCATTTTGATTTGGTAGGGCACGACCATAAATTCCTACAGCAAGTAATGGAAGGGGATTCATAGCTTCAGCCATGGTTAATCCCTCACGATAAGGCCATTTTAGCACTCTTGATTTTTGACCTGGCATTCTTTCGCGATCATTTAAAGTCTCAAATCGAATATGCGTTGCCGAAGACAGAGGTTTGAATGACTTGATAATATCAGCCAATGGTATTCCCACCCATGGAATTACCATAGACCAAGCCTCAACACATCTCATTCTGTATATACGTTCTTCGAGTAGGTAAGGCTTAACAAAATCTTCTATATCAAATATTCCAGTTTTTTCAGCTTCTCCTGTGACTTCAATCGACCATGGACGTGATTTAAAGTCTTTTCCGTTTTTATAAGGATCATCTTTACCAGTGCCAAACTCATAATAATTATTGTAGCTAGTAACATCTAAAAAATTATTTATTTTTTCATCGGTACTGTATTGACTGGACTGAATATTATCTAATTCTGCAAATGGTTCTTGAGGAAGGCTAGCACCAAGTATTTTTCCTGAAAGTAAGCCACCACCGATTAACGTAGTTGATTGAATAAATTTTCGACGATTAAGATAGTTATCTTCACTAGTTATTTCAGAAGATTTAATGATGGAAGATCGTTTAATTAACATATTTTTTTATTCCAAGATAACAAAAATTAACCCCATTCTTGAACACGATATACAACATCACCACCAGGGCGGAGTCGCCAGCCAGTTATAGGGTTACTGTGATAGGGTATAGACCCAGCCCCTCTGACCTTGATTAAAGTTTCACGAGTTGGCTGAATATAACCAGATTCATCTATCGCTCGACTTAAGATAACTGTTTCCTTGCCATCCCAATTAAATAGATGCCGGAATCGTGTATGTGCCTTTGATAGGATTGGTTCTTGAAGTTTTGCAGATTCCCAAGTTTTTCCATTATTTGTACTAACTTCTGTACCAGTAATAAAACCACGACCACTCCAGGCAATTCCTTGTATCTCTATCCAGCCTTTTTCTATTGTATTTGGATAACTAGGATAAGTGATAATTGAGCGCGCATCCATAGACAGACTGAACTGTCTTGCTTTACCATTTTTAATGATTTCAGTGTATTTGGATGTTTCTTCACGTGTCATAAACGGCTGATCAGAGAACTCAATTCTTCGTAACCATTTAACTGACGAATTTCCTTCATAACCAGGGTTTAAGAGTCTTATGGGGTAACCATTTTCTGGTCTAACAGCTTCTCCATTTTGAGCGTAAACGATCATAGATTCATTCCATATTTCTTTAGGAATACTTCGAGTTAATACTGCTGCATCAGATCCTTCAGCTAAAAACCATGTTGCAGAGGGCTTGATACCTACTTCCTTTAGAATGGTTGATAGCATGACACCCGTCCATTCACTTTGACTAGTCATACCACAAATATTTTGTGGTGTAGTATATTCATCAGCTTCTCTGGCTAGATTTCCAGAGCACTCAATAAAGCAAATTCGACTGACTGCTGGAAATCTTTTTAAGTCATTTATTGAAAAAGTCATTGGTCTATCAACTAGACCATGAATAATTAATTTATGTTTTTCCACATCAATAATTGGCACACCAGCATGGTGACGTTCAAAATGAAGATCTGAGGGAGTAATAGTTCCATGCAATTGATGAAGAGGAGTTCTAGAGCTGGTTCCTGTATACCTGACATCACGCTCATAATTTTCAAATATTGAGCGTTTACCAACTTTAGTAGCCCATTGGTTCGCGGTCACTTTTGATGGATCTTCTGGCGCGTAAGGTCGATTTGAAGATACTTGAATTTCTTCACCTGTAGCTGATTTTGCAATTATTGTTCCAGCTGCTCCCGCCATACCTACAAGCGCGCTTCGCCGAGTTATATTTAATTTAGATGATTTATTTTCTTTCTTTTTCATTTTTAGTGCACCCTATTATATTCAAGACGATCATCAGGTATGAATTTATCATGCGCAGGCATTACTATTTCTTTTAGTGAACTGGCTGAAAGTATTGTGTTATCAGGAACAATTCTATTCAGATAAAGTAAATATGCTGAGAGAGCATAAACTTCATTGAAGGTTAATGAGCCTGGAGCATTCATGGGCATGGAGCGTAAAATATAATCGTAAAGTGTGGTTGCATAAGGCCAGTAATTACCAATTGTTCTGCACTCAAAGCCACATGCAATGCTGCCTTGAGGAAATTCTTCACCCTCATCCGCTACTAGACGACCACTAACACCACCTGTGCCTTCGATTCCATGGCAAAAAGAACATTGTGCCATGTAGAGTTTCTCTCCTTCTTGGACAGAGCCCTCTCCAAGCGGCAGTCCAGTTCCATCTGGCCTGACATCTAAGTCCCATTTTTTTATCTCTTCTCTAGTTGCGGGGCGCCCAAAATTAAATAACACAGCTTTATTTGCTGAATTATCGTTAGTATTGATTTCATTTTGTTGGCTATATGATAAACCAGAGATAAATAAGGAAAAATAAATAATGAAAATTTTTATATATAAATTGAATGTCATTTTGTCCCCATAAAGATTACTTTTGGATCTTTGCGATTAGGGAATTATAATCGCAGGATATTTAATTTCATTCAAGAAAATTTGTTTTTATAATCTTTAAAAACTTTTTTTATATAAAAATTCCATAATAACTTGTAATTTTTTGCTGGTGAGGATAATTTCTGCATTAGAATGTTGATGGGGACAAATAAATAATAGATTTGTTTAAAGCGACTGGGAGGCGGTGGAAGTTCCAGAGCAAATATTATTGAAAATCACCCCGGAGTTATCAGCTGAAATGCAATATGCAAATTAAGCATGATCGGTTAATCCACGATAAGGGTATAATGAGGCGGAAATTGATTTTCGCAAAACCGGGTGGTACCGCGATAAATATTATTATTGCCCCGGACGTATACTAACGTTCGGGGTTTTTTTTGGGTAAAAGAAATACATAGAAATGAAATTTAAAGAAATTAAAAACAGATATAATGGCCCCGCTCTTGAAAAAGAGGTCTTGACCTTTTGGAAAAAAAATTCTGTTTTCGAGAAAACACTTGAGCAGTCTAATCAACAACCTTTATATACTTTTAATGAAGGCCCCCCGACTGCAAACGGAAAACCTGGTATTCACCATGTATTGGCGAGATCTTTCAAGGATGCTTTTCCAAGATACAAAACAATGCAAGGTTTTCATGTGCCTCGCAAAGCCGGCTGGGATACCCACGGATTGCCTGTTGAGCATGAGATAGAAAAGCAACTAGGAATTTTTGATAAGAAAGAAATTGAATCTAAGGTTGGCATTGCTGAATTTACAAAACGATGCCGAGAATCTGTCATGACCTATATAAAAGATTGGGAAAAGATGACTGAAAGAATGGGTTTCTGGGTTAATACCGAAGATGCTTATTACACACTCGATAATAAATACATTGAAAGTGTATGGCATTTATTAAAAAATATTTGGAATAAAGATCTTATTTATCGAGGTTACAAGGTAGTCCCCTATGACCCTCGAATAGGCGCTACTTTGTCACAACATGAGCTCGCCCAGGGTTATCGTGATGTCAAAGATCCATCTATTTTTGTTAGATTTGCATTAAACGATGAGGTTAACACATCATTTCTCGTCTGGACTACTACTCCATGGACGCTTCCCTCAAACTTAATGTTAGCTGTTAATTGTGATGTGGATTACGTCTACATTAAAATTGAAGATGAGATTTTAATTCTTGCAGAGGTGTTATTAGATGCCGTATTACAGGATCGCCCGTATTCGATTGTTAAAAGAGTAAAGGGCAAAGAATTGATTGGAAAAGAGTATTCGAGGCTCTTTGATTATCTTGAAGTACCAAATGAGGTAAACGCCTTTAAGGTATATGAAGCTGATTTTGTAAGTACTGAAAATGGAACAGGAATCGTACATTGCGCACCAGCTTATGGGGTTGATGACCTTGAGTTGGGCCAAAAAAATGATTTGCCTGTCATACATGGCGTTGGTCTAGATGGAAACTTCATTAAAGAGGTGACTCCAGTTGCGGGATTGTTTTTCAAGGATGCTGATGAAACTCTCATCCAAATATTGAAAAAGCAAGGCTCCATGTTTCGCTCTGAAAAATATTTGCATAGCTATCCATTTGGATGGAGAACGGGTGATCCAATTATCTATTACGCAAAACATGCTTGGTATATAAGAACATCAAAATTTCGTGACCGTATGGTTGAGTTAAACAAGACAATAAATTGGGTCCCAGGTCATATTCGTGATGGTCGGTTCGGTAAATGGCTAGAAAATAACCAAGATTGGGCTCTATCTAGGGAACGTTTTTGGGGGACACCATTACCAGTATGGACTGATGGCGAAGACAGTTATCACTGCGTAGGTTCGGTAGAGGAATTAGCGGAGCTATCAGGTCAGAAATTAACAGAGGTAGATCTTCATCGACCAAGTATTGATGATATTACTTTTGAAAAAGACGGTAAACAGTGGACTCGTGTTCCTGAAGTTATTGATTGTTGGTTTGACTCAGGCGCAATGTCTTTTGCTCAATATCATTTTCCATTTGAAAATGAAGAGAATTTTGATCAACGTTTTCCAGTGGATTTTATTTGCGAGGCAATTGATCAGACGCGAGGATGGTTCTATACCTTGCATGCAATTTCGACTTTAGTTTCCAATAGTGTGGCCTATCGTAATTGCATTTGCTTGAGTCATATCGTTGACAAGGATGGTAAAAAAATGTCTAAGTCATTGGGAAATATTATTAATCCTTACGATGTTTTTGATAGCGTTGGTGCAGATGCCCTTCGATGGCACTTTTTGGCAAGAATATCTCCAGACATTCAAAAAAGAGTTTCAGTAGAGATAATTTCAGACGTTGCTAGTTCATTTATGAATACATTCTGGAATACATATGGCTTTTTTATATTATATGCACGTCTTGATAATATGGATTTAAATACGCCATTGAATATAAAAGACAGACCTGAGACTGATCGCTGGGTATTGGCTTTACTAAACCAAACGATAGTTAAAACGACTGATGCCTTAGATAAATACGATGCCAAGGCGGCTGGTGAAGCAATCGAATCATTTATTGACCAACTTAGTAATTGGTATATCAGGAGAAATCGACGTCGTTTTTGGAAATCCTCAGATCTTGAGGATAAAAGATCTGCTTACCTAACTTTATATCAGTGCCTAGATGTTATACATCGATTGATGGCTCCGTTTGTTCCATTTTTAGCTGAGAATGTTTATCAGAATTTAATTCGTTATAACCAGACCGATGCCCCTATTAGCGTTCATATGACAACTTGGCCTAAGATAGAAACAGACTGGGAGAATGAAGATCTACTATTTGAAATCAATGTAATTCAAAAAGTAGTTGGTTTAGCTCGAGCAGCCAGAGCTCAATCTGGTGTACGTGTAAGGCAACCTCTTCAAAGATTATTGATTAGGACACCGACTGATTTAACGGCAAAAGCAATAAAAAAACACGAATTTCAAATTTTAGAAGAGTTAAATGTAAAGGAGATTGAGTTTATTGCTCGTGATGCTGATCTTGTAAGTTATGTAATTAAGCCAAATTTACCAAGAATTGGTAAAAAATACGGTAAATTAATACCAGCTATTAAAGAAGCTCTAGTAAATTCTGATACGGCAGAAATAGCTAGTCTGGTTGCGAAAGGACGATCCTTTGAAGTTCACTGTAATAATCAACGATTAACGTTTGAACCAGATGATGTGTTAATTGAAACAAGATCAGCAGAAGGCTACTCATGTGGAGAGGAAGGTGGTTATTTGACTGCCTTAGATACTCAACTTAATAATGATTTGATCAAAGAAGGCTTGGCAAGAGAGTTAGTTAGGTCAGTGCAAGAAGCCAGGAAAAAATCTGGCCTAGATGTCTCAGATAGGATCATTCTTGGAATTAGTGGTTCAGAATTAGTAGAGAGCGCACTAGATAAATATAAAGAATTCTTAATGACAGAAACATTGGCCATTAAATGGCAAGTAGGGATCAATGATCCATTATTTACTGAAAATAATAGTCTCGATGATGAGGTATGGCTAATTGAGTTATTAAAAGATAAAGGCTGAAATTATTCTTTTATCATTCCTAAGAATTCCGTTCGAGTTTTTGCATCTTTTCTAAAAGTCCCCAACATTTGACTAGTTACCATAGATACACCAGTTTTATGTACACCTCTTGTGGTCATGCATTGATGTGACGCCTCTATAACTACAGCACAGCCTTTTGGTTTGAGAACATTTTGGATGCAATGGGCGATTTGTGCATTCATTTTTTCTTGCACTTGAAATCTTCGGGCAAAAGTCTCGACCACTCGTGCAAGTTTACTTATACCGACCACTTTATTGTTTGGAAGATAACCCACATGTGCTTTTCCTATAATAGGAGCCATATGATGCTCGCAGTGTGATTCAAAGGAAATATTTCTGAGTACGATCATTTCATCATAACCTTCAACCTCTTCAAAGGTTCTCTCTAAATACTTAATAGGATCTTCTGTATAGCCTTTAAACCAGTCTTTGTAGGCCCGAGCTACTCGTCCAGGAGTATCAAGAAGCCCTTCTCGGCTTGGGTCATCCCCAGCCCATAAAAGGAGTGTACGGACCGCTTCCTCAGCCTTTTCTTGAGTCGGTTTGATGATTTTTATTTTATTATCTTTTGACATTTTTCACCTGAATATTATTGGGGGAGTTAAGAATTATTTATATAGAGCATGAAATTCCGGTACCTTTCATTGCGCAGTATCCATTAATATTTTTAGCTAGATATTGTTGATGATATGTTTCTGCATAATAAAATTTATCCAGCATTTTAATTTCGGTGGTTATTTTTCCTAATATCTCCGAGGATGTAATTGATTTTTTATCTATAGCCTCAGTTAATTTTATTTGATAATGATCGAGAGATTTCTCAGCTAAATTTAAATGATTTTTGGAGGTTGTATATATAGTTGAGCGATATTGTGGACCAACATCACTTCGTTGGCGCATACCATGAGTCGGATTATGAGACTCCCAAAAAATATCGAGTAATTCTAAGTAACTAATCTCTTGAGGTCTGAATATGATCATTACCACTTCGGCATGTCCACTCT
The DNA here is from genome assembly GCA_964275745.1 of uncultured Woeseiaceae bacterium. Classification (GTDB taxonomy): domain Bacteria; phylum Pseudomonadota; class Gammaproteobacteria; order Steroidobacterales; family Woeseiaceae; genus SP4260. The sequence continues at coordinate 133,346 of CAXYCT010000022.1, read as the reverse complement.
TGCCATTGCAAACCTCTTCATAATTGGGTTCTTCAGTATGGCCACCAGCGTAACCAACTGCTGTCGCGTAAACACCAGGAATCTGCCAGAAATGTCTTTCAGGACCCCAAAAGCAACCCATACCAAAGATAGCTTGTTCAGTATCATGTGGAAAAGGAGCTTCTATAGAATTTTGATTTACATAGTGATTCATAGGTATTTTTAAATAATTTAAGATTTCAGATAGAGATATTAATTATATTATTTTTCCGAAGTTAATTCACTCGGAATCTTATTGTGTAGGTGTATTATTTTTCTTATAGAAAAATTCATGTTCAAATATGACATTCTGAGCTATTACAGGTTCACGCTCATAAAATTTAGGTCGATAAACTAATTTTCTTATTTCTTTACCTATGATGCTGTGCATAAAATCAAGCCCATCAGGTTTAAAAGACGAGCGATTTATATTTCTCGCTAAACCTCTTTTAGAAACATTAAAGTTAAAAGTTACCTGACCCTTTTCATAACCAGGAGGCGTATCTTCCTGATACGTTATTGAGGTATCTTCATAGAATTTTGGTGGATATATATCCTCTAAAATCACCGGTTGTTCCAACGATAGCGCTCTAAATTCGAGTTTTAATTCATCATCAGAGAGTAGGTCCCAGATCTCCCTGTATACACTGTAAGACCGATTAGCTCTATCACTCATCACATAATAGTCAGCCAGAATCATTTTTGTTTCAGCTAGATTTTGCCAAGTTGCTTCTGGGTTTTTTTCGGCTATGCGGATAGCTTTTTTTAAATATGAATCACCCTTTGCAACGGTTGGAATATCATCATAACCCATGTTATTGAATTGGATATAAAGATAGGTTTTACCTAATTCAGTCAATGGTTCAATTAGAGTAAGACTATCTTTACCATTTTGTTTTTGTGTAATACTTATTATTCTCCGCCAGGTCTTTCGTTCTTTTTCAAATAATCCAGACTTTCTTTGCGATTTAGCTAGTGTTTTTAGGGCGGGAATCATTTCGAAACTATATGGATCAAGATTGCGAGATTGTAAATAGTAAATACGTTTTTCTATATCAGATGCATTTTTTGGTTCTTTAGCAGTGACATATACATTAGCCAGGGATTGAAGGCTCTCAAGCTGCTCTAGATTGTGTGGACCATCATTGACATGGCTAATATGGATGGCTCGATTATAATTATCTCTAGCAAGATCCATACGATTCATTTTTAGCTGAGTTTCAGCAAGACCTCTAAGAGGGTTGATCAAGCTTTTATCTAGGCGATTTTCAATACGCTCTATAGTGGAAATAGCTGCTTCATAGTTTAATACAGCTGACTCATATTTTTTTTGACCCTGTTGTGCCATTGCTAATTTTATAAGTGAATTGGCAGCTTCTTGGCTGTCAATTCCATATTTTTGTATGGATTGTTCCACTATCTGTTTGGCTATCTGATCTGCTTCATCAAACATTTGATCAGCAATTGCGTCCAAATAAATGGTTTGTAGATTACTAGTTCCAGTATTTTTTTCTTGGCTAATGCTGACTTGAAAGGGTATCAATAAGATTAGACTGATGAGTAATAGATATAGAAGCCTAAAATCGCATCGAAAAGATAAGCAATTTGATGAGTGACTTATATTCATATTTTTTCTAATGTTATTTAATACAATATTTAGTATAGCCTAGCTTGATTAGAATAAAAGTTTCTTAATGTTACAAGATAAATTTGGATGTTTTATTTGGTAGGCCCGATGAAATTATTTTTTTGGCAACGCCAGATAAGTTCCTGCGAGAATTAAGAGTACTCCAAAGATGGCATATATTGTCCATTGATATTCGCCAATAAGTGTAGATATAAGTAGTGCCACAACTGGAAAAAGAAGTGTTATGTAAGCTGTCCTTGTAGAGCCAATCTTCTTAATCAACATTAAATAACAGCCAAAAGTAATGGCAGAAGCGGCAATCGATAGATACAACAATGAAATAATATAACTTGCAGTTAACTCAAAAACTATTGGTCTTTTTAAAGCTAACGCAATTAAGAAGGATAGTATCGAGCCACAAAGCATTGCATGTGCGTTTATTATTACGATTGAGAGATTTTTATTAGTATTTACAATAGCTGTCATATTACCTAATGAGGCGATTATTACGGCTGTAAACAACCAAAAGCCACCAATGATGGATTGATTTGAATTTTTTATATTTTTTAATTCAGGCCAAAATAAAAAAATAATACCTATGATTCCAATAATTGCAGCTACTAAGATTCTTTTTTCAATTTTTTTGGCAAAAAATATACGCTCAAAGAGGGCGTTAAAAATTACAATGAGACTGAATAAGACCGCTGCCAAGCCACTTACTACGTAATTCATACCATAGTAAGTAAAAAGGTAGTTTAAGCAAAACATAGTACTTCCCATGAGGAATATCATCGGGTAGTAAGAGAGTTTTATGTGAAGTTTGTCTCCTTTAAAAATGGCATAAGCAAATAAAGCCATCGACGCTATAAAAAATCGATAAGCAACCGATAATTCCTCAGAGACCACGCCATATTGATAAGTTATGGCCATCCATGATGAACCCCAAATTAAGGTGACTAAAAGATAAATGAATGGGGTAGGCATTAAAAGAGTTACTGCTGATGGGTTAATAATAAGTTACATTATATTGAAATCGATGCTGAGTGTATTGCTTTATTATGGAGATTATTGATGATTAGAAATCGATAATAGTTTGGCAAAAGGGTAAGCTTTATTTTCTATGAAAATCACAGATAAATTTATTGAGCCTTTGCCCTCTGCTACTGTTTTATTAATTCGTGACAGCTCAAGTGGCCCTGAAGTATTTTTGGTATTAAGGCGAAAAGAAGCCTCTTTTGGAGCCAGTTATGTTTTTCCTGGCGGGGTAATTGATCCTGTTGATAATTCAATTAATGAATACTTTGATGATAGAGCTAAGAACTTAATTGATAAACAATTGGACCTTAGTTCTGACGGATTTTCTTATCTTAGTGCTGCGATACGAGAGTTATTCGAGGAAGCTGGAATACTTTATGCAAAGTCAGATAAAGGAGAACTCCCAAAACCACATGAATTACAACTTTTTCGTGACCAGTTGAATAGCAAATCACTTTCATGGAGTCAATTCTTAAAAGAGAATAAACTTCGTTTGTGTCATAAGGATTTAATATATTTTGCTTTCTGGATTACGCCATTATATTTGTCTAGAAGATACACAACTCGTTTTTTTTGTGCGAAATTACCAAAAAATCAAATCGCATCACATTGTGGTAATGAATTAATTAATAGCTGCTGGTTGTCTCCTAAAGAGGCTTTGTTAGCCAGAAGAAAAAAAGATATTAGCATACCTCATCCTACTGCTATAACTTTGATGCAAATTAGAGGATTTGCTAACGCGAATGAAATTATTGAGTGGGCACGGCAGAAGTTAACTCTTGGTGTGCCATGCTATTTTCCTGAACTTACTACCTCTGAACTAAAAGGTGATTTTACCTAGAAGGATTTCTGTAAAAAATAATTATAGAAATAAGACGATTTTATGAAAGTTATTCCAACTAAAGCTGGAGAAATACAGATTTTAAAGTCAGGGTTATGTCGTTTGACAGCTCCTAACCCTGGGCTTATGACTGGAGCTGGCACAAATACCTATATTATTGGCGAAAAGAATTTTGCTGTAATTGATCCTGGTCCAGATGTAGATCAGCATATTCAACAAATTTTGGAATTCACAGAAGGAAATATTTTATGGATATTGGTTACCCATACTCACCAGGATCATTCGCCAGCAGTTTTATCTCTAGCCAAAGCTACTGGCGCTCAAGTTTTAGGGATCTCCCCTCCCTTGGATGGTCATCAAGATATGACATTTTCACCACATCGAGAATTATTTGATGGAGAGTTACTTAATAGTGATGAATTTGAGCTAACTGTAATACATACCCCAGGACATGCCTCTAATCATCTTTGTTATTTTCATCATCAGTATAATTGGCTTTTTTCAGGAGATCATATTATGGAGGGTTCCACAGTGTTGATAAATCCTCCAGATGGCAATATGGGAGAATATCTAAATTCAATGCATAAACTTACGCAGAAAAAAATTAAAGCTGTAGCGCCAGGTCATGGAGTAATTATTGATAATCCATATGAGGTAATGGACTGGATAATTAAGCATCGTTTAGAAAGGGAAAAAAAAGTTTTAAAGTCTCTCAAAAGTAACCCTAATTCAAAATTAAGTGATTTGGTAAAACTAGTATATAAGGATGTACATGAATCTTTATATCCGTTAGCTGAGAGATCATTATTAGCCCACTTAATAAAATTAAGCGAAGATAACCTTGCCCTTAATCATAATGATCGATGGGAGATGATCAATTAATTCTATATAGTCTTTGAATTATAAGAAAATAAAAAACAAATTTTTTATTTTAATTACTTAATAATCAACTTGATCTATAATTAGAGATATCTCATTTTAATAAAGATTTTTAGTATAAATTTATGACTTTTGTGGTAACAGAAGCTTGCATCAAATGTAAATATACTGATTGTGTTGAAGTATGTCCCGTAGATTGTTTTCATGAGGGGCCTAATATGCTGGTCATCAATCCTGATGAATGTATTGACTGTACATTGTGTGAACCTGAATGCCCTGTTGATGCCATATTGTCTGAAGATGAGCTGAGTGATGATCAACAAAAATTCCTCCAAATCAATACAGAGCTGTCTGCAAAATGGCCAGTGATTGTGGAAATAAAAGCTGCACCAGCAGATGCTGATGATTGGGTTGATGTAAAAGATAAACTAAAACATCTAGAGCGATGAATTTTTTTCATAATCGCTAATATTAAAATTATTGATTATATCAATTAATTCCTGACTGCTGTCTTCCTGGAGAAAGTGACCTGCATTTTTTATAATCCTATGATTTAAATTTTTACAGCCGGGCACTTGATGTTGAAATTTTTTGGCCCCACCTCGGGTAATTGGATCCCGGTTACTAAAAGCAGTAAGAAATGGTTTGTTCCATTCTCTTAGGATATTCCATGCAATTTGGTTATTTTTAGATTCAGGATCTCTAATGCTAATCGGTACCAGTTGAGGAAAAGCTCTTGCACCTATTTTATATCGAGCTGAAGGGAAGGGCGCATCATACGCCTCCAAAATCTCTCTATCTAATATTCTCACAGTCCCTTGTTGGATGATTTTACCAATAGGAAACCAAGGGCTGTATCTTGCAAAAAGTCGCCAGTAATTAAATGCTTTTGGAATCTTCTCTTTTCCTGTGGGCAACCCACCATTAGAAAGTATTATTTTTGAAAATCTTTCTGAATTATCGATTGCAACTCTCAAGCCAATTAGTGAACCCCAATCTTGACAGAATAAAATTATATTTTTTAAATTAAGCAACCGAATAAATTTTTCTAACCATTCAATATGTGTGGAATAACTATAAGCACTGGATGAGCAAGGTTTATCAGATTTTCCAAAACCAATGAGATCTGGCGCTATAACTCTTAAACCAGATTTTTGCAGAGGAAAAATCATATTTCGATATAAATAAGACCAAGTTGGCTCTCCGTGTAATAAGAGAATAACAGGATCAGATATTGAGCCTTCATCAATAAAATGCATACGAAGATCACCGATTGATATGTAATTGGGTTTAAAAGGATAATCTTTTAGGTTATTAAAACATGCGTCCGGTGTTCTTAGGTATTTCATCAATTATAGATTATCATTGTTATTATTATTTTATTAACAAGTTTGAGGATATTTAATGGGTAAAGTAGAAGATATTGCACGGAGAGAGAAAATTCGTGCACCTATGGAGACGCTTGATACTGTTATTGTGGATAAAAAAATGGGATTAGCTGGTGATATTCGGGGTGGATCTTTAAAAAGACAAGTGACCATATTGACAGCAGAGGCATGGAAAAGTGTCTGTGAGGAGATGCAGTCAGATCTTCCCTGGACAACTCGAAGAGCTAATATCTTAATTAGTGGTATAAAACTGCCACAAAAATCTGGGTATCAAATAAAAATTGGTGAGGTTTTGCTTGAAGTTACACGGCAGACTGATCCGTGTGAACGGATGGATGAACAATATTCAGGACTGACTAATGCGCTTATGCCAGACTGGCGGGGTGGTGTTTGCTGTAAGGTGTTATGTGGTGGAAAAATTGATCATGGAGATGAGGTAAAGTTGGTCTCGTCACTTTCTTAGAAGGAATAAATTCCCAAAGCCTAAGAAAATTTCTTCAGTTTAAGGAATATAATACTCAGCCCTATGTCTGATTAAAACCTTATAACACCCCAATATTTAAGCAGTAGAAACCCAAATAACATACCGCCAAGATGAGCAAAATTAGCTATATCTGGACTGCTACCAGATACGCCAAAGTATAATTCCATGGCGCCAGCAAGAATTACGAGATATTTTGCCTTCATAGGTATAGGTGGAAATAACAGCATGACTGTACGATTTGGAAATGCCAAACCAAAAGCCATTAATAGACCAAAGACTCCACCAGAGGCACCTAATGTTGGGTAATATTGGCCTTGCATGCTTGCAATGAGTAATTGAATTATGCCGGCACCCATTATGCAAGTGAGGTAATAAAAAAGAAATCTCTGAGGTCCCATTAAGACTGATAGCTCTTTCCCAAACATCCAAAGCATGAACATATTGAATAAGATATGATAAAAATCACCATGCAGAAAACCATAAGTAAATAGTTGCCAAACTGAGAAATAATCACGGTAACTATCGATTGGCCATAAAGCAAAATATTGTTCAAAGGCACCTGGCATGAGCTTTTGCAGTGCAAAAACAAGAGCATTCGTTATTAATAATACAAAAATGACATCCGGTATATTATTCGCATTTGAATTATATGAGTTTCTATTCATTTTTAGCTGTGCCTGTGATCATTTAGATTTACAATGAGTTAATTTCAGACTGTAGAAATAGTGTCAGATTCAATTATGCTTGAAAAAATCATACTTCGAAATAAAAAAAATTCAACTTGGTTAAAATTTTCCAACCCCAAGCATGTATTTATATGTTCTGATGCCTCACAAGTCAGAGAAGTATTAAAAGAAATAGAAGTTCTGGTTGAGCAAGATAAACTCTATGCTGCGGGATATTTAACTTATGAGGCAGCACCTGCCTTCGATCCAGCGTTTAAAGTAAATACTGAGAATAAAATACCACTGTTATGTTTCGGGTTGTTTGTTGATTATGAAGAATTTTCGGACCTAAATAATGACAGATACATTAATCCACAAGAATTGAATTGGAAATTAGGAATATCAGAGAAAGTATATAAAAAAAATTTCACTTACATAAAAAATCAAATTGAGCTTGGTAACACGTATCAAATAAATTATACCTTACGTAACTACACAGAAAATCTCATCGATCCCTATGCATTTTTTCTTGCAAGAGCATCTAATGCTCCTTATGCCGCATTTATAGAAACCAAAGATCACACAATTATTTCAGCTTCACCAGAGTTATTCTTTTCTCTTGATGGAGATAAATTAGAAAGTAAACCGATGAAGGGTACTTCAATAAGAGGGAAAACTCATTTAGAGGATTCAGATTTAAGGAATGAACTTAAACAATCAGAGAAGAATCTAGCTGAAAATATAATGATCACAGACATGCTCAGAAATGATATGGGTCGAATATCAATTCCTGGGTCTGTTGAGGTCCCAGCTATTTGTGATATCGAGCAATATCCAACGGTATGGCAGATGACATCGACTGTCAGGTCAAAAACTGAGGCAAATATCGAAGAGATAATAGCTGCTTTATTTCCTTGTGCTTCTGTAACGGGCGCACCAAAAATCTCAAGTATGGAGATTATTTCTAAGATAGAGGATACGCCAAGAGAGATTTATACTGGTGCCATTGGTTTTATAGCGCCAAATAGACGAGCACAATTTAGCGTTCCTATTAGAACAGTTCTAGTGGATAAAAAAACAAATAAAGCCAGTTATGGAACGGGCGGAGGAGTTGTGTGGGATTCTGATTTTCAGGCAGAGTTTGAAGAATGCATGGCTAAATCTAAAATGTTAACTACAACTAATACCAATAGTAATTTTGAATTATTTGAGACTATGCTTTGGGAGCCAGAGAAAGGTATTTTTTTACGTGATTTACATTTCTCTAGATTAAAGAATTCAGCAATCTACTTTGATTTTATTTACAATTCATCAGAATTAGAGGCTGAGATAGAGAGGTATGTAAAAAAATATCCTTCAGAATTGAGAAAAATAAAAATTTACTTAAATAAAAATGGCAATATTAAATTGTCTAGTAAAGAAATGACACATTTAAAGCAGCAAAATGATTACTCTATTTCTCTTGCAGAAAAAGCTATAGATTTAAACGATGTATTTTATTACCACAAGACTACGCGAAGAGATATATACGAGCTAGCGAAATCCAGAAATCAACATAGCAACGACACTCTTTTCTGGAATGATGCTGGTGAAATAACGGAGACAAAGATAGCCAACCTCATTATTAATATTGCTAATGAGTGGTATACACCTCCAATTTCAAGCGGACTGCTTGGTGGAACTTATCGACAAATGATGCTTGATAAGGGCCTACTAAAAGAGCGAGTTATTCATAAATCAGAAATCAGCCACTTATCAGAAATTACATTGATTAACTCTGTTCGAGGAAGATTTATAGCAAAATTAATTTAGAACCTAGATCGGGTTAGAATCACATCTGAATCTACCCATGATTGCTCATAATCATTAAAAATTTGTTTTGCTTCTTCGCTCTTACCCTGCATCTCTAAACTCTTCCATAAACCAAACAAAGACCACCCATTATTTTTATGCCAGCTCAAATCTCTTCGAAAGACCACTTCGGCTTTAATAGGATCATTAGCGTCAATTAAGGCAGCACCAAGATAATGGCGCATTGGCTGTAACCAACTTGGAGGTTCTGTGTAGTTATTTTGATCTTCTATTACTACAGCAGCTGAATAAGCCTCAATGGCCGACTCTAGGTCACCTTCAGCCTCATGTATTTCTCCAATTAGTGCTAATTCTGCTAATTTAAGGACAATAGAAACTGGATTAGCGCCAACCCTGTATTGGTCGACATCTTCGAGAGAAAGTATGCTTTTGATGTTATCAAGCTCTTGTTTTGCTTTGCTCAATAATCCTTTTGCTACATATGTGCTTCCAATGGAGTAACTCCATATTCCATCAAGATAAGGTGTGCCAGTTACTGCTGGTTTTGTATCTAAAAGTTCATCCCATTTTCCAAAGATCTTGTTTACTAACCAAGGTCCAGCAATTCCTGTTTGTGCCCTGACTGCACCTACATTGCTTGGGTCCATCAATGCTTCCATTTTTTTCGCTGCATTTATTGCTACTTTATAATTACCTTGAACAGTGGCTGCATATTTTATGAAATCGATTGCATGAGGAGGATGAATTTTTGCAGATAAAGGATAAGTACCAATATCTGGAAAAGGAAGGTCACCCCAAATTTGTAGAAATTCAGAATCCGCTTTAACAGATCGCATATTACTGTCTATAGCTTTATTGTATTGACCAACGCGAACATAAATATGAGCTGGCATATGGACAACATGCCCAACAATTGGCATTGTTGCCTCTAATCTGTCTGCTGATCCCAGTGCTCTTTCTGGTTCTTGTGATGCTTCTAGTAAATGGATATGAAGATGATTGGCGCCAGTATGGTTTGGACTGCTTTCTAAAACACTTTCAAGTGCATTTGCTACTTTTGAGGTTGCTGATTTTGGTGTACCATCTTTCTCCCAGTAGTCCCATCGACCAATATTCATGTATGATTCAGCATATAATGAGACGATATCTGGATCAGTTGGGTATTTTTGTTGAAGTATATCAGCGGCTTCCATATAAGCCTCATCTCTAAGATTATCATCAGAAATACTTTCTTTGTCATAGAGAATATGAAGAGCTAAAATCATCTCTTTTTCCATTGGATTTGCATTCTCAATCAAGCTCATAGCTTTATTTATTGCTTTTAAGCCTTCACCTTTTGGATCATCAGGCATTCTAGAATATCGACTGTTTGGATTAGGACCTATAGCATGTGCCATGCCCCAGTAAATCATCGGATGACTAGGGTCGTGAACCGCTGCTTGTTGATAGGAGGCAATAGATTCAGGGAAATGAAAAGCCCACGCATATCTTAAGCCTTGATCAAAGAATTTTTGAGCTAGTCCTGAGTCGGTTGTTATTTTTCGTGAATATGTGCCTGTACCTTCAACTAGGATTGCATGCCTAATTGGTTTAGAGGTCATCTCATTATTATTTTCTGACTTTGTACAGCCAAATAAAAAGATGGAAATGAAGATTGCGATACAAGTTAAATTTATTTTTCTCATCATGATAACTTCCTTGAAAAAGGGGCTTTAAAATTAATGTCGCATGATATCATATATTTTATAATTTAAATGATTCTCGTTTTGGTTTTATTTCTTCAATTCAACATGGAGTATGATTAATTGACTAGGCAAATTATAGCCATCGGTGGAGGTGGTTTTGGAAGAAATCCCGGTCAGGGAATCATCGAATCTTACATCCTGAATCAAGCAGAAAATAAGCATCCTAATATTTGTTTTATACCCACTGCGACTGGAGATAGCGAGGCCTATAAAGTAAATTTTTATGCTACCTTTTCTAAGTTACAGTGCCACCCAACACATCTAGATTTTTTTAAGAGAACACCTGATCTTAAAAAACTTATAGAGGATCAGGATATTATTTTTGTTGGCGGTGGGAATACAAAAAGCATGTTAGCTGTTTGGAAGGACTGGGAATTAGATGAAATCTTAAGAGATGCTTATAATTCGGGAGTAATCATGTGTGGTGTGAGTGCTGGAGCAATATGTTGGTTTCAAAAAGGAGTGACAGATTCATGGTCGAAGGAATTAAAGATTATGGATTGCCTTGGATTTGTTGAGGGAACTTGCTGCCCTCATTATGATGAAGAACCAGAAAGACGACCTTTTGTTGATCAATCTTTAGCCAATAAGGCTATTAATTCTTGTTACTCCATTGATGGCGGTTGCGCGCTTCATATGATTGACGAAAAACCATTTAAATCGATTGTCTTTGAGAAAGAAAAGAATGCTTTTTTAGTTACGATGGGTAATTCAGTCTTAAATGAAAAAGCTTACACCAAAAGAGACATCTTCTAGATTTGAAACAACACTTTTTGGATACAAATGAAAGGTCAAGATATGTTAAGAGAGTTATATTGACTAGAAAAAAAGTCATTCTTGTTTAAGGTTTTCCTAATATTTGAATTATCGAGGGGTTTGTCTTATGAGTATATTTAGTAAACGATTATTTATTATATTAATAATTTTTCTAAAAGCTTGTGGTGGAGGCGGAGTTGATGCAGAAAAATCTATTGCAGTTGCTCAAGCTGGCGTCCCTATAATCATTTCACAAAGTTCATTCTATGTAAGTGAGAATCGAACCTCAATTGGAACAGCGGTAGCCACGGCTGCAAATTCAAGTGTATTAAAATATTCACTTTCAGGAATTGATGCCAATACTATTTCAATTGATTCAGCAACTGGGGTGATGACATTTAATTCAGCCCCAGATTATGAAACTAAAAATTCATATGCAGTCAAACTGAATGTCGCTGCTGGATCTCTTTCTACGTCTCAAGATATAACAATTACTATTTCTAATATATCTGAACCAATAGTTTGGCAATTGACAGAACCTGAGTCGGTGGGAATGAGTTCAACTAAGCTATCCGATGCTTTTGATAAAGTACTAGCTGATGGTTCCTATACACAAGGTGCACTCGTAATTAAAGATGGCAAGCTTGTTTATGAGCGTTATAGAGGAATCGCAGTCAATGAAGAGAAGACATTAAAAGACAAGAATTGGGTGGGTTACAGCGACAATATCCAAAGTCGCTATGGTGCTAGAGATAAGAATAGTCTCGTCACTTCTTGGTCAACAGCAAAATCTTTTACCAGTATTATTACAGCTATAGCGATAGAGCAAGGTTATATCAATTCTTTGGAACAGAGTGCATCCGATTTTATAAGTGAATGGGCTAATGATAGTCGCAAGCAAATTACTATTCGCGATTTGCTGGATATGCACTCTGGACTAACAATGGCTTGTGCTAGCAATAGCGGTGGCGAATGGGTTTTGGTTGGTAACTGTGAAACCTCGAGACGTGATAACGGTGTATTTTATTTCGATGATATGCTCACTGGATGCATAAATCGAGAAATGGCTCAAACTGGTGTTGATTATCCCTGGTTCAATGATTATGGCTTTGGTGAATTGTGGCAACCAGGTGATTATGTTTATATGAATTGTGACACGATGGTTGTGGGTGAAGTATTATTTCGAGCAACAGGGAAAAATATTGAAACATATGCAGATCTTAATCTTTTTTCTAAGATTGGGATGGATGCCGAGTGGTGGCAGGATATAGATGGTAATTACCTTACTCATTGTTGTATAGACGCTACCGTTAGAGATTTTGCAAAATTTGGCCAAGTAATTCTTAATAATGGAGTATTAGACGGCGAGCAAATTATTCCTAAGTCATATATTGAGAAAATTAAAAATATACCAAATGAAGAAAAACCTGGTAATTGGAATGCAAGATATCCCAATAATAGTTATGCATTAAATTTCTGGACTTTGGCACCTGGCACTACAGATAACGGTACAACTTTTCCAGCGGAAGATACCATCTTTCATACTTTGGGTTTTGATGAACAGATGATCATGATCGATTTTACCAATAATATGCTTGTACTTAGGTTTAGCCTATATGAGCTTAGTTTAAATTATAATGCTGAAAGAAAGTATAAAGATAACGATCAGTATGCAACATCCAACTATATACTCTCATTACCGGGAGGAATTGGTTTGGGTGGAATACAGAATTACAAGCCCTTTGATTTTCTTTATGATGTGACACAATCAATCAATGTAGAGTGAAAGTATCCCTAATATGATGGGCTTGGGAGGACTCGAGCCTCTGAACAATGGATCATACGTCACCTAGATTGGCTTGGTTAGCAACATTAAGGATTAACTAAATCTTGTTGGACCTCAGGTGTTACTTGTGTTCTATTTATTAATGGTAAAAGTAAAATATTTATTGCTGAATAAACCAAAACGCTTATTGCAATCTGTGCAAGCGAAATTTTAAGGTAAGCATAAATTCCAATCGATAAACATAGGGCCAACCTTATTATCTCTATTTTGATTCCTCCTTTTCCATCAAACCACATGGACGTACAATACATAGTAAATGTCATCATACTTATTGTTATCCATAGCTGTAGGTAATTTAAGTAACCACTTTGGATGAAAACTAGAAAAATATAGGCTATGAATAAGTATTGAAACAGAGCGTATAATTTATGCTGTTTACTAATTATAGGATCATATTTTTTAAAAGTTTGGGCATTAAAATTATCTTTTTCTACTTTCTCAGGAAGGCTCTGAGGGGTCCAGCTTGTTCTAGCAAATGGAGCATAAAGCTTTTCTTTCCAATCTTTTGATAGCCACATTTCTTTTATTATTTTTGAGTAAACGTGAAGATTAGCCCAAATTGGATTGAAGGTATTTAACGTGCTTCTAATCCCATAGATGCATGCTTCGTTTTCATCTTCTACTTTATGAGTACCAAACATCCTGTCCCAAATAATAAAGACACCGCCATAATTTTTATCGATATATTGATCGTTTTGAGCATGATGAACCCGATGGTTCGAGGCAGTCACAAAATAATTTTCATACCAGCCCAATTTTGGAATATGTTCACTATGAACCCAAAATTGATAGATGAGATTTAATGACGCGACACTCACGAAAACATAAGAAGGGACGCCTATAAGAAATATTGGAATATAAAAAATCCAACTGACAAATGCACCAGTACTTGTTTGTCTTAAAGCGGTGCTGAGATTGTAATCCTCACTTTGATGATGGGCTGCATGAGATGCCCAAAAAATTTGTCTTTCATGACTAATACGATGAAACCAATAGTAAAAAAAATCATAAATAATGAATGCAAAAATCCATGTAGCAGGAGATGTTGAATCCAATCTCCATAATGCAAAATGAGTTTCTGCTAAGAAAAAAACATATCCTGCTGCACCAATAACAATTAGTTTATTTGCAGTTCGAAGGGTTCCCATAAATAAATTACTAATAGCATCATTTAATCTGTAGGTATTTTTCTTTATTGCTATTCCATAAACTAACTCCACAAGCAGGGCTAGCAAGAAAAAGGGAACAGCATAAATAATGAGATCCATATCTTATTTTAGTGCATTTGGTTTTATTACGTTTTTCATTGCTTGATTCTGCCATATGGATTGACATAAATAAAATTGAATTAATGGTGGGCCCGGGAGGACTCGAACCTCCGACCAATTGATTATGAGTCAACTGCTCTAACCAACTGAGCTACAGGCCCTTATTTGTTTTGAATAAAATATCAGCGGGAATGATACAGGTCAAAAGATGAAGTTTCAAAATTCTCTTTTTAATAGCTTTACATTTAACCAAATTACAGCACACAATTACAGAGTTATATTTTTTATTAAGCAATATAAGATGAGTTGGGGTCCTATGAAACGAATTATAATTTTATTGATATTTAGTCTTGCTGTGTCTGTTAGTAGTTGTAATTCTCATAAAAATGAGGGTAAAGCGAATATCATGGATAATTCAAAAGAAGCAGTAAGAGACATTATTGGTAATAACGCATTTCTTTATTATAAAAATTATGATGAGGCGACCGATTTTTACGAAAGAATAATGGGCTTTAAGAATGTATTTGAGTTCGAGGGATTTGCGGTAATTTTTCAAACTACAGCCACTTCCTTTATCACTGTCGTCAATGATAATGGTCGAGGTATGCATACCTCGGATGAGCCCAAAACGATTGCTATTGCATTAATTACTGATCAATTAGATGCATGGTATGAGTATGCTTTGTTGCAGGGAATGGATATCAGAAATCCCCCTAAACCTCTTGGCGATACTCCGCATAACGGATTTTTGGTGACCGATCCAGGTGGCTATATCCTTGAGTTTGAGCATTTTGCACCACATGATGAAAATGTAAGGTTTATGCCATTACTGAATGCGAGTGAAACTATATTTTCAGAAACAGAATTAGTGACTGAGCGTCCTGAAGGGCTCGGATTCAAAGCGAGTATTTACTGGTTGTATCATAAAGATGCGCAGGCAGCTGCTGATTTTTACAGAGATGTAATGGGTTTTGAAATGCTCGTTAAGCAACCTTTTTCTGATATCTATAGTTCCAGCCGAACTGGTTATATTGGTTTAGTGCTTGATGGTGTTGGCATTCATAATGCCACACATGAGAAAGCTGTTAATGTTGGATTTATGACAAATGATGCTCAAGCATGGTTTGATTATCTTGAAAATCAGCCATCATTTGAATTGCGGACAAAAGAATTATTTCACGAAGAAGATGGTAATGGTAATAATTTAATTGATATTGTGATTGGGTATGACCCAGATAATTACTTTATAGAAATTGATGAATATCTCGATTTTGAACTCAATAAAGATATTCGAAAAGCACTTGGAATGAAGTAATAACTAGCTTCTCTGATTATTGGCTTTATGTCCTAGTTATTCTTAGAATCGGGTATTCTGCCTATCACTACAATATTATCACCTTTGTTTACAGGTGGTGTTCCAAACAGAATAAGTAGTATACCTGATGATGGAGCTAGTATAGTTTCCAGCTCGTTACCATGATAATCAGTAATGATTCCAAGGGGCGTTCCAGCACTAATATAATCTCCAGTTTGCACTTTAGAATCAGCATAAAATATACCATCATGTTTACTATAGACGCGGGGTCGATCATTAATCATTAGAGGCGTGGTTGATAATTTCAGTTTGCCAGTAATCATCTCTAGCTCACGCATAATATTGAATGCTCCATCTATAATGGGACTAATAAATCGATCATCGGTATGACCAAGCTCACCTGATTCTATGTCTATAGATGGTATCCCCAATGTCACAGCTTGGGCACTCGTATAGATCGCATCATTGATTGAGTCATATGAACCTGGAAATTGCACAATGGTTTCTAATCCAAAGGCAACTGCAATCCTTTTTGATTCTTGAACTACTTCTTTGCCACCGGCCTCTCTGTAATACGCGCTGTAAGAGGGTCGCAAACTCTCATTCCCATCTCCTGAGTGGATATCAACCAAGTAGTCAGAGCGCATTATGACTTCATGTTTTAGAATATATGCAATGCGTTCAGTGATAGTCCCATTAATTTTTCCAGGAAAAGAACGATTTAAATTTTTCAGATCATTTGGGCTAATATAAATGGTGCGGGCAGTAAAAGCTGGAATATTGGCTATATGCACAATAATTACTGTGCCACTTAATCGGGAAGGATCTATTAATTTTGCAAACTCTTGCATTGCTAATATTGGGGAATACTCAGAGCCATGAATACCAGCAATTAGGGACAAAACTGGCCCAGGATTAGCTCCATGATGCACAGTAATTGGAATGAATGATTCGATTGCATCATTAACTTTAGCTACTTTCAAGTTACCACGATAGGTCTCCCCAGGAGAGATAATCACATCGCCTATTTCAAAAAGATTGTTGCTTGAAGGTTGCTTTTCTTCTGCGTGAGTATTAACTGAAATTAAAAATAAATAGATGAATATGATTAATACTTTTTTCATAATAAAGACCTATATTGTTATTAGAAATATTTAAGCCAAGCTATATGTTTATTGGCCTGTTTATATTGTGCGAACCATTTTGTTGGGAAATATAGTGCAATCGTCAGAATTATAAAGGTAAACCAGATATAGCTAACACTCGGAAAAGAGAGGTAATGACCTTGATTTGGTCCAAGCATTGAATATCCAATTTTATAAAGTATTTGCAATACAAATAAGTGTAAAACATAAAAAAACATGGGCGCTGCTCCAAAATGCGACATGATTTGTACAATTTTATGATTTTGCAATTTCTCAAAAAGATATAAAAATAGAAAACCTAGGCTTAGCATAGATAAATTAAATAATAGTGATGGTGGGTATTTGGTTAGCGAAAGAAAGCTCATCAAGGTAGTAGTAAAATCACCAGTATTTATCCAGGGATGGTCACCATAAAAATTAAGAAACCTAATGAATAAAAAGAGAAAAAGCCCCAAAAAACCATATGAAAGCATCATTTTTTGTCTTTGCTCGGTTGGTATGATAATTGAGAACCAAGGGCCAGAAATAAACCCTAGAGCAATCACTCCTATCCATGGGAGTATTGGATAACTGGTTCTGAATAAGATACCACCTAGATCGAATACTTCTCGTTGATAGAGTATGGCCCATGCTATATAAAAAATAGAATCTAAATTGAGCTCGAAACCTCCAATTAGGTTATGACCACAGACAATAGTTATGCCTATCAACAGTATCTGCCAAGAACGAAGGAAGATAATGCCTGAGAGTGCGATCATGCATACCCCAATACACCAGATTACTTGTAGAAAAAACATATCTGGTGGATATTTTCCAGACCATAAAAATGTGATTAGTGTTACTTCAAGTAATACCAGAAAAATACCTCTTTTAAGAAGAAATTTTGAAGTCTCAATTGTTGAATGTTTTTGCATAAATAACCAAGCTGAGACACCAGTAAGCCAAATAAAAACGGGCGCACAAATAGAACTGACAAACCGCGTATAAAACAGGTCAGGATTCGTAACGAATACATCAACAGGATCAGATACTTGAAGGTGAAGATAAAAAGTTTCACGGATATGATCGATAAGCATAATGACCATTACGAAACCACGCAAAGCATCTATGGATTTGAGGCGATTCATGGGTTTAAATATTATTGAAGTAAGTTAGATGTAACATTTATTGTTATATTGTAACAATAAATTAACTTCAGTAATGTTAACTTTTGTCAGTTACCAACTACTCCATGGAATAACTCTGCCAGGGTAGGCAACACATTTCAGTTTCCAATATTCGTCTAACCACTTTTTTGTTTGTTGGAACAATTTCTCATCAAGATCAATTCTGCTGTCCTTTACCCACAAATAAACTTCGCAACTATAATTTATTCTTGAGGTAGGATTGATATAGACACAACCTATATAGTCATCCTTATTCTTTGTATAAACAGAATAAGCGAATGCTTTTTTTTGTTTGAATTCAGATGCATGCCTAATTAGGTCATCTGTATTCTCTGTAATGGTCATCTTTTTTGCTGGCCAACTATCGTTAACACGGAATACTTGTCTCAGCCTTTTCTGACTTGACATTACTGCCTCATAGTCAATTTTGGTTAGAGATGGCTCTAGAATTGTGAAATAGAAGTCTCGCGTTTTGTAATTTTCAGGAACAATAAATTTTCCTGGTAGAAGTAATTTACCCGCTGACAATTATATTAATCTTCGAGTAAGAAACTTTTTAGCTGATCAGATCTTGTTGGATGGCGTAATTTACGAAGTGCTTTCGCTTCAATCTGCCGAATACGCTCACGAGTCACATCAAACTGCTTACCAACCTCTTCGAGTGTATGATCTGTATTCATATCGATTCCAAATCTCATTCTAAGTACTTTTGCTTCTCTTGGAGTCAATCCCGCAAGTACTGAATGCGTACTTTCTTTTAACCCTTGACCTGTAGCAGAGTCTTGAGGTGAATGTATTGTGTTATCTTCAATAAAGTCACCAAGATGAGAGTCTTCATCATCACCGATAGGGGTTTCAGTTGAGATAGGTTCTTTTGCAATCTTCAATACTTTTCGAACTTTATCTTCAGGCATTTCCATTCTCTCTGCCAGTTCATCAGGTTGAGGTTCTCGTCCCATTTCTTGAAGCATTTGCCTAGAAATACGATTAAGTTTATTGATGGTTTCGATCATGTGCACAGGTATACGAATAGTTCGTGCCTGGTCAGCAATTGATCTAGTGATGGCCTGACGAATCCACCATGTAGCATAAGTGGAAAATTTATATCCTCGTCTATACTCAAATTTATCTACGGCCTTCATTAAACCGATATTACCTTCTTGGATTAGATCGAGGAATTGCAGGCCGCGGTTAGTGTATTTTTTTGCAATTGATATAACTAACCTGAGATTAGCCTCAACCATCTCTTTTTTAGCACGTCTGGCCTTCGCTTCACCCATCGTCATAATTCGATTTATTTCTTTAATTTCAGGAATTAATAAGTGAGTTTGATTTTCTATAGAAATTAATTTTCTTTGAGCACGTAAAATATCATTTTTTAGTTTTGAAAGAGATGATGAGTGTTTTCTTTTTGCACGAATATGTTTTTCGATCCACTCAAGATCGGTTTGACTTTTCTGAAAACTCGAAAGAAAGTCTTTTCTTGGCATCCCAGATTTTACTACCGCCATCTGCTGTATGTTACGTTCTTGAGTTCTAATTACTGTTACGTCTTTTTTGAGCTCAGTAACAATTAGATCAGTAAGTTTTGGCGCTAGTTTTAATTCCATGACTTTATCAGACATATCTGATGCAACATCCATAGTTTTCTTATCTTGCGCGCCATTTTCTTCGAGTAATTTTTTATATTTATTAAACAGGCGATTAATCACCTTCATACGAGCTTTTACTTCTTCTGGATCTGGCCCTGTATCTATAACTTCTTCTTCTTCATCATCATCAGTTTGTTCTGATTTATTGATTGGCGAATTAATTTCATCAGGGGCATTTGGATCAATAAAATCAACAATTAAATCTTGCATTCTGGTATCACCATTTTGAACGGCGATATTAACTTCGATGAGTTTATTTAGGGCAGGAGGATATTTAATTGCCTGCATTTTGACTTGATTAAGACCGGCCTCAATTCTTTTTGCAATCTCGATTTCGCCCTCACGTGTGAGTAATTCAACCGTACCCATTTCGCGCATGTACATTCTAACAGGATCAGTGGTTCTTCCAAATTCAGCATCTACGCTAGCTAAGGCTGCCTCTGCTTCTTCAGCTGCATCATCATCACTAGAGACGACCTCGTCGTTAAGCATCATTGATTCACTGTCAGGCGCTTTTTCGAAAACTGAAATACCCATATCATTGATCATATTGACGATATCTTCGATTTGGTCAGGGTCTACAATACCATTAGGCAAATGATCATTGACCTCACTGTAAGTAAGAAAGCCTTTTTCTTTTCCTTTGGCAATAAGATCTTTTAGTTGCTGAGCTTGTTTGCTTACAAGCGGTGCGACCTTTGCTTCTTCTTCAACTGGAGATGCTTCTTCGTTTGTTTTAGCCGCTTTAGTTACTTTGATTGGTTTTGCTTTAACGGAAGGAGATTTTTTTGCTTTTTTGGTCAAGTTATTGGCCTTGTAATTTATTGTTAGTGGTCATTAGATCAACCCCTGATTATATCATATTTTACATAACTCATGGAAAATTATTATGACTATTTTCTTGAGTTAATTAATATATTTAATTCTTTTTTTTCATCATTCGAAAGATCTTCATTACGCTGCTTATTAATTAAACTTGTTACCCTTGTTTTGGTGTAACTTTTATTTAACTGGGTAAGACAATCATTCAGTTCAGCTTGAGCATTAAACTCATCATTTCCTGGTAATTCCTTAGAAGCAAGCTGTCCAAGAAATTTACCTTCTGCATCATTACGCCAAACCTCAATTAAGCCAGCAGTATTGATATCTGGTTTTTTTTGAATTGTTTGTATGAGTTTTTTTAGTATCTCAGTACCTGGCTCAATATTTTTTTCTATGAGATTGAGGTCTGCTTGTCGACCAATCGGAGGATAGTTAAGAATTAATGTAATTGCTTTTTTTGTAATGGACGTTTTTTCTTTTTTATTATTTTGGACTTTATTGTTAAAAATTCTTTGCTTTTGCTCTGTTGCCATTTTGAGATTATTTTTTTTATGTTCTGAAATTAATGAGGCGAGTTTTTTTGCAGATAAGCCTACTGACTCGGATAGTTTATTTACTATTAATTCTTTAAATATACCATCTGGAATAATACTGATTAATGGTTTGGCTTTTTCAGCTAACCTTGCCTTTCCGTCAATAGATTTGATATCAATATCTTCAGCTAGTTTCTCAATCAGGAAGTCTGATAAATCTTTACCATTATTGAGTTCTTTCTCAAAAATAGATGCACTATTTTTTTTGATAAAAGTATCTGGATCATCATTTTCAGGAAGAAATACAAATTTTATCTGACGTCCTTCACGAATATGTTTTAAAGCATTATTTAGTGCCCGCCAAGCAGCATCTAATCCAGCCTGATCTCCATCAAAGCAAAAATAAATATAGTCTGTAAGTCGAAATAAGCGATTAAAATGATCATCAGTAGTGGCAGTTCCCATTGATGCAACAGCATAGTCAATTCCATGTTGGGCTAAGCTAATTACGTCCATATAACCTTCTACTACAACTAATCTTTCAATCTTTCTGAGAGCTTGTTGGCACTCATATAAGCCATAGAGTTCCCTACCTTTATGAAAGAGAGGGGTTTCAGGTGAATTAAGGTATTTTGGTTGATCTTGATTCAATATTCGTCCACCAAAACCGATAAAGCGACCACGATTATCACGTATAGGAAACATTACACGCTCACGAAACCGATCGTAATGATTACTATCTTTGGGTATAACTAAACCAAGGGTGATTAATTTTTCAATCTCAGTTGACGAGGTGCCAAAACTGTCCAGGATATTTCGCCAGCCAGATGGTGCATATCCAATATTAAAACGTTTAGCTATTTTACCTGTTATGCCTCTATTCTTGAGATAATTAATAGCAGATTTGTCATTTTTTAACTCTAATTGGTAGTGAGCTTGGATTTTTTCTAGTAAATCAAATAAATTATTATTTTTTTTAATTGGTTGTTGATTTTTTTCGTATGGAATTTCAATTCCTAGATTTGAAGCTAGACTTTCAATGGCTTCAACAAAGCTAAGATGCTCGTAATTCATTAAAAACCCTACCGCTGTTCCATGAGCACCACAGCTAAAACAATGATAAAAACCTTTTGCAGGACTGATAGTCAGTGACGGGTTACTGTCATCATGAAATGGACATACCGACTTAAATTCCTTACCAGCTTTTTTTAGTTGAATTCGATTACCCATGACTTCAACAATATCAACTCTTGCGATGAGATCGTCGATAAAATGCTGTGGTATTAATCCGCTCATTTATACAGTCAATATAGGCTCTTCAGAATTATATTATATCATGAGTGATGTTACTCAAGAATGCACGAGGATTGATAATTTTTTGAGGGAATAGCGTGCTAAAATAAAGTAAAAATTTTATTTTAAGAGTTTTTTTCTAATATTCTGACTGATCAAAGACATATCAGCTCTGCCATTTAATTTTATTTTTATGGCTGCCATTGCTTTACCCATGTCTTTAATATCTTTAGCATCGATTTCTGAAAGAGTCTCATCTATTAACAGCTCAATCTCTTGCTCATTTAATTGTTCAGGGAGATAGTTTTCAAGGATATTAATTTCTGATAATTCAATATCAACCAGATCTTGTCTATCACCAGCAGCAAATTGCTTGACCGAATCTCGCCTTTGTTTGACCATTTTGTTGATGATTTCAAGGACCTGGCCATCATCATCAATATTCTGTCGAGTATCTATTTCTACTTGTTTTACAGATGAGATAATAAGGCGAATAACTTTTAGTCTCTCGCGCTCACCAGACCGCATCGCATCCTTCATTTCTTCTCGAATACGATGTTTTAATTCCATGATTAGATTGCTGTTTACTTTGTCTGGATTTTATTTAAAAGACAAGAGGAGGTTACTACCTTAATAGAGACGTTTTCTTTTTGTAACATCCCTAGACACTTTTTTTAAATGCCTTTTCACAGCTGCTGCTTTTTTACGTTTTCGTTCCATGGTTGGTTTTTCATAGAATTCACGCTTACGAAGCTCAGTAAGGATACCGGCTTTTTCACAAGCACGTTTGAATCGACGCATTGCTGAATCAAAATATTCATTTTCTTTAAGATTTACACTTGGCATTTATTGTTACTCGTTTATATTTTCAAACACAAATTAAGCCGTGCATCATATCGGTTACACCACCACTTTGCAAAAAATAAATAATTACATTTTAGGCATCTTCAAAGCTTTGCTTGATGTATTATGCCTCCTAATATGAATATTCTTGGAATTGAAACAAGTTGTGATGAGACAGCAGTAGCTCTTTTTAACACAAATAAGGGTCTATTAGCTCATTCACTGAGAAGCCAAATCGCTTTGCATGCACCTTATGGTGGGGTTGTGCCTGAAATTGCATCCCGAGATCATTTGCGTTGTTTATTGCCATTAATAAAAAAAGTTCTTGATGAGACTGGAGTAAAAAAACCTGATGTAATTGCTTACACGGCAGGGCCGGGTTTAGTTGGTGCTTTAATGGTTGGAGGTGGGCTTGCGAATGGCTTGGCACTCGCTTGGCAGTGCAAAGTAATTCCTATTCATCATATGGAAGGTCATTTATTGGCCCCTATGCTCGAGGAAAATAAACCTGAATACCCTTTTTTGGCTTTACTAGTCTCTGGCGGACATTCTTTACTGGTTTCAGTAAAAGGTTTGGGGGATTATGAGTTATTAGGTACTACACTTGATGATGCAATCGGTGAAGCCTTTGATAAGGTAGCTAAACTGCTCGGTCTTTCTTATCCAGGTGGACCTGAGATAGCAAAGCTTGCTGAATATGGTGATTCTGATGCTTATTCATTTCCTAGGCCAATGTTAAGAAAACCAGGCTTAAATTTTAGTTTCAGCGGATTAAAAACTGCAGTCATGCTCGTTGTAAGGCAGGCCGAAAAAGATGGAACAATTGAGCAAAATAAAGCAGATATTGCGGCATCATTTCAAAAAGCTGCTATAGATACATTGATAGGGCGCACATTAAAGGCAGCTAAAATTCATAATTTTGATCGTATAGTCGTTGCTGGAGGTGTCGGTGCAAATGTGATGCTTAGAAAGAATTTAAAAGCCAGTTTTGAAGGCACTGTGTTTTATCCTCGGCATGAATTTTGTACCGATAATGCTGCGATGATAGCTATTGCTGGAGCTTATCGTATTGCTGAAGCTCAAGAAATTAAAGAGATTAAAGCAACTGCGAGATGGTCGCTGGAATCAATTAACACTTAATCTGTTTTAGAAAGGAAATAAATGATGGATACAATATTTTTAAATGAAATGAGAGTAGAAACGATAGTTGGAATTTGGGATTGGGAAAGAAAAACCAAGCAAATTGTATCAATTGATTTAGAGATGGGCGCTGATATCAAAAAAGCTGCTTTGACTGATAATATTGAAGATACTCTAAATTACAAAGGTGTTTCTAAGCGTATTCGTAAGTTTGTTGAAGATTCAGATTTTCAATTAGTAGAGACTATGGCTGAAAAAATTGCTGAAATAATCTTAGTAGAATTTAACGTCCCATTGGTAACAGTTAGGGTTAATAAGCCAGGTGCCATAAGGGGATCAAAAGATGTTGGTGTATTTATAACTCGAACTCAAGAGAGTTAATACTTATGCCACTTATTTATCTGGGGATAGGAAGTAATGATAAGCCAAAAGAAAATATTCGCTTAGCAATCAAGGAGCTAAAAGATTCTTTTGGTAAGATCAAAATATCACCTGTCTACAAAAATAAAGCAATTGGGTTTGAAGGTGAGGACTTTTTAAATCTAGTCTTGTAGCTTTTCATGCCAAGGCTGAGTATCAGAGAGCTCATGAAAATGATCGAAAGAATTCATACTTTGTCAGGCCGTGAAAGGAAATCTGAAAAATTTTCCTCTCGAACACTTGATATTGATTTACTTTTATATGGCCAAGATATTTTAAAAAATGGCGATGTAAAGGTTCCACGCGAAGATATATTGAAATATAGTTTTGTGCTTAAAACCTCTATCAGATATTGCCCCTGAGCTTATCCATCCTGAAACTGATCAGTCGATAATAAGTCATTGGAATTCAATGAGTCTTTAAATCTGAGGCTCTTGAATTGATAAGCATTAGACTTAATTAAGCTAGACGCTTCGACCACCGTCTACAGCAATAATCTGGCCTGTTATATAATTGGCTTGATACAAAAGGAATAAAACACAATCAGCAATATCTTGAGGAGAGCCTGGTCGATTTAGAGGTATTTGTTCTAAAATGCTTTTTTTAGCCTTCTTCGCTCATACATAGCCATCTTCTGGCCATAGTATGGCTCCCGGTGAGATTCCATTCACCTCTTATTTCTGGTGCTAAGTCTTTTGCTAATGATCGAGTAAGCATTTTTAGTCCCGCCTTTGCCGAACTATAGGTTGGATGATTTTTTAAAGGACTTCTAGTATGCACATCTATTAAATTGATTACTGATCCATGTGCTTCTTTTAGAGCATCTCGCGCTGCTTGAGTTATAAATAAGGGTCCTTTTAAGTTTGTTCCTATAAGGTCATTCCAATCATTTTCCGTGATTTCTCCAATAGGTGTTGGATAGAAGCTAGAAGCATTATTTACCAAAAGATCAATACCGCCACTCCAGTTAATTAAAGTTTTTCACTAAATTTTCTGCTTCGTTTACAACGGTAATATCTCCAGAAAAAATTGAGGCTGAATTAGGTCTT
The DNA here is from genome assembly GCA_964275745.1 of uncultured Woeseiaceae bacterium. Lineage (GTDB taxonomy): Bacteria > Pseudomonadota > Gammaproteobacteria > Steroidobacterales > Woeseiaceae > SP4260. Next base: position 107,604 of record CAXYCT010000022.1, on the reverse strand, counting down.
AGTTCGTTTAGTTCCGCGCATAATGAAGTAGCTTCAGTTATCGATGAGTTATAATGGATCCCTACATCAACTCCCGAGGCATGAAGATTTTTGACAATGACTGCACCTATTCTTCTTGATGATCCAGTTATAAGGGCAGTCATTTTTTTTTCTTTATCGTTTATGTGCATATGATTTTATTGTCTTTATTATATTAGTAGGACACAGATCATAATAAATCAGTAAAATAAAAGACATCAAAATATCGAAGAATATGAAAATGAAATTAGAAGCCATCAATTCAAGCGGTCTGCCGGAACCGAATGATAAAGATTTGGTTAAATCAAATTGTGTTTCGAGATTTATTAAGCAACAAATCGATAAAGCGGGAGCTAGGATTTCATTTAGAGATTTTATGCAGCATGCGCTATATGAGGAAGGCTTAGGATATTATTCAAGTAAAGCGAATATTATAGGAGTAAATGGGGATTTTATTACCGCACCTGAATACGGTGAAATATATGCAAACTCATTAGCAAAACAATGTGCGATTATCACTAATGAAATAAAAGGAGCCACTATTCTAGAGTTCGGAGCTGGCACTGGTGCCCTGGCATTGGGTATTTTAAAAAAACTGAAAGAAATGAGATGTCTACCAGAGCACTATTTTATAATAGAGATCTCTAAAAATTTAATTGACCATCAAAAAAGAAAATTAAAACAGGAGATTCCTGAATTAGCATCAATTGTGTCATGGATTTCTTCGGTACCAGAAGAATTTACCGGTATTGTTATTGCGAATGAAGTCGCGGATGCATTTTCTTTTGAGAGATTCGTAAGAACTAGTAATGAAGTATTGCAAGTCTGTGTCGCAAAAGATAAAGAAAAATTTAGGTATGATTTAATTCCTGCAAATAATAAATTATGTGATTATGTGGTTTTCCTAGAAAAGATAATTGGCCATAAGCTAGATCATGGATATCTTTCAGAAGTTTCATTCGAGGCTCAGGATTGGGTCAAAGAAGTTGCATGTAAAATAAAGTCAGGGGTCTTTTTAATATTAGATTATGGTATTCCTAGGAGTGAATACTATGCCCCTAATAGAAACCAAGGTTGGACAAGATGTCATTTTATGCATCATGCTCATAATGAGCCGTTAATTTATCCTGGTATTCAGGATATTACAACTTGGGTTGATTTTTTCAATTTTATCTGAGATTGCCTCTGATAATGGCATGAAGATAGACGGCTTTTTGAATCAGTCTCAATTTATAATTAACAGCGGTATTGAAGAGAATTTTCAAAACTTTGATAAGCTAGACTTAAAAGCTCAAATAGAATTGTCAAGGCAAATCAAATTATTAACTTTACCAGATCAGATGGGTGAGAATTTTAAATGCCTCGGGTTATCAAAAAATTTCAATTCAAATACTAATTTATTTAAATCAAGAGATCGTGCATATGTGTTGTAATTATTATTTGATAAGGAAATTGAATTAATGACTTCTATACAGATAATTGTGCTTGCCGTAGTGCAGGGGCTGACTGAATTTCTGCCTGTTTCAAGTTCAGGGCATCTTGTTTTGGTGCCAAGATTTCTCGGTTGGCAAGATCAAGGGATTATATTTGACATATCTGTTCACATTGGGCTCATTAATAGCTGTATGTATATATTTTAGGAGGGATTTAATTAAATTAGTATGTGGTACTAGAGGTTTTAAATTATTCCAAATCAATTGATGAAAATCCAAATTTACTTTCACTTATAATACTCAGTGCTATTCCAGCGGCATTTGTTGGTTTCTTTACCTCTGATTGGATTGAGATATACCTTAGAAACCCAATGATTATTGCTGCAACGCTTCCTTTTTATGGTGTATTGATGTGGGTTGCTGATAAAAAAGGCAGCAAGAAAATAGCTATTGAAAATATTGATTATTTACAAGTGGTGATTATAGGCTTTGCTCAAGTACTAGCTTTAATACCTGGCACTTCTAGATCTGGAATAACAATGACAGCCGCTTTATTCCTTGGGATAAAACGAATAGATGCCGCAAAATTTTCTTTTTTAATGTCAATTCCAGTCATTATGCTTGCTGCTGGTTATAAGCTATTAGTTATATTTTTAGATAATATAACTGTGGCATGGAATGAATTATTTTTTGGAATGACTATTTCATTGATAGTTGCATACTTGAGCATTGGTTTTTTCATGAAGGTTATTCAGAAAATTGGTTTAATGCCGTTTGCAATATATAGAATTCTACTCTCTGTATTGATTATCTGGGTATTCTTTTAGCGATCTGATAATTTATAATAGCTATCTTTTTTTGATATATTATTTTCTTTATTTTTTCCCCATTTGTTTCTTTACAAACAATTTCTCTTATGGGGATTTCGTCACATGATTCAGTAATTTGATTTACAAATAGAGATTTTTCTTGGTGCTCTTTTTTGGATAATGCATGGTTTTTTTCGATAATTTCAAAAGCTTTTAGGAGTTTTTTAAAACGTTCTTTACGTCGAAATGCATCTGTTTTATTGAGGAATGTAAGAATTCTGTCTGCATCACTATCAAGAAGATTTTTATAATATTTATAGTAAATTATTAAGTTAGCTAATTCTGAATAGATATTTGGAAGTGGCAATCTCTCAAAAAGATTTTGAACAACATTGCAATGATTTTCCTGAGAATAATCTTGATCGCATAGGTCGTAATCTGCAAATATCATAACAACGAAATGCACTTCAGCTTGATTTGTAGATTGTTCAGATAGTTTTAGCGCATCATAATTAATGATCAACCCCGGATAAACTTTAGCCAATGCATTGCATTCCTCTAGGATTTTAAAGTATATATAAGGGGTTGGATTATTAAGGACTTCTTCAGTTTCTTTCCAGATGCGATCTGGTGCAAGCTGATCAATTTCCTTATTTTCAACCATAGATGCCATAAAGCGGATAGTATTTTCGGCTACTTTAAAACCTAGTTTGTGATATCTAGCGGCAAATTTTGCAGTTCTTAATACCCTAACTGGATCCTCATTAAATGCATTAGACACGTGTCTTAGAGTTTTATTTTTGATATCCGATAAACCATCATATGGATCAATTATGGATCCATGCTCATCTTTAGCCATAGCATTGATAGTTAGATCCCTGCGCTTTAGATCTTCTGCAAGGGTTATATTCTTTGATGTGTTAAATTTAAAGCCGTGATAACCAGGTTGAGTTTTTTTCTCTGTTCTTGCAAGTGCATATTCTTCTTTGGTTTTTGGATGCAAGAAAACAGGAAAACTCTTTCCAACTGATTTATATCCCATCGAGGTCAATTCAGTTACAGATGACCCTACTACACACCAATCTTTCTCTTTTATTGGTAACCCTAATACCTCATCTCTTACTGCGCCACCAACAAGATATATCTCCATCATTGAATTCTAAGAATTAATGTTCGATTATCTCTTTCAAACATTAAATAAAGAATGCTATTTTGATCTGCAATTTTTTTTAGTTGCTGGATATTCTCAACTTTGAGTCTATTGACAGCAATGATTAAATCTCCTTTCTGAAGGCCTCTTTGTGCTGCCGCTGAATCTGGTTCTATTTCTGTTATTTCGATACCAGATTTATTTAATGACGACGAAAATTGTGCTCCATTTAGACCTGGATGTATATCTGAGCCTAGTTGTTTACTTATTACTTGTTGGCCAAGAATCGCTTCCGCTTGGAGTATATCTGAACCTCTTATGAATTCTATAATCACACTTTCCCCAGACCCTTTAAGTCCTATTGCATTGGCTAGCTCACGACTGCTTGTTATCTTTTCGTTATCTACCTTAATAATAATATCATCTACTTTTAATGCAGCTTTTTCTGCGGCTGATCCAGGTTCAATGGCTGAAATTAGAGCCCCACTTTCAGTATTTACTCCAAGTATTTCAGCACTTTCTTTGTCAATTGTCTGAATAGATACGCCAAGCAAGCCTCTTCTGACCTCACCAAAATCTAATATTTGACTCATTATCGATTGTGCAATTTCTGAGGGTACAGCAAATCCGATACCAACATTACCTCCAGATCGACTGATAATTGCTGAGTTAATTCCAACTAGTTCGCCTTTCATATTGACGAGTGCGCCACCTGAGTTACCCGGATTGATAGAAGCATCTGTTTGTATAAAGTCCTCATAACCACTTGAACTTATACCAGTTCTGCCAAGAGCACTCACAATTCCAGATGTTACTGTATTTCCTAAGCCAAAAGGATTTCCAATTGCAATCACAAAATCACCAACTTCAACATTATTGGAATTACCAATGACAATATCCGTGAGCTCATCTGCCTCTACTTTGATTAGCGCTATGTCTGTTGCTGGATCAGACCCAATAATTTCAGCGTCTAATGTATCTCCATTTATTAGAGATATTTGTATTTTATCGGCCCCTGAAACCACATGATGATTCGTTAATATATAACCGTTACTGGCATCTACGATTACACCAGAGCCCGCACTTTGGACTTCTCTTTGATTATTGGGTGTGTCTGGCGTACCGAAAAAACGTCGAAACATTTCATCATCATAAGGTGAGCGAGTTTGAACGGTTTGGCTTACTCTGATATTTACAACAGCAGGCGCTACTTGCTTAACTAAGGGTGCAAGGCTGGTAATAATTTGCCCTTCATCATTTTTAGGCAGAGCAGCAAAACTCAAAGATGCAATTAGACATAAAACTAAAATTTGCGAGAATTTACGACAAATACACATCTTTTTTCCTTCTGTTATTTGGGTGTCTTTAACTACTAAATATATAGTAAATTTCTGTAAAAATAATTAATGTTTTAAATATTTTAGTAAATATTTGTTTCAGTCATATAACTGTATGTCTTTTTTTTTATAATTCAAGGTTTGTAAGGCTTTTTGATAATTATATTATAAATTACAGTAATTTAATGATTATTTAGGTTTTGATGACCACTATATGTTGATATTTAAATTATTTTTTTAAATTTTTTGAAATAAAAATTTTACTATAAAATTTAGTAACTTATTTTTTTATGAATATTTAAGTCGTTGTTTTTAATGAAAATTTAATAGATTGAATTTATTAAAATATCTCTTTTTTGAGTTGCTTTGAATTAAAAGTTGAGTTAAGTTACACACAACATCTTGTGTTTTATAATTGTTCGATAAAATACATAAATAGTGACTAAAAAACTTAAATTCATTGCTTAATTTTAGGATATTCAATCAATATGGGATCTGCAGCAAACAATAATATAGCTCCAAGCACATCATCAATAGTTGAGCTTCAATCAACCTCGCTGGATATTTGGAAAACAAAATATCAATTAACGGCAAAAGACGGTTCTGAGGTAGATAAAAATATAGATGACACATATGTTCGCTTAGCTCGTGCACTCGCTAATGTAGAAGCTGAGCCAGATCGTGATAAGTATTTTGATGAATTTCTATGGGCTCTTCGCAGTGGTGCAATTCCAGCTGGACGAATCGTCTCTAATGCTGGTGCCAATGAACATAAACCTGCCACCTCTACAATCAATTGTACTGTGTCTGGAACTGTATCTGACTCTATGGATGATGTTTTAGGTAAAGTACACGAGGCAGGTTTAACGTTAAAAGCTGGTTGTGGTATAGGCTATGAATTTTCAACACTTCGTCCCAAAGGCGCTTATGTGTCTGGCGCTGGCGCCTATACATCAGGGCCACTATCGTTCATGGATATATATGACAAGATGTGTTTTACCGTGTCCTCAGCTGGAGGAAGAAGGGGCGCTCAAATGGGAACATTTGACATAAGTCATCCTGATATTGTCGAGTTTATTCGTGCGAAGCGAGAAGACGGTAGATTGAGACAATTCAACCTTTCTCTATTGATTACTGAAGAATTTATGGAAGCTGTCAAGAATAATGAGGATTGGAATCTCGCTTTTCCCATTACACAAAAAGAATTAGATGAAGATGGTTTGGATATTAATGATGATTCATTATTTGTATGGCGTGAGTGGCCGGAATTAAATAAGTACATTGTTAATGATCAAGGGCTAGTTGCTTGTAAAATATATAAGAAAATGCCGGCTCATCGAGTTTGGGATATTATAATGTCCTCAACATATGATTTTGCAGAACCAGGATTTGTGCTTATAGATAAAGTTAACCAAATGAATAATAATTGGTTCGATGAAAATATAAGAGCGACAAATCCTTGTGGCGAACAACCATTACCACCATATGGTTCCTGTCTTCTTGGGTCTGTAAATTTAACCAAATTTATAATTAATCCTTTTACCAAAGAAGCTGTATTTGATTGGGAAGAATTCAAGAAAGTTGTTAAATTATTTACCAGGATGCTCGATAATGTAGTTGAAATAAATGGACTGCCATTATCCAAACAACGTGATGAGATCAATAGAAAGCGACGTCACGGTATGGGCTTCCTTGGTTTGGGCTCTACAATCACTATGCTATGCATGAAATATGGTGATTCAGATTCTGTTAATTTCACGAAAGAAGTATCAAAGCAGTTGGCCATAGCGGGTTGGGAGGCGTCTTTAGAATTATCTCAAGAAAAAGGACCAGCGCCGATAATGAATGAAGATTTTCTTGTTACGCAAGAAATGCTTTCTAAAAGACCTGAAATGATTAACGATGGATATAATATAGGCGATAAGGTAAAAGGTCGTATTTTACATAGTCATTACAGTAACTATATGAAACGTATTGCAGAAGTTGAACCAGAGCTTGTAGAAAAATTAGCAGCTATTGGATCACGCTTTACTCATCATAGCTCAATTGCACCTACAGGAACTATTGCATTATCTTTAGCTAATAATGCGAGTAACGGAATTGAACCAAGTTTTGCCCATCACTATTTCCGAAATGTGATCCGTGAAGGTAAAAAATCAAAAGAAAAAGTTGATGTTTTTTCATTTGAATTATTGGCTTATAGAGAGTTTATTAATAAAAATGCGATGCCTTTTTCGGGTGATAATGATGATAAGAATAAGCTCCCAGATTATTTCTTAACAGCTGATAATATCACACCAAAAGAACACGTTGATATACAGGCTGCTGCTCAGTATTGGATTGATTCATCGATATCAAAAACGGCAAATGTACCAACTGATTATCCGTATGAAGAGTTTAAAGATATTTATTTATATGCGTATGAGCAAGGCTTAAAAGGGTGTACAACTTTTCGTTTTAATCCCGAAGCTTTTCAGGGTGTTCTCGTTAAAGAAGAGGATCTAAAAAATACTTCATATATCTTTAATCTAGAGGATGGCAGCGAGATTGAACTTAAGGGCGATGAAGATATTGAATACGATGGAGAAATTCATTCAGCTGCAAACCTCTTTGATGCGCTAAAAGAAGGATACTACGGTAAATTTTAATTTTTAGGCAAAGATAGTTTTGTCTTTTATAAAAAAGAAAAACATAAATGAAGAAAATTGATAAAAAAATTGTTGGTTATTCAGTTAAAGATGTCTCCAATAAAGACAATATTGAAAAAAAAGAAATTGAAAATTCTGTTCCATCGAATGAAACAGCTGATGTAATTCGTATGCATGAAAAGCTTGAGCGACCAGAGATGCTTATAGGCTCTACTTATAAAGTTAAAACTCCAATTTCTGATCATGCGATGTATGTCACAATTAATGATATTGTTCTTAATAAAGATACTGAGCATGAAAAAAGAAGACCTTTTGAGATTTTTATAAATTCAAAAAACTTAGATCATTATCAGTGGATTGTTGCACTTACACGTATTATTTCTGCCGTATTTAGAAAAGGTGGTGATGTTACATTTTTGGTTGACGAGCTTAAGGCAGTGTTTGATCCGAGAGGTGGCTATTGGCAGTCTGGCGGCAAATATATGCCTTCTATAATTGCAGAACTTGGTTATATAGTTGAGAAGCATTTGATCTCAATTGGCTTACTCAAAAAACTTGAGCTTGATGAGCATCAAAAAAAAATAATTAAAGAAAAGCGTGAAGAATTTGAAGCTTCAAAAAAGCAACAAGATGCATTTTCTAAAAATGAATATCCTGAAGGCGCACAATTATGTGCAAAGTGTAATGATACAGCTGTAATAATGATGGATGGATGCATGACTTGTCTTGCTTGTGGCGACTCTAAATGTGGGTAAGATTTTTTTAAATCTGTCACATAACTAGATATATACTTAAATTATATTTTTAAATTTATTTGATTAATTTTTCAATTGTCATATCGGGTTATTTATCTTTTATCTTGTAGTAAGATAGTAAGATGTTAAAAGTTCCTGACTTCTCTAAAACTAAAATTTTTGTTATGGGCGATGTAATGCTCGATCGTTATCTGTTTGGCTCAACTGATCGTGTCTCTCCAGAAGCTCCTGTTCCAGTTGTCCGCATTACCAAGACAGATGATCGTCCTGGAGGAGCAGCTAATGTAGCTATAAATCTAAGTAAAGTTGGTATACAGACAAGTTTATTTGGTGTTATAGGTCGGGATGTAGAAGGGAAATTATTAGAAAACCTACTAATTTCAGAGAATATTAAATGTAATCTAAAAACGACTGAAAATTTAAATACTACAATAAAGACTAGAATACAAAGCCGTGGCCAACAATTAATTCGATTTGACCGAGATGCTGCCTTGGAAAGAGTTCAATCTTTTAAGAAAGATGTTGAAAGTAACCTTTTGGATATAGATGCAATCATTATTTCAGATTACGCGAAAGGTGTAACTTCAGGTATCGCTGAGATAATTAAAATATGTAAAGCCAATCATATTCTTACGCTGGTTGATCCAAAAGGTTTAGATTTTAAGAAATATACAGGAGTAGATATTTTAACTCCCAATCAAAATGAGTTTGAAGCTGTTGTTGGAGGGTGTGACTCAGATAATTGTTTGGTTGAAAAAGCTTTAGAAATGATAAGAGAGTTAGAGCTAAAAGCATTATTGATCACTCGAAGTGATAAAGGTATGTTATTAGTAAGAAGTAACGGTGAGCACTATTTTTTAGATACCCGAGCTCGTGACGTCTTTGATGTAACAGGTGCAGGAGATACTGTTATTGCTATTTTTGCGGCTGCGCTGGCCAGTGGAACTGATATCTTAAGTTCGGCAAAAATAGCAAATCTAGCGGCCGGTGTTGTAGTTGGAAAAATTGGCGTTGCTTACATTGATCAAATGGAACTGCAAAATCAAATATCAAAGTCCTTTGAGGATAATCGAGGAATTCAATCATTATCTCAGCTCAATAAGTTAGTTAATTTTAGTCATCGTAATTCAGAAAAGATTATTATGACTAATGGCTGTTTTGATATATTACATGCTGGCCATATTGCTTACTTGGAAGAAGCTAAAAGTTTGGGTGATAGGCTAATTGTAGCTGTAAATGATGATAATTCAGTGAAGCAATTAAAAGGATCAATGCGACCCATTAATTCACTAAATGACAGAATGATGGTACTCAGTGGATTAGCATGCGTAGATTGGGTCATTTCATTCTCTGAGGAAACGCCTCTTAGTTTGATAAAAAAAATTAAACCTCATGTTTTGGTAAAAGGTGGCGATTATAGTTTGGATGATGTCATTGGCGGCAAGGAAGTGATCCAAAATGGAGGAGAGGTTAGAATATTAAGCTTTAAAAAAGGATTCTCAACCACTGCAATTATCGAAAAACTTCAAACATAAATTTGATTCAAAATAATATAATTTTGAATTAATTATATTTCTAATAGGAAAAGTGTTGATACGTTTTATTTATGCACTAGCTACTTATATCTTGTTTCCCATATCAATATTTTATTGGGTAACAAAAGGGATACTCAATAAAACATATTGGGATCGAATTGGACAGCGATTTGGTTGGGGTTACCCCAATTTAGATCCAAATAATATCTGGATCCATGCTGTTTCAGTAGGCGAAGTTCAGGCTACGATTCCACTGGTAAAAGCATTAAGAAAACGCTTCCCTGAGAAAAAAATCGTTATTACGACAGTTACTCCGACTGGCTCTGATCAAGTTAAGAAAATATATAAGGACCAAGTCATCCATTGTTATATTCCTTTTGAAACTTCATTTTCGGTAAGTAATTTTTTTAATGCTCTTAAGCCCTCTATTGCATTGATCATGGAGACTGAAATTTGGCCTAATTTATACAGAGAGTGTGGGCGACGAAACATAATTTTAGTTCTTGTGAGTGCAAAAATATCTATCAAGTCATTAATAAGTTACAAACGCTTAATACCGTTATTTCGCGAAACCTTGTCTCATGGAATCTTGATTGCTGCACAGACTTCAGTTGATGCAGAAAGATTTGTGTCACTAGGTGCTCATGAGAATAAAACGTGGGTAATGGGGAATATAAAATTTGATTTTAATTCGCCACTTGATATAGGAGCTCGAGGAATCAATCTAAGGCGTGATAGGTTTCCAGGTAGACCTATATGGATTGCTGCTAGTACTCATGAGGGCGAAGAAAAAATTATTTTGGACGCGCATAAAGAAATATTAAGTAAAGTAGAAAACATGCTACTCATAATAGTCCCAAGACACCCAGAAAGATTCACAAAGGTCGAGCAATTACTAGAAAAAGATCACTGGAACTATGTCTCTAGAACAAGCAGTAAAATTGTCACAACATCTTGTGAAGTATACTTAGGAGATACGATGGGAGAATTACTGCTGCTTTATGCTGCTAGTGATATTGCTTTCGTTGGTGGAAGCTTAGTTCCAATTGGTGGGCATAATCTTCTAGAACCTGCTTCATTAGGATTACCTGTTCTAACTGGTACGCATATGTTTGATCAGCAGGATATGGCGAATCTATTTATGATTGAAGATGCTGCTATCATTGTAAAGAATGCAGCAGAATTAGCTAAAAAAATTATCTTCTATCATGGTAATAAAGATAAACGTGCTGCCATTGGCAATAAAGCAAAAAATATTGTGCTTACTAACGGAGGTGCTTTGGATAGCCTGATGAAACGCTTGGATTTAATTCTAAAAGAGGAGACTATTTAATTTTACTAGTTATCATTGAGTGAGTATTTCTTCTGGTGAGGGACGCTCTTTAAGCCAAACATCAATTTCCTCTATATCTTGAACTCTAAGAGAACCTGCAGCTTTTTTGAGACGAAAGACATTTGCAATATAATCATAGCGACTTTTTGCATGATTTTTATTTGCAGCTTCAAGTGCGAATTGCGAATTAAGAACATCCACTATAGTCCTTGTACCTACCTCGAATCCTGCTTGAGTAGCTTCAAGTGCTGTTTTGCTGGACTTAACTGCCTGACCTAAAGCCTTTACCCGACTAATTTCTGATGTCACACCAAGATAAGTATCCCTGGTTTCTCTTTCAGTTTCCCTAGCGACTCGTTGTAATTTCTCTCTACTAGCCCTATGCAGATAAACTGCTTCTTGCACTTTAGATGAGGTTTTTCCACCTGAATATAATGGTATAGATACTTGTAAGGTAATAGAGTCAGATTGATTGCTTGTAGAAAGATTAGGGAAATTAATTGAGTTTCTTATTTGGTCTTCAGTATCACTATCTTGAGCACCTAGATTTGCCACCACATTAAGAGATGGATAATGGCCAGTTCTCTCGAAAGAGATCTGGTGTCTAGCGATCTCCTCATCAAAGCGATTGGAGATTAACCTGAGGTTTTGTTGCATGGCTAAAGCTATCCATTCAGCTTCAACTTCTGGATTAGGTGTTTTTAGAGGCAGAGTATCATCTGGTGCATTCAGTTTAGGAAGATAAGCACCTGTAATTTCTCTAAGTAATTCTCTTGCAGTAGCTAATGATCGTTTTGCATTTATTTCACCAGCTACAATTTGATCATATGCCGCTTGAGATTCTTGCACAGCAGTAATTGCAATCAAACCAACTTCAAATCGTTTTTTTGCCTGTTCTAGCTGACGTGCAATAGATAATTTATTACTATTTACAGACACTAAATTATCTTCTGCTGCAAGGACATCTAGGTATCTTGTGACAACCCTAATGATCAGATCTTGTTGTGCTATTTCGTAGTCTATCTCAGCTTTTGCCGACCGCTTTCCAGCTTGCTTTAATCCAACCCATCTATCCCATTGAAATACAGATTGTGTTAATTGAAGTTGCCAGCCTGTATTGATATTCTTTGATTGCGAGGTCACAGAAGCGATGCTTCCAGCAGCACCTGCTTCGACAGATGAACCATCAAAATTATTTATAGAGTAACGACTTCCAACACTTAATTCTGGCAAAAGCCAGCTTCTTGCTTGTGTTTCACCTTCCAGTGCTGCTAGACGTCTTGATTCTGCTTCATGAATCATTGGGTCACTTTGTAATGCTCTTTGATATACCTCTAGAAGTGACGCCGAATAGGATATTTTCATTAACACCAAGGAGAGTAAACTTATTATTATAGCTTTATATTGAATTTTAATTTTCATATGAGTTCAAGTTTAATTGATCTTTAGTCAATTAAGAATTTATACAGTGTTTTTTTTGTATCTGCATGTTTCATGGGACAATTTTCGAGGATGGTTCGATCAAGATTTTCAGCCCATTCATGAATTCCACCTTCTACATTGGCGACTTCACGAAACGAGTTTTCAAGGAGTATATCCGCTACTTTTGCACTCCGAATACCACTATGACAAATAACAGCTACTGGGTGGCTTCTGTCAATTTCGTTCATCCTTATATTTATATCATTTATTGGTATATTCAAAGAACCAGAAATATTAGCAATTTCAGTTTCCCAAGGTTCTCTGACATCCAACAACTGCCATGCTATGTCTTTATTTTTTAACGTAAGATACTCTTTTGGTGATAATTTTTTATACAATTTTTTTCCTATTTTTCACTATTAGACATAATTGCTTATCTTACCAGAATAAAAACAATTAGTTTTTCTTAGCATTAAAAATTTTGACAAGAAACGCAAAGATACGAACAGTTAATAATGAGTATTTCTATATAATCAAATAAAAAAAACCGCCCATCTCTAGGCGGTTTCAATTTATTAAAATATTATATTTTTTACGACATCAATGGAACGATGAGTAGTGCAACAATATTAATTATTTTAATAAGTGGATTAATAGCTGGTCCAGCAGTATCTTTGTATGGATCTCCTACTGTATCTCCAGTCACAGCTGCTTTATGAGCATCTGATCCTTTTCCTCCACAATTACCATCTTCGATGTATTTTTTTGCATTATCCCAAGCACCACCACCGGTAGTCATTGAGATTGCCAAAAATAGACCTGTAATGATAGTTCCAAGTAGAACACCACCAAGTGCTTTTGGACCTAATATTAATCCCACTGCAACTGGAACTAGAATCGGCAGTAACGATGGTACAATCATTTCCTTGATCGCAGCCTTTGTTAGAATATCTACTGCACGACTATAATCTGGTTTACCGCTTCCATCCATTATTCCTGGGATTTCTTTGAACTGTCTTCTAACCTCAGTTACCACTTCACTTGCCGCTCTACCAACTGCTTCCATTGCCATTGAGCCAAAAAGAAACGGAACCAAGCCGCCTAAGAATAACCCGATGATGACAAGATGATCAGATAAGTCAAAGTTAACTGAGATATTTGCCACTTCTAAAGCATTGGTGTAATCAGCGAATAATACCAATGCGGCAAGACCTGCAGAACCAATCGCATATCCCTTAGTAACCGCTTTTGTAGTATTACCAACTGCATCAAGTTGATCAGTTATTGTCCTAACTTCTGATGGTAATTCTGACATTTCAGCTATACCACCAGCATTATCAGTAATCGGGCCAAAAGCATCAAGAGCAACGATGACACCTGTCATCGAAAGCATTGAAGTGGCTGCAATTGCGATATTATACAGCCCTGCCATAGAATCACCTTCAGGCGCCAGTTCAAACGCACCCCATATACTTGCGCAAACTGCAATTACTGGCATTGCGGTGGCTTTCATTGAGATGCCCAGACCAGCAATTATATTAGTGGCGTCACCAGTTTGAGATGCCTCAGCAATTGTCTTAACTGGCGCGTATTCTGTACTGGTATAATATTCCGTAATAATGACCATTGCTGCAGTCAGTGCGAGACCGATAAGAGCTGAGCCATATATCCCAGAAGCATTTCCTGTCGACATCATCATCATGTTGGTGACAGGATAAAATACGATTGCTGCAAGGGCTGCTGAAACGATCATGCCTTTATAAAGAGCACCCATTACCTTTCCGCCATCTGATGTGCTTACAAAGAATGTCCCTATAATGGAAGCAACGATAGATACAGCACCAAGAACCAATGGGTATAGGACCATAGCATTACCATATTCCGATACAAGCAAAGAGCCTAATAACATTGTAGCTATTATGGTTACCGCATAAGTCTCAAAGAGGTCAGCTGCCATACCGGCACAATCACCAACGTTATCGCCAACATTATCAGCAATAACACCAGGATTTCTTGGGTCATCTTCTGGTATTCCAGCTTCAACTTTGCCCACTAGATCGGCTCCTACATCAGCACCTTTTGTAAAGATGCCTCCACCTAGTCGAGCAAAGATAGATATTAATGAGCCACCAAAAGCCAATCCAACCAATGAATGAATGGCTTTGTCTGATGACATACCCATATTCATAAGAATGAGATAATAACCAGCTACGCCAAGTAGACCTAAACCAACAACTAATAGTCCAGTAATTGCACCGCCACGGAATGCGATATTTAATGCAGGATTAACACCAATTCGAGCTGCTTCTGCCGTTCTTACGTTTGCTCGAACTGATACAAACATACCAATATAACCAGCTAATCCTGAGAATACTGCCCCAATAGCAAAACCGATGCCTGTTGGTAGATCGATAAAATAAGCCAGTAAGGCGAAAAGTACGACACCAACTATACCAATTGTATAGTATTGTCGATTCATATAAGCATTAGCACCTTCCTGAATAGCTTGAGCAATCTCTTGCATGCGCTCATTTCCAGCGGGTTGCTTCACTATCCACCGTGCTGATATAGCACCATAAATTATTGCTAATACGCCAGCTGATATAGCTAACCATAGGGCAAAGTCATCCGTCATTGTTGTTCTCCCAGTATATTTTTACAGAATGTATAATGTTGTTGACTATTCACAATTGATACTTAAGTTGTGAAAAATATGTTTATTTATTTTTTCGCACGCAATCATACCACAAAACTATTATTTAATAGCTTAGGAACAGAGATATTCTTCAGAGTTACTTTTTTTGGTAATCCTTCGCTGTATGGAGGATAATCTTCACCTTGGATTAGGGGTAATAAATAACGCCTACATGCTGGTGTTATTGAGAAATTATCCTTTGCTATAAATCTTTTGGGCAGCATTTTCTCTTTATTTGCTACTCTGGACAATGGAGCTTGTTCAATCTTCCATTTATATGGCTTATCCGATATTCTTTTGATTACAGGCATCATCGCAGTTTGACCTTTTATCGCCATCTCTACCGCTGCTTTTCCCACCGCATATGCTTGCTTTACATCTACCGCGGAAGCGAGATGTCTGGCTGAGCGCTGGAGGTAATCAGCAATTGCATAATGATATTTAAATCCAAGATTTTGCGAGACCATGTCAGCTAAAACAGAAGCAACGCCACCCAGTTGCGCATGCCCAAATGCATCCTTTGTTCCTGTTTCAGCTAAGAACTTACCATTAGCATAGCGAGCGCCCTCACTCGCGACAATGACACAGTAATCATGTTTTTTAACGCATTCTTTTACATGTTTTAAGAAAATTCTTTTATCAAATGCTACTTCTGGAAATAAAATAATATGCGGTGCATCATCCGGATGTTTTTTTGCTAAGCCACCTGCAGCAGCAATCCATCCTGCATGCCGACCCATGACCTCCATTATGAAAACTTTTGTTGAGGTTTTAGACATAGAGATGACATCCATGGCTGCTTCCTGCGTAGATACAGCAACATATTTTGCTACCGACCCAAATCCTGGGCAATTATCAGTAATAGGTAGATCATTATCAACTGTTTTGGGAATACCAAGACACGTAACGGGGTATCCCATTTCTTTGCTTATGAGAGATACTTTGTGAGCGGTATCCATAGAATCATTGCCACCATTATAAAAAAAATATCCAATATTATGAGCTTTGAAAACTTGGATTAATCTTTCGTATTCTTGACGATTTTCTTTTATACCTTTTAACTTATATCGGGCTGAGCCAAAAACCCCACCTGGCAAATACTTGAGACTTGCTATAGTTTTTTTAGATTCGAGGTTAGTATTTATCATGTCTTCTTCAAGCGCACCAATAATACCATTTTTACCTGCATAAACATTTGAGATAAAATCTTTATGTAACCTGGCTGTTTCAATAACACCACAAGCAGTGGCATTAATGACAGCAGTAACCCCTCCAGATTGGGCATAAAATGCATTCTTTGCAGTCATACTTTTACCTAAATTAATTAATAAATTGTCATCTATGATAACTTAATGGCAAGTGATCGTCACTGCAAGCCTGATTTTTAGGATTGACCATTAGATAGTTTATCGGTAATTTTAGTCGCCAATGTATTGGGTTTGATATTTTCGAAAAAAGGATAAAAAATGAGAATTGTTTTTTTGGGTGCACCCGGTTCTGGTAAAGGAACTCAAGCACAAAGATTAATGGATGATAAAAATATTCCTCAAATCTCTACCGGCGATATGTTACGTGCTGCAGTAAAAGCTAAATCTAGCTTTGGAGTCAAAGCTAAGGAAGTTATGGAATTAGGAAAACTTGTCTCAGATGAAATAATGATTGGGATAATTAGTGAACGGTTAACGAAGGATGACACTGATAAAGGTTTTATTCTTGATGGCTTTCCAAGAACAACCAAACAAGCTGAGGATTTAGATTTATTATTGCAAAAGTTAGGTAAACCACTCGATCGAGTGATATTAATGGACGTAGATCATGATATTCTGATGAAGCGTATTGTGGGCAGAAGAACATGCTCGATTACTGGTAAGCTATTGAATATTTATTTTTCTAGAAAAGAAGAATTGAATGCATGTATTGAGGCGGGCGGTGAGTTAGTTCAGAGAAAAGATGATAATGAGAATACAATTGTTAATCGATTAGAGATATACCGGGATCAAACAGAACCATTAGTTGCTTATTATTTAAAAAGAGATCAACTAAAGAAGGTTAATGCTGAGGGATCTATGGATGAGGTTTATCAGCGCTTGATCGATGCTTTATAGTATTAAGATTGATAATATTTATTAAGGCATTAAATTAAGTAATTTATTTCCTATTATATTTTTCCTCCATCCGTTAATGACGCGAGAATTTATATTTCCACAAACTAATGCTTTTAATTCTTTTTTAGAGGCTAAAATTTCTGGATAAATTTCAAGTTTTTCACTCGCTTCTTTTATAGTTTTTGACATCTCATTTACTATTTTTTTTTGTTGCTCAGTTATTTTTAATTGTCCAATATAGTTTTCATGGTCACTTGATGAAGCTTCTAGTAAATTAAGTATTTCCTCGTTGTAATGACTGATGAAAGATGCTGACAAATTTTTAACTTTTCTTAGATCGTTTATTTCTTTTATACCCATAGTTGCTATATCTATTATGGTTTTATCACTTAAAATCCATTTTCTAGGCAAATCCTTGGTTATGGCTCGTTCTTCTCTCCATCCAGCAATAAGGTATGCAGCTTTTTTCTCCTTACCCGTGAGATATTGAATTGCTCTGATTCTATCAGCTGCATTTTTAGTTGATGCTTTGAAGATATCTTTGTTAATTAAGATATTTGAATCTTCTTCTGCCCATGTAATTCGCCCTAGTCGTTGAAGTCTTTCGGTTAATATTTCATGAGATTCCAGTAAATATTCAACATCTTCAGCTGCGTACTTTAGCATTTCTTTGGTGAATGGTCTTTTTGACCAATTAGCTCGGGTTTGATTTTTTTCCAAAGTTACCCCGAAGAGATTCTCCACTAAAGAGGCATAACCAATTTGAGGCACGTAACCAAGAATACCTGATGCAATTTGAGTATCAAAGAGATTAACTGGAAGTATATTTGAAGTTTGGTAGATAACCTCAAGATCTTGTCTTGCAGAATGAATTACCCACTTTTTTTTAGAGGCCGATTCCCAGAATTTCTCTAGCTCTAAATTAAGCAGAGCATCTATACAATATATAGAACTAGGTAGGCCAACTTGGATAAGACATAATTGGGCAAAAAAAGTTTTTTCCCTCATAAATTCAGTATCAATAGCAAGATAATCTTGACTCTCGATATTTTTTATTACCTCTGAGGAGATGTTTGATTCAAATAGTTGAGATTCGATCATGTTAAGAAATGAGGATTTTTTGCAACATATCATGTGATAATACGTGAATTAATTATAAATGTTTGAGAAAAGAATGAAGCAATTAATACGAAGTTTTTTAGACATGATCATGTTACGAAAAGGGGCAGATGCAATCCCATCCTCTTTGCTAGTTTTTATTTTTTCATTGGGATTATTATTGATCTCTTCTTCAGGAGTATTATTTTTAATTGATAATTCATCAAATCAGAGTCCATGGATTAATTTTCTGGGTTATTTTTTAGGCATTTCTTTTTATGGGGCGATTTTAATCAGCTATGGTTTTATTGGACGTATATTACAAACTTTCAGTGCCATAATTGCTTGCGGTTCCTTGATTACGATCATATTTGTTCTTGAATTTATTTTATTCGCACCTTTTATTGGAATCAATCTTGCAGGGTTATTAGCTAGTTTTATTATGTTGTGGTCAGTGCCAGTTGAAGGGCATTTAATTAGTTCTGCTATAGGGAAGAGCCGTTTTTTTGGCATTATCATCGCTATTATTGCATTACTCATACAGTTTATATTTCAGGCCAATATATTGAATTACTTGGAATCAACCAGTTAATAATATATGCATATTCATATCCTTGGAATTTGTGGAACTTTTATGACTGGTATCGCATCTATGGCTCAATCTTTGGGTCATCAAGTGACAGGCAGTGATCAAAATTTCTATCCTCCTATGAGTGATGCACTGAAGCATTTGAATATAGATGTTGATGAAAATTATGATCCTTCGCAACTAAATAGGGATCCAGATTGTTTAATTATAGGCAATGTGATGACTCGGGGTCATCCAGTTATAGAATCTATGCTGGATAAGAAAATACCTTTTAAATCTGGCCCGCAATGGCTTTCAGAGAATATCTTAAAAGATCGTTTTGTTATCGCTGTTGCAGGTACACATGGTAAAACTACCACAACAAGCATGTTGTCTTGGATACTCGAAAATAATGGTTATTCACCAAGTTATTTAATAGGGGGAATTCCTAAGAACTTTAACTCATCAGCTAAAATAGGCGACTCAAAATATTTTATTATTGAAGCAGATGAATATGACACAGCTTTTTTTGATAAACGACCTAAATTTATTCATTACCAACCAACAATTACTATTATGAATAATTTAGAATTTGATCATGCTGATATTTATAACAATATAGATGAAATAAAGTGGCAATTTCATCAATTAGTTAGGATTACTCCTCAATCAGGAAAAATTATATTCAATGGATCTGATGGCAATATTCATGATGTAATAAAGTTAGGTAAATGGACAACTACAGAATCTTTTGGCCTTAAAGGTTGTCAAGATTGGGTTGCTAGTAAAAATAATAAAAATAATATCTCTATTAAACACAAAAATACTAAATCTTATAGTAGTGCATGGAATATGCATGGTTCATATAATATAGAAAATGCTCTGGCTGCGATTGCTGCAGCAAATTCGATAGGGATTTCTCCTGCTAGCTCTCTAAAATCATTGTTAAATTATAAAGGGGTAAAACGACGTTTAGAAAAATTAATCACAATTTCTGATATCACAATATATGATGATTTTGCACACCACCCAACGTCAATAAAGAAAACTATTGAAGCTGTTTATGAAGATCATAGTTATAAGCGAATTATCCTAGCAATAGAAATGCGATCAAACACTATGGTTTCAGGGCAGCATAATTCTAAATTATTAGAGTCAGTAAAAGGCGCTGAGCACATTATTTTTTTTCAATCTAGCAAAATCGAATGTTTACTAGAAAAGCAAGATTTATTTGATAATAATGCTATGCAAATAACTAATAATATCAATGTATTGGTAGAAAAACTTACCTCAGTATTAAGAGGGGATGATGTATTAATTTTTATGAGTAACGGTGATTTTTGTGGAGCAAAAGATTTATTGATAGCACAATTGAAGAAATTACAAGTTTGACTATAACTTTATTAAATATGATGGATTAATATGAAAATATCTCTGTTTCCTTTGCAAACTATTTTATTTCCAGGTGGCCCACTTTCATTGAGAGTATTTGAAAGGAGATACTTGGATATGGTGAGTAGCTGTATGGCTTCAGATCAGTTATTTGGAATTATCCTTAATAAACCATCATCAACTAATGATATAAATAACTTTTCTAAAATAGGTACATTAGCTCAAATTGTTGATTGGGATCAAGGTTCTGATGGCGTATTAGGATTAAAAGTAATTGGGAAGGAACGATTTATACTCACTAGTCATTATACAGATGAAAATGGCCTGAATATGGGTGAGATTGAGATACTGGAGCCTGAAAAAAAACTATTACTCCCCGAGGGATATGTAACGTTATCTGCAATACTTGAGACTATTCTGAATGAATTCTCAGAACTATATGCATCTGTAAAAAAAGATTTTAATGATGCTTCATGGGTTGGATATAGGTTGGCAGAAATACTTCCTATTGAATTATCTCAGCGACAGATCTATCTTGAGATTGATGAGCCGCTCGATAGATTAGAATTATTAAAGACCTTTATGACGGCTAATCAAAATTTTATGAAGATGCCTAAAGGTTCAACTCTCCAGTAAAGAGAAAACTTTTTCAGTAGCCTTCAGTGTTATATTTATTTCCTTATCTGTGTGAGCTGAAGATATGAAGCCAGCTTCAAAGGCAGAAGGCGCTAGATAGATATTCTCATTCAGCATGCCATGAAAAAAACGTTTAAATAAATCAATATCTGACTTTATAATATCATTGTAATTTTTTATTGGGCCATGCTTATTGAAAGTAAAGCCAAACATACCACCAAGATGAGTTACTTGCAGTGGCCGATCAAATGTTTTGGCTATCTCGGACATTCCTTCCATTAAGGTTTCACATTTTTTATCGAGAGATTTATGAAAATCTTTAACATCCATTGACTCCAATGTTACTAGTCCCGCCATCATTGCAATAGGATTTCCAGATAATGTACCAGCTTGATAAACAGGACCTTCAGGCGCCAAATATGACATGATATCTTTGCGACCACCAAATGCAGCTGCAGGAAGCCCTCCACCAATAATTTTCCCTAAAGTAGTAATGTCTGGCTTTACATCATAAATTGATTGAGCTCCTCCCTTAGCTACTCGGAAACCGGTCATGACTTCATCGAAAATCAAAACTGCGCCAGATAACTGACACTGTTCTTTTATTGTTTCCAAGAAACCAGCAATTGGTTTGATCATATTCATGTTGCCAGCAATGGGCTCTACTATTACGCAGGCTATTTTATCTTTCATAATCTTAAATGCATTAATAACACTTTCAGGATCATTAAATGGAAGAGTAATCGTCTGCTTTGCAAGTGATGCTGGTATCCCTGGAGAGCTTGGTACTCCGTGAGTTAGGGCACCAGAACCTGCCTTTATTAGCAGAGAATCTGAGTGACCATGATAACAGCCTTCAAATTTTATAATTATGTCTTTTTTAGTATAGCCACGCGCGAGACGTATAGCACTCATTGTTGCTTCTGTGCCAGTACTAACCATTCGAACACGCTCAATAGATGGCATAAAATCACATACCTTTTTGGCCAGTTTTGTCTCAATTATTGTTGGTGCCCCAAAGCTTAAGCCATCATTGATGGCTATTTTTATTGCATCAAGAACTGGCGGAAATGCATGTCCAAGGATTAGAGGCCCCCAAGAACCAACGTAATCAATCATCTCTTGGTTATCTTCAGTTTTGACCCACGCACCTTTTCCTGACTTGAAGAAAAGAGGCTCCCCACCTACACCTCCAAAAGAACGGGCAGGTGAATTCACGCCACCAGCAATTACTTTTTTTGCTTCTTTGAATAAAGTCATATTTATTGAGCCTAAATTATAAAAATAATGTTAACTATATAGCTTTAATTGAATATTTTTTTGTCAAGCCAGATAACTTCCGTTTTAATTGATCCATCCTCATTTAATTCAATTCTTCTGTAACCAGGAGGGTGATTATCTATAGAGAATTTTTCTGATTTTGGTTTGAATTGTCTGCAAGTTGACGGTGTACCTATAATTTCAATATTATCATATCGCATTTCGATGTTTTGATGAATGTGCCCACAAAAGATAACTTTAATATTTTTATATTTTTTTAAAATATTAAAAAATTCTGTTTTATTTTTTAGACCAATCTCATCTATCCATTTACTGCCAATATCCATGGGATGATGATGTAAGTAGATCATTATATATTTATGTTTGTTTAAATTTATAGTCAGTTCTAGTTTCTCAAGCTCATTCTTGCCTAGAAATCCTTCTGGACTATTCGCAACAGAGCTATCCATACCAATAATTAACCAGTTTTGTTTGATTGTTTTCTCACAACAAAAAAACATTGAATTTGGCAACATTGACTGAATTTTATTTTTTGTATCATGGTTACCAGGAATACAAAATACTGGTGAATTTTGTAGTTGAAGCAATCTGAAGAAATTTTTATAGGAATTATTATGGTTATCTTGAGTCAGATCACCTGTTGCAATAATCAAATCAAAATCCCAAGATGAATCTTTAATATCACCAATGACAGCTTTTAGGGATTGATAAGGATTAGTTCCTTTAAATTTATCGTTTTTATTTAAAAGAATGTGCGGGTCAGTAATTTGAATAATCCTAATTGGTAGCTTAATTTTATTCATACCGAGTGAATCATAACACCCAAAGCATTGATGGCTTTGGGTGTTATTTTATTTTTTAATAGCGATAATATTCAGGCTTGAAAGGACCTTCTTGCTTAACTCCAATATAATCAGCTTGCTCCTGAGTCAATTGTGTCATTACCCCGCCAAATCCTGCCACCATATAGCGAGCAACTTCCTCATCTAAATGTTTCGGAAGCACTTCTACTTGTAACATTTTGGTTTGCGTTGCTTCATCTTGAGCAGCAAACTCTCGCTTATAAAGTTCAATTTGAGCCAATACCTGGTTAGCAAAAGAACCGTCCATAATTCGGCTAGGGTGTCCCGTTGCATTACCTAAATTAACCAGACGGCCTTCAGCTAATAATAATAAGTGATCACTTTTTTCTTCATTACGATATATTTTATGAACCTGGGGTTTAATTTCATCCCAACACCAATTTTCTCGCATGAAGGCAGTGTCAATTTCATTATCAAAGTGTCCAATGTTACATACAACACAACCACTCTTGAGTGCGCTAAGAACATCAGAACCGCAAACATTATAATTACCGGTACTGGTAACAAGCATATCAGTAGAAGCTAACAAGTCTTGATTAACTCCTTTCGATACATCTCCATCTTGATAAGTAGAGACAACTTCGAAACCATCTAAGCAAGCCTGCATAGCACATATAGGATCAATTTCAGTGACCTTGACAATCATACCTTCTTGACGAAGGGACTGGGCAGAACCTTTACCCACATCACCATAACCAACAACAACAGCTTTTTTCCCCATGAGTAAGTGATCTGTTGCACGTTTAACGGCATCACTAAGACTATGACGACAACCATATTTATTATCACATTTTGACTTAGTAACTGAATCATTAACATTAATAGCAGGTACTTTTAGCTCACCAGATTCAAGCATTTCGTAAAGACGGTGAACACCCGTAGTTGTTTCCTCGGTAACACCATGCACCGAATCTAGAACTTGTGGGTATTTTTGATGCAGTAATGATGTTAAGTCACCACCATCATCGAGTATCATATTGGCATTCCAAGGAATACCATTCTTTAAAACTTGTTGTTCTAAACACCACTCATATTCTTCTTCTGTTTCACCTTTCCAAGCAAAGACAGGCGTACCATTAGCAGCAATAGCTGCCGCAGCATGATCTTGAGTTGAAAAGATATTACATGAGGTCCAGCGAACTTCTGCCCCTAAGGCCTCTAGGGTTTCAATAAGAACAGCAGTCTGAATAGTCATATGAATACAACCTAATATACGGGCACCACTTAGTGGCTGTTCAGAATGATATTTTTCACGTAGAGTCATTAATGCGGGCATTTCTGACTCAGCAATATCAATTTCCTTGCGACCAAATTCAGCTAAAGAAATATCAGCTACTTTGTAATCATCTTTATTTTTGTTTATTGCAATAGCTTCATTAGCCATGGCGCTCTCCTTAGTTTTTTGTATTTGTTTAGATTGATTCTTTTAATTCTTCAGCTTTATCTGTTTTTTCCCAACTTAGATCAATATCTTCTCTTCCAAAGTGACCATAAGCCGCAGTAGGAAGATATATGGGTCGAAGTAGATCGAGCATATTCAAGATACCATAGGGCCTTAAGTCGAATTTATCATTGATTAGGTCGATTAATTTTTCTTCACTAATTTTACTAGTACCAAAAGTATTTACGCTGATTGAGGTAGGCCTAGGAACACCAATTGCGTAAGATACTTGAATCTCACAGCGCTCTGCAATTTCAGCGGCCACAATATTTTTTGCAACATAACGGCAAGCATAAGCTGCTGATCGATCAACTTTTGATGGATCTTTACCAGAAAAAGCACCACCACCATGTCTTGCAGAGCCACCATAAGTATCAACTATTATCTTTCGCCCAGTTAATCCACAGTCACCCATGGGTCCACCAACTTCAAATCGACCGGTAGGATTAATATGGTATTTGGTATTTTTATCAATCCATTGTGAAGGGATAATCGGCTTTATGATTTCCTCCATTATTCCTTCTGTTAAATCACTCATCTTAACATCGGCATGATGCTGCGAAGATACAACTACAGCATCAATTCCAATTGGCTTATCGTTTTCATAAATAAAAGTTACCTGGCTTTTTGCGTCAGGCCTTAACCATGGAAGTATGCCAGCTTTTCTTACTTGAGCTTGTTTTTTAACTAGATTGTGTGCGAGTGAAATTGGCGCTGGCATTAAGACATCAGTTTCATTTGTTGCGTAGCCAAACATTAAGCCTTGATCACCAGCTCCTTGATCTTCGGGGTTATCACGATCCACACCTTGAGCAATATCTTGAGACTGCTTACCTAATGCATTCATTACTGCGCAAGAACCACCATCAAAACCCATTTCTGAATCTGTATAACCAATATCTATAATTGTTTTGCGAACAATATTTTCAACATCAATGATCGCATCAGTAGTAATTTCTCCTGCCACGATTGCCATGCCTGTTTTTACCATTGTTTCACATGCAACACGCGCTGATTTGTCTTGCTCAATGACGGCATCGAGAATTGCGTCTGAAACTTGATCAGATATCTTATCTGGATGACCTTCAGAGACAGATTCAGATGTAAAGAGATAGGAATGACTCATAAGTGCCTCATTTATTTAGGTAAGAGATGTTACAGATATTCTATTTCATTTTGTTATTTATTGTGTTTCTAGCTGTATCAAATCTATATTTTACAATATTGACTGGTTATAAAAATATTTTTTTAATTCTTGCTTGCGACCTTGGTTGTAAATAAGCAAAATACTTTTATGCATTTCTCTCAATGATTTCACAATCAATTATATATTATTAAGGAAGCCAATGCTAAACGAAAAAAATAATACCTCTCGCCGAGAGCTTGCCAATGCAATCAGAGCTCTGAGTATGGACGCTGTGCAGCAAGCAAATTCTGGGCATCCAGGAATGCCAATGGGTATGGCAGATATTGCAGAAGTACTTTGGAATGATCATTTGAGACATAACCCTAACAATCCTAAATGGATAGATAGAGATAGATTTGTGCTTTCAAATGGCCATGGATCCATGTTGTTATATAGCCTCCTTCATTTAAGTGGTTATCCATTAAGCATTGAGCAAATTAAGAATTTCCGGCAATTTGATCAAGTTACAGCTGGTCATCCAGAACGCGAACCAGAAATTGGAATTGAAACTACTACTGGACCACTTGGTCAGGGGATTAGTAATGCGGTCGGCATGGCGCTAACCGAAAAGCTATTAGCAGCAACTTTTAATAAACCTGATGCAGAAATAATCAATCATCGAACTTGGGTATTTACAGGTGATGGTTGTTTGATGGAAGGTATTTCTCATGAAGCTTGTTCTTTAGCGGGTACATGGGGTTTAGGAAAATTAATATGTTTTTATGATGACAATGGAATTTCGATAGATGGTGATGTGAAAGGCTGGTTTACAGATGATACTGTGAAGCGTTTTGAGTCATATGGATGGCAAGTGATTGGAGATATAGACGGGCATGACGCCAAGGAAATTTCTAATGCTATAACTGATGCTTTGGAAGATACAAATAGACCTTCATTAATATGTTGTAAAACAAAAATTGGATTTGGCTCCCCAAATAAAGAGGGGACAGCAAGTACTCATGGTGCTCCATTGGGTGAGGAAGAGATAAAAGCAACCAAGGAAGCCTTGGGTTGGAATTCACCTGCTTTTGAGATCCCAAACGATATAATGAACGCTTGGAATGGCTCAAAAAAAGGCGAGAATATTGAAAAATCATGGATTGATATTTTTCATAAATATAATGAAGCTTATCCTGATTTAGGAAAAGAACTTAAAAGAAGAATGAATGGCGAGCTTCCCGAAGATTGGAAGAGACTTGCAGATAAATCTATTACTGATATTGACTCTGAGGCCATTGATTTAGCGACTCGGCAATCATCTTTATTGGCTTTAAATAAGCTTGCTTCAATTTTACCTGAAATGATAGGAGGCTCAGCGGACTTAACTGGCTCTAATTTAACTAAACACAGCGCTTCAGTTGTTTTTGATGAGGATCATCTTGATGGTAACTATTTGAATTTTGGAGTTAGAGAATTTGGTATGTCAGCAATAGGTAATGGCATGATTCTGCATGGTGGTGTAATTCCTTATTCAGGAACATTTTTAACATTTTCAGATTATGCGCGTAATGCATTGAGAATGGCTGCTCTGATGGAGATTCAAAATATCTTTGTTTATACACATGATTCAATAGGATTAGGTGAGGATGGTCCAACACATCAGCCTATCGAGCATGTTGCAAGCTTGAGGATTATGCCAAACATGAGTGTATGGCGACCATGTGATGCTGTAGAGACAGCCGTCTCTTGGCGAGATGCAATTGAAAGGAAAGAGGGACCAACTAGTTTGATTTTAACACGTCAAAAATTACCGCATCAATTAAGATCAAAAGACCAAGTTCAAGATATTTCAAAAGGTGGTTACGTTTTATCTGACTGCAATGGAATTCCAGATATCATATTAATTGCAACGGGATCTGAAGTCGGTATTACTATGGAAGCTTCCAGGACCTTAACTGAAGAAGGTATCAATGTAAGAGTGGTTTCTATGCCATGTACTAACTTATTTGATCAACAAGAAAAAGCTTATATGCAAAGTGTCCTACCCATTGAATGTTCGTGTCGATTAGCGGTTGAGGCAGGTGTAACTGATGGTTGGTGGCGTTATGTTGGTTCTTCTGGAGCTGTATTAGGGATAGATCGTTTTGGTTTATCTGCACCAGCTGAAGAACTTTTTGAATACTTTGGTTTTACGGCAGGCAATATTGTGGGTAAAGCAAAGTCACTCATAAGAAGAGATTAGTAGTATCAGTTTTTAATAATTTTAACCAAAATTTTAGGAGAATTAACATGACTGTCAAGGTTGCAATTAATGGATTTGGACGTATCGGTCGAAATATTATGAGGGCACTCTATGAGTCTGGTAAACGCTCAGATATCGAAATTGTAGCAATTAACGATCTCGGTGACGCCAATACCAATGCCCATTTATTGAGGAGAGATACTGCTCATGGAAGATTTCCAGGTGAGATTGAAGTAAAGAATAATTGCTTGATTGTTAATAATGATGAAATAAAAGTTTTTGCAGAACGTGACCCTACAAAATTACCTTGGGGAGATCTTGGAGTTGATATTGTGCTTGAATCTACAGGATTCTTTTGTTCTCGGGATGGTGCCTCAAAACACATACAAGCAGGAGCAAAAAAAGTAATTATTTCTGCACCAGGCGGAGCTGATGTTGACGCAACTATTGTTTATGGTGTTAATCATAATATTCTGACCAAAGAGCATAGTATTATCTCAAATGCTTCTTGTACGACAAATTGTCTTGCCCCTTTAGTGAAGCCATTGCATGAAAAAATTGGAGTTCGTCATGGAATAATGACAACAATTCATGCCTACACAAATGATCAGGTCTTAACTGATGTTTTTCATTCTGATCTTCGTCGTGCTCGCTCAGCAACAATGTCACAAATCCCGACTAAGACCGGAGCTGCGGCAGCTGTAGGGCTTGTTCTTCCTGAGTTAAATGGACTCTTGGATGGTTTCTCAATGCGTGTGCCAACGATCAATGTTTCTGCGGTTGATCTGAGTTTTGTAGCTGAAAGAGAAACTTCCATTGAAGAAATTAATGAAGTTATGCTTGTGGCTAGCCAGAATGAGTTAAAAGGTGTACTGGCATATTGTGATGAACCACTTGTATCAATAGATTTCAACCACGACCCTGCTTCATCTACTTATGACTCTACACTCACCAAAGTTATGCAAGGTACACTCGTTAAGGTAGTTTCTTGGTATGACAATGAATGGGGTTTTTCAAATCGCATGTTAGATACAACAATGGCATTGGCTAATGCAAAATAAATAAATTTTTATAATTTAATTAGTTTTTCAAGGATAAATTTATTTATGCTGAAAATGACCGATATTGATCTTTCTAATAAAAAAGTTCTGATTAGAGAAGATCTCAATGTGCCCATTTTAAATGGTGAGATAATCAGTGATGCCAGAATAAGAGCAATATTACCAACTTTGGAAATTGCTTTGAAGGCTAATTGTGGAATTTTGATCATGTCTCACATGGGAAGACCGACAGAAGGTGAATATAATTTAGATTATTCACTCGAGCCCATAGCTAGGCATTTATCAAAACTATTAGATAAAAAGGTTAAGTTTATATCCGATTGGCATAATGCCTCTGATGTTGCTTGTGGTGAGATCGCTCTTTTAGAAAATGTAAGATTTGAGATAGGCGAAAAAAAGAATGATAAGACGCTCTCACAAAAAATGGCAGATCTTTGCGATATTTTTATAATGGATGCATTTGCATGCTCTCATAGAGCCCATGCAAGTACATGTGGAATAATTGATTATGCCAAGATAGCCTGTGCAGGACCTCTATTAAGCAAAGAATTAGACGCACTAGAACTGAGCTTTAAAGAGCCCAAAAAACCTATCGTTGCAATTGTTGGTGGATCAAAAGTTTCTACAAAATTAGGTGTCCTTAAATCATTAAGTATTCTTGTGGACCAACTTATTTTGGGTGGTGGAATAGCGAACACATTTATCAAGGCATCTGGATATGATATTGGGAATTCATTGCATGAAGAGAGCATGTTAGGTATTGCTCAATCTATGTTGTCTAATTCAGATAAGTCATGCCAAATACCTGAAATTATTGACGTTGTTGTAGCCAAAGAATTTAGCCCTCAAGCTAAAGCCATTATTAAAACTATCGAGGATGTCGCTTCTGATGACCTTATTCTTGATATTGGCCCCGAAACGGCAGAAAAATTTTCTAAGATCATTTCTCAAGCACAGACGATTATCTGGAATGGACCACTTGGCGTATTTGAGTTTGATCAATTTGGGTTAGGCACAAAAGCAATTGCTGAGGCAATTGCTCAAAGCCAAGGTTTCACTGCTGCGGGAGGTGGGGACACACTCGCCGCCATAGAGAAATATGAAATTGTTGACGATATCTCATATATATCAACCGGCGGAGGTGCTTTTCTTGAATTCATAGAAGGGAAATCCTTACCTTCTGTTGAGGCACTTAAGATTAAAGATTATTGACTTTTGACCAAGGTCCATTAATCGCTAAAGTTAAACCTCTATTTTGAATATTTACAAACATAAGCTGGCCATCTGGTGAAAAACAGACACCACAGAGCTCAGAGTCACTATGAGTGTTATCTGCAAAAACATATTGCTTTCCACTTGGGCTAATTCCAACAAGACCGCAATAATTATTCGAGTCTTCGCATATAATGAGATCCCCCCAAGGACTCATTATAATGTTATCTGCATGCTGTAAAGTACTCTCAGTATTTGATTCAGCCAAGAGTTTTATATGACCAGCAGCCCCTTGACCATTTTTAGAAAATTCTCTATTGATGCGATATTCAAATACTTGCCCCATTCTTTCTAGGCCACCAATTGTTGCTGTCAGAAATACACTATTATCGGCATAACAAATTCCTTCACCACGAGCAAATCTTGCGGCACCAGATTCAAAACCTCTTAATCTTAAATCATTTTCATCTGAGTCGACATTATCCATATCAATCCATTTTGCCTCGTGCCATTCATTTTCACGTATAGCTATATCATTCCAGTTACGAGTATCAAAAGAGTTCTTTTTTTCTATACCAAGAGCTTGTAATTTTCCACCTAAAGATAATTTACCAGGGATATTTGGTATGAATCGATATAAGAGGCTTCTGTGCTTATCTTCAGTAAGATAAATAGTTCCTGATATTGGATCTACCGCGGCAGCTTCATGTTCAAAACGACCCATCTCTTTTAGTGGAATTGGCTTAGTAGCATTTTTATCACTTGCATTGACTTCAAAGATATAACCGTGACGTTTTTTTCTTGTTACAACTGTATTTCTCTCGAAAGTTGTTCCAGGGCTGCTAAAGCATTCCTCACAGCTTAACCAGCTACCCCATGGTGTTGGGCCACCCGCGCAATTATATTCAGTACCCATTAAGCTTAAATGCTGATTTTTTGTTTGTTTCGTTAATGGGTCATATTCAATAGTTGTGGTTCCTCCTGTCCCAGGGGTAATACCGTTACCATTATCATAAATATGATCAAAGTCTATTTTGCTTAAATATTCATTTTTTATACCAAAAGCACTATTTTTAAAACTAGCGGGATGGTTTTCATGATTAATTACAAGGTTTATATTTCCGTTAGAGCCTTTGAATGCGGCCATTCCATCTGCTTGAGCTGGCGTTTTTAGGCCATCACTCATTATTGCGCCTTGCTCAGATATGATTGAATAATCAAAACCTTCAGGAAGATCTAGAATTTTATTTGGATCATTTTTTAGTTTACCAAATGGCGAACGAGCAGCTCCCATTATATTTTTTGTATTAAGTGCCGCACTTGCCAGCAGAGCTCCTTGGATAAATTGTCTTCTCTTAATCATTAGTATTTTTACTTATTTTATGTTTATTGGTGACTGATGTTGACATTATTTACGAGTGTTTAAAAGCTTTTTAGTTTAAAATCTGTAACATAAAATAATGTTACGCAGAACAAAAATTATAGCTACACTTGGTCCTTCTTCATGTGATCATGAAGTCCTTGAAGGCATGGTCCATGCAGGCATGAATGTTGCTCGTATTAATTTTTCTCATGGACAAAGCGAAGACTACCCTAAATTAATAACAATACTCCGTGAAATCTCTGCTACTAATAATTGTGAAATTGGTATCATTGCCGATCTACAGGGTCCAAAAATAAGAATTAGATCTTTTAGTTCTGGTAAGGTGCTTCTTAAATCAGCGGATGAATTTTTTCTTGATACTTTATTGGGAGAATTTGACGGTAATACCACTGGTGTTGGTGTGGACTATGAGAATCTCCACCATGATATAAATATCAATGATAAATTATTACTCGATGATGGAAAATTGATTCTTCGTGTCGAGAGAATTGAAATGACTCGCATTTATACCAAGGTTATTGTCGGTGGAGAATTATCAAACCATAAGGGTGTGAATTTTCCAGCTGGAGGAATATCTGTCCCTGTAATCACTAAAAAAGATCGTCAAGATATCAAATTGGCAGCAGAGTTAAGGGTTGACTTTCTCGCAGTTTCTTTTGTTAGGTGTGCCAAAGATGTTTGTGAGACACGATTATTATTTGAAGATGCAGGTGGAAGTGGAAAAATTATTTCAAAAATCGAAAGAGCGGAAGCCTATGAGAATCTTGATGAATTGATTGAAGTGTCTGATGCCCTAATGGTGGCTAGGGGTGATCTTGGAATTGAAATGGGATTTTCAGAATTAACAGGAATTCAAAAAGAAATTATTAGAAAAACACGTCGGAAAAATAAAGTGGTAATAACAGCAACGGAAATGATGCAATCTATGATTCATAGCCAATCTCCCACTAGAGCTGAAGTGGCTGATGTATCAAATGCAGTTATGGATGGGACTGATGCTGTTATGTTGTCTGCTGAAACAGCGATCGGCGATGATCCGATTAAAGTTGTATCAACTATGAGTGAGGTATGTCGAGGAGCAGAAAAGTATATTCTTCGAAAAGGGAGAAACGCTTATCGTATTGATGATGCTTTTCAATCAATCGATGAATCAATAGCTATGGCAGCAATGTATACGGCTAATCATTTTTCGATTAAGGCCATTATAGCTATGACTGAGTCTGGTTCTACCCCATTATGGATGTCAAGGATCCGCTCAGATATTCCAATCTATGCACTGACAAATCATAAAGAATCTAGAAGGAGGGTAACTTTGTACCGAGGAGTTTACCCAGTTTTATTCCCATTAAAGGATGAAACTGTAACATTATCTGATGAGATTATTTTTGATCTAATGATAAAGAATAATTATGTAAACCAAGGTGATTTGGTTATTTTAACAAAAGGATCTAAGGATGGTCTATCTGGTGGTACTAACTCAATGAGAATCCTTAAAGTTATTTCATCAAAATAATATGATATAAACTTTCTAGTTAAACTATATGTCAGTATGATGGCATAGATTTTAAATTTGATGATAAAACATGCAAAAAGAAACATTTACAGGAACAAAGTCCTATATAGCAACTGATGACCTCAAAATCTCAGTGAATGCAGCCGTTACTCTTCAACGACCAATATTGGTTAAGGGTGAGCCAGGGACGGGCAAAACTCAATTAGCTATTGAGGTGGCCGAAGCACTTGGAAGGCCCCTATTTGAATGGCATATTAAATCAACTACTAAAGCGCAACAAGGGATGTATGATTATGATGCTGTAGCTAGGTTGCGTGACTCTCAGCTTGGCGATGATCGTGTGCATAATATTGCTAACTACATTGTTAAAGGGAAAGTATGGGAGGCATTTGACTCTGAGATTCAACCGGTTTTATTAATAGATGAAATTGATAAAGCAGATATTGAGTTTCCAAATGATTTGCTGCAAGAGCTTGATCGCATGGAATTCTTTGTTTACGAAACCAAGGAATTAGTAAAAGCTAAGCATCGACCAATTATAATCATTACCAGCAATAATGAAAAAGAACTTCCTGATGCCTTTTTGAGGCGATGCTTCTTTCATTATATTAAGTTTCCAGATAAAAATACGATGCAAGCTATTATTGATGTGCATTTTCCAAAATTAAAAAAAATTCTCCTAAAAGAAGCATTAGATGCTTTTTATAAAGTCCGTGATGTCCCAGGTCTGAAGAAAAAACCTTCCACATCAGAGTTATTAGATTGGATCAAATTATTATTGGCAGAGGATGTATCTGCTGATGTACTCCGAAATAGTGATAGTAGAAAATCAATTCCACCTTTTTATGGTGCTTTATTAAAGAATGAACAAGATGTTCATTTATTCGAACAATTGATTTTTATGGAATCACGTAATCGTTAAAAAATGCTAATAAAATTCTTTTTCATGCTTCGTGTTGCTGGTTTAAAACCATCAATTACAGAATTGTTGCATTTATTGGGCGTTATGAAGCATGGCATCACAGAATTTAATGTAGAAAATTTTTATTATTTGGCAAGAGCTACAATGATTAAAGATGAAGCTCTTTATGATCGTTTCGATCAAATTTTTGCTGCACATTTTTCTGGTATTGAGAAAATAATGAATGATTTATTCTCTGATGTTCCTGAAGAATGGTTAAGAAAACAGGCTGAATTGATGTTGACTGAAGCTGAAAGAGCAGAAATTGAGGCAATGGGTGGATTTGAGAAATTACTAGAGACTTTGAAAAAACGGTTTGAGGAGCAAAAAGAACGACATCAGGGTGGTAGTAAATGGATTGGTACTGCTGGAACATCTCCTTATGGTGCTTATGGTTATAACCCAGAAGGAGTAAGGATTGGACAAGCAGGCTCTAGACATCGAAGTGCAGTTAAGGTTTGGGATAAAAGAGAGTTTCGTAATTTAGATAATACGGTTAATTTAGGTACGAGAGAAATTAAAATTGCGATGCGTCAATTACGAAGATTTGCAAGAGAGGGCATAGCAGATCAACTTGATATTGATAATACAATTGATTGCACTGCAAAAAATGCAGGATTGTTAGATTTAAAGATGATGCCCGAGAGGCATAACTCAATCAAAATATTATTATGCCTAGATGTGGGTGGATCCATGGACGATCATGTAAAGATTTGTGAAGAAATATTTTCGGCAGCAAGTAGCGAGTTTAAAAATCTTGAATACTTTTATTTCCACAATTTTATTTATGAAAATCTATGGAAGGACAATCACCGAAGAGATAAGGAGCTGATTCCTGTTTCTGAGATTGTCAATAAATATGGTAATGATTATAAATTAGTATTTGTCGGTGATGCGACAATGAGTCCATACGAAATCGCCTATCCTGGGGGATCTATTGAGCATTGGAATGAGGAGTCTGGAGCGATATGGATACAACGAGTTCTGAAAAGTTTTCGAAATGCAGTCTGGCTTAATCCAGAGCCTTTTGATCGATGGGAATATACGCCATCGATAAAACTTACTAATGAACTGATGGAAGGTAGGATGTTTCCACTAACGCTGAGCGGTTTGTCAGATGCAATAAAAGAATTGCATTGAGATCTTAAAGTAAATTCTCAATATTTTAACTATACTGTAATGCAAGTATGAATAAAATAAATGACCGCCCAATAAATGGATTAGTATTGCCTGGTGGAGGTGCCAGAGGTGCCTATCAGGTCGGAGTTTTAAAAGCGATTGCATCTTTAGAGGCGAAAGATACTGTTAATCCATTCCCTATCATAAGTGGCACTTCAGCCGGAGCGGTAAATGCATCAGTAATAGCAGCAAACGCAAAATCATTTAATGAAGCTATTAATAAATTAGATTATGTATGGGGGAATTTTAAAAGTAATCAGGTATATAAGACGGATAATTTAACCATGTTAAAAAGTAGTCTTCATTGGATGATTTCAATTATCCTTGGTGGCTATCCTTTTGGCGCACCAAAATCACTTCTAGACAACACTCCTTTGCAAAAACTTTTAGAAGAGCATATTGATTTTATAAAAATTCAAAAGAATATTGACGAAGATTCAATAAAGGCTCTAGCAATTACATCTGCTGGTTACTCTTCGCAATGCTCAACTTCTTTCTTTCAATCCTCATCAATTATAGATCAGTGGTCTAGAACCCGAAGAAAAGGAGTGAAGTGTAATCTCAATATCGATCACCTTATGGCTAGTCTCGCAATTCCAATGATTTTTCCACAAATCAGAATAAATGATGAATACTTTGGTGATGGAGCTATGCGTCAGTCTACACCTTTGAGCCCTGTGATCCATTTAGGCGCGGATCGTATTTTAGTAATTGGTTTAAGGAATCAAAAAATTGAATCAACTACTAAAAACATTCAATTAGATTACCCGTCTTTTGCAAATATTTCTGGATATATATTAGATACGTTATTTATGGATGGTCTATATTCGGATCACGAGAGATTAATAAGAATTAATGAATTAATAGACTCTAGGAATAATGGCTCCCTTGAAACCTCTAATCTTAAAATGCGAGCTATTGATACAATGATTATTAATCCTTCAAAAAGCTTAACTGATATCGCCCATGAATGTCGTTTATCAATGCCAAGGTCTATAAGAATTATTCTAAGAGGTATTAGTGGCAAAGACAAAAATAGTGCTAGTCGTCTGGTAAGTTTTTTATTATTTGAAGCTAAATATACAAAGAAATTAATAGACTTAGGCTTCAAGGATGCAATGGCAGTGGAAAAAGAATTATCAGATTTTATTAATGGTAAAGATATACCTAGGCTAGTTAACTCTAATTAGATAAAGACTAGCTTGAAGATATTATTTTATTAAAGTAGAAAGATTGCCCCTAATCCAAGAAATGAAATATAGCCGACTACATCTGTGATGGTTGTAAGAGCAACCCCTCCTGCCAATGCAGGATCAATATTTAATTTTTTAAGCATTATTGGTATACCAAAACCAGCCATTGCTGCGACAATTAAGTTGATAGTCATCGCACCAGCTATTACTAACCCTAAAAGCCACTCAGAAAACCAGAGATAAGTTAAGCTTCCGACCACGATAGCCCATAATGCTCCATTTAAAATACCTACAAGAACTTCTTTTTTAAGGATATCTTTTGTATTAGTTTTATCTAGATGACCTAAAGCAATAGCTCGAGTCATAATAGTTAAAGATTGTGTGCCAGCTACACCACCCATGCTAGGAACAATAGGCATCAAGACAGCAAGCAAGACAATCTTATCTAGTGTTGTTTGGAATATATCCACAACTGATGCTGCCAGAAAAGCTGTTGCTAAATTAACGCCCAGCCAAATAGCTCTTCTTTTTGCACTTTTTGTAGCTGGAGAAAACATATCATCTTCTTCATCTAATCCAGCAGCACTCATAAGTGAATGTTCAGCTTCATCTCTTATAACATCGACAACATCATCTATGGTGATCCGACCTAACAGTTTCTTATTATCATCAATAACGGGTGCTGATAGTAGATCTCGATTTTCAAATTCCCTAACAACTGTTTCTGAATGTGTTGTAGCTAAGATTGGAATTATTGTTTTTGACATAATCTTAGAAACAGGTTTTTCAGGATCCTCTGTCACAAGACTAGAAAGAAGTAGTGCTCCTTTGTATATATTATCTCTATTTACAACATAGATTGAATCCGTACCTTGTGGAATAGATTTTTGGTTACGCAAATACTTTAATACCACTTCAATAGTCACATCTGGCCTGACAGTTATGATATCAATATTCATAAGTCCACCAGCACTATCTTCATCGAATGCCAGAACTTGTTTTAATCTTTCTCGATCTTGATGATCGAGTGAGCGAATCACCTCCTGTGTTAAAGTTTCAGGGAGATCTGCAACGAGATCAGCTAAATCATCTAAGGCCATTCCTTCAATAGCTTCGATTAATTCATTTGCGTTCATACCTTCGATTAATCCATCTCTTACTTCATCGGCAACTTCAACTACCACATCACCTTTATTTTTTAATTCAATCATTTCCCATATAATGGCACGCTCTTTTAATGGGAGGGATTCGATAAGATTTGCTAATTCTGATGGCAGTAAATTATTAATTAAGTTTCTTGCTCCAAGCATTCTCCCACCTTCTAGACGATTTTTTAGATTATCTAGATTTGAGAGTTTTTCTATATTACTCATGAATTTACCTTAGAGTCTAAAGTCTTGGCCAAGATAGACTTCTTTGACATATTCGTTTGCTAGTATTTCCTCTGGAGTACCAGTTGCAATCAAATTACCATCATTTAATATGTTTGCTTTTTGGCAAATCCCTAGTGTTTCTCTTACATTATGATCTGTTATTAGAATACCAATATTTCTATCCTTAAGATGTTTGATAATTCTTTGGATATCTATAACTGAAATTGGATCAACTCCAGCAAAAGGCTCGTCCAGGAGAATAAAGTGAGGATTTGCAGCTAATGCTCTAGCGATTTCAACTCGTCTTCTTTCTCCACCTGATAGATTAATCCCCATGCTTTTTCTTACATGACTAATGTGAAGTTCTTCTAATAGTTGATCTAATTCATGCTCTCTTTCTGACTGAGATAGATCATTTCGATATTCAAGTATTGCTAGTATATTTTCCTCTACTGTTAATTTTCGAAAAATGGAAGCTTCTTGAGGCAGATAACCGAGCCCAAGTTTTGCTCTTTTGTGCATTGATAATTCTGTTATATTTTTATCATCCAAAAATATAGATCCTTCATCTGCTCTTACTAATCCAACAATTATATAAAAAGCTGTTGTTTTTCCAGCACCATTTGGCCCTAACAAGCCAACCACTTCTCCACTATTAATTTCTAAAGAGATATTTTTAACAACATCAATAAGTTTGTAGCTTTTTGATATATTTTTTATCTTTAAAATACTCATTTTAGGACTGTTAATCTATTCCATTATTAGTGTTAACTTCTATTGGCTGGTCATTATTACCAACTCTCGGGGTAAAGGTTATTTTTACCTTTGGGTCATTCTGACTTTTGGATTGAGCTTGGATAGTTTGTTTCTTTATATTGTAGACAAGATAACTACTTGATATCTGATTTCCATCTTCCACAATACTTACTCTTCCAGAAAAATCGATCATTCCAGCGTCAAAGTCATAATCGATTCGATCTGCAGTGGCTGTTGTTACACTTAGTTTATCTTGTCGTTGCAAGGTTAGTCTTGCTTGATCCTCTGACACTCCCCTTATAGTAGCAATTTTTATTTGGTGACCTTTAAATTCAAGATAGGTTGACTCTGCATTAATTTCACCATCACTTAAAATTATCTTAACATTTCCATTAAATTGCCATACGCTATTTTCAAAATCTAATTTATTTGCTTGCCCTGAATCTGCAGTAATACTTATATTACCCTGACTTAAATTAAGCTTATTAAATGTTAATATAGATTCTTCACCCGAATAATCAGTTGATTCTGCATCTATGGTAATAGGTAATTTTGTTGTATCTATTTGAGCAAAGGTAGGAGTTGTAATAAAAAAAATGATGAACAAGTTAATTATTCGGCGTGAATATTTTTTTTTATAATTGAATTGCATCATCTTTTTTTTACTTATAAAAAGTTAGCTTTTAACTATAAGAGAATTGAAGGCAGAAAAGTACCATTTATTTGCGATTGAAGTTCAAGTTTATTTTTATTCAAGGTTGCTAACATACCAGTAGCCTTGAGATTGTGTTCACCTAATTTAATTATAACTTGCTTGTTCGTCTTAACTATATATTTACTCGGATTAAGTTCTAATTCATCAGAATATATTATGGTTTCATCAGCTAATGATTGCCCATTACTTGCTATTACATCACCCTCAAGAAAAAGAAATTCGTTTTCGCTAAATTTGCTTGCAACTTTTGAGGTTAAGAACCAGGAAACATTTGATTCTGGGGTATAAGTTATTTTTACATTATAAAATTTAATTAAGTCTTTTGATTCCTGCTCAGCATAATCTGCCTCAAGTGTGAATAGATATAATCCAGATTTTGCGGTATTTAATATTTTCGTAGAGTTTAAATAAAATTTATTATTTATAGTTTCATTTAAACTTTGTTTGTCAGAATTTTTTGTTTCATGGGATTGAGAGAAAATATAGCTTACAGCAGCAATAATAATTAGTAGCATCATTCCTAAATTATTTTTTAAATTTACAGGCATTTCTTTAATCTAATTATTCAAGGAGAAGATCAGTAATTTCTCTTATAGCTCCAGAGCCACCTAAATTTTTAGTTATATATTTGGCTATATTTTTAACTTCAGATCTAGCATTAGCAACGGCAATAGGTAATCCAACAAAATTCAAAATACTAATATCTGGAATATCATCCCCAACAAATGCACAATCTAGCTGGTTCAAAGAATATTCTTTAATGAGTTTTTGGAAGGTAATTTTTTTATTCTTACAGCCAAGATACACATCTTTTACTCCTAGTTCCTCCATGCGTAATGATACTGCTTTAGATCTTCTTCCACTTATTACAGCTACTTTTATACCGGCCTCAATAATTTGACGAATACCTTGACCATCTTGAGTATGGAATGCTTTTGATTCTACTCCAGCATCATTAATATAAATTCGACCATCAGTAAATACACCATCAACGTCAAAGGCAATTAATTTAATATTTTTAAATATATTTTCCATAATTATACGGAGCGAACGATTCCAGCTTGTAATAAATCATGAATATTAATAGCTCCAAGTAATATTTTATTTTCATCGGTAATCAATAAGTGAGTTATTTTATGTTGTTTCATTAGTTTCATTGAATCAATTGCAAGCATATCTTTTTCTATGGTTTTGTAATTTCTACTCATCACTTCGCTCATGGGGGTTCCATGAATATCAATTTTAGAGTCAAGTGATCTTCTTAAGTCACCATCTGTGAAAATACCATGTACTTTATTGTTTTCATCAGTGATAGCCACCATACCTAAGTTTTTTTCTGAAACCTCTATTAATCCTTCACTTAACATTTGTCCTGATTTTACTATTGGCATTTTTTCACCGGTATGCATTATATCTGAAACTTTTAGGAGTAATTGTTTGCCTAGTGATCCACTTGGATGTGATTTAGCAAAGTCTTCAGTTGAAAAATTTCGACATTCAATAAGAGTTGCAGCTAGTGCATCACCTACAGCAAGACTAGCAGTTGTACTAGCGGTTGGCGCCAGATTTAATGGACATGCCTCTTTTTCAATTTCAACTAATATGTGAGCATCAGATGCCTTTGCAAGTGAAGAGCTAGAATTACCTGTAATAGAGATTAGCTTTAATTTCATTTTCTTTAATGAAGGTAAGATACTTATCAATTCTTGAGTTTCTCCAGAATACGACATTGCTAATATTATATCTGTTGGAGATATCATACCTAGATCACCATGACTGGCATCTGCAGCATTGATAAAAAATGATGACGTTCCTGTACTGGATAATGTCGCTGATATTTTACGAGCAATATGACCAGATTTTCCTATACCAATAGTAATTAATTTGCCATTTGAACCGAGTATAAGTTTGCAAGCATCATAGAAAGATTCATTTAGCGAGTCAGCGACATTTTTGATCGCGTCAGATTCAACATACATGACCTCTCTGGCGAGGCAGAGAATCTCATTGCTAGTCATTTTATTTTTCATACTTACCTTGAAATTTAAAATTGTTATTAGTTTAGGATTGAAAGATTACATAAATTATATAAAGACAAAATATCGTCAATAAACTAAATCCTTCGAACTTTTTAATAACTTTATTTTTTCTAAAAGTTATTAAAAAGACTAATACGGTCAAACTTAACATAACCATATAGTGAACGGATAGAATATTATCAGGCAATTTGCTGGGTGAGATTGCCGAGGCTACACCAATAACTGCCAATAGATTAAAGATATTTGACCCAATAATATTACCAACAGCCAGTCCATATTGATTTTTTAGTGCACTGGTAATAGAAACACTTAACTCGGGTAGGCTAGTGCCAATGGCCACCAATGTAATACCTATTATAGCTTCAGATATTTTCAGTTTATGTGCAATTTCTATCGCATTATTAACTATTATATCTGCGCCTATAAAAAGTAAAATCAAGCCTAGCAACAGAAGAATAAGGGCTTTCTTTGTGGTGAAGGTTTTGTAATTATTTTCTATAAGGTCATCTTGATCAATATCATCATTTGATAGATTCAAGCTAAACTTAACTAGCCACATCATGACTAAAATGAAACCACCTAAAATCAATCTTCCTTCGTTGACGCTGATAGCATTATCTAGAAATGGAATAATCATTATTATGGAAATGAGAAGTAAAAGTGTAATTAGTTTCTTATATAATTTTGAGGTCATTTGAATTGGCCTTATTAGTGCCATTGTTCCTAAAACAAGACCTATATTTGCAGTATTAGAACCAATCGCATTTCCAATTGCTAAGCCAGACTCTCCATCTAACGCAGCTACCAACGAAACCAATATTTCTGGCACAGAGGTTGCAAAGGCGACTATCGTTAGTCCTATTACCATTATCGGTATCTTCATATTTTTTGCAATTGAAGCAGCCCCATCTACAAAATAGTTTGAACCAATAATTAGAATCATTATCCCAATTGCAAGTAGTGTAAGATCTATAAGCATATTATAATTGTTCTTATTTAAAGTTATATTTGTTGTTAGTTTGAATTAGAATTTACCGCAATAATACATAATATCTCTATTTTATGTATATGTGTCGAGTTGTTGCTCTTTAGATACTCAAGAATTTTTTATTAGGAATAATTAATTATGTCACCAAATGAAATTAGTAGCCTGATTAGTAAAGGCATTGAAAATGTTAAGGTCGATGTTAGAAGTGAGGATAACACTCATTTCGAGGCTGTCGTCATTACTGATGACTTTGAAGGTAAGCCCCCTAATTAAGAGACATCAAATGGTTTATGGTTGTCTTGGAAAGCTCATGGGGAAGGAGATTCACGCCTTATCACTGAAAACGTTTTCGAACAAAGAATGGCAATTAATGAATAGTTCTGATGAATAGTTCTAATGGATAAGTTAAAAATTATTGGTGGCAATCAGTTAGATGGTGAATTAACTATATCTGGTGCAAAAAATGCAGCATTACCGATTTTGGCAGGCTCTCTTTTAAGCCCTGAGATTATTAATTTACAAAATGTTCCTCAGTTGAATGACGTCGCAACTATGTTGACTTTGCTACAAAGTATGGGCGTAAAAGTAATTTTCGATGAAAAGATGAACATGCAACTAGACTCTTCTGACATCCATAATTATTGTGCGCCCTATGATTTAGTAAAAACAATGAGAGCTTCAATCTTAGTTTTAGGTCCATTGCTAACAAGATTTGGTGAGGCAAAAGTATCTCTTCCTGGAGGATGCGCTATTGGTGCAAGGCCAGTTAATTTTCACGTGCAAGGGCTTAAGGCAATGGGTGCGAAGATTATTGTTAAAGATGGCTATATATATGCGAGCGCAGAAAAATTGTACGGTGCTGAGATAAACTTTAGTCGAGTGAGTGTCACAGGAACCCAAAACATCATGATGGCCGCAGTATTAGCAAGAGGCACAACTGTAATAAAAAATGCAGCCAGAGAGCCAGAAGTAACTGATTTAGCATATTTTTTAAATAGTATGGGCGCGAAAATTATTAATGCTGGCAATGATCAAATAATCATCGAAGGCGTTGAAGCGCTGGGAGATACTGAGTATAGAATTCTTCCTGATCGTATTGAGGCGGGTACTTATCTTGTGGCAACCGCCATTACTGGTGGGAAAATTCGCTTAAAAGATGTTGTTCCAGAGCATTTGGCAGCTGTTATATCAAAATTAGAAAAAGTGGGTGCAGATATTCAACTAGGTAACGATTGGATTAATCTTGATATGCGATCTAAAAGACCAAAATCTATCGATGTTGAAACAACGCCTTACCCTGGTTTTCCGACTGATATGCAAGCACAATTTTGCGCGTTGAATTCTATAGCTTCTGGTTCTGCAATTATAAAAGAAACTATTTTTGAAAATCGATTTCAGCATATTAGTGAACTCCATAGAATGGGTGCTGATATTGAATTGCAGGGAAATAACGCAACGATAAAAGGTAAAGAGAGATTAACTGCAGCTCAGGTTATGGCTACAGATCTAAGGGCGTCTGCTGGTTTAATTATTGCAGCATTGGCTGCTCACGGAGAAACGGTAATCGATCGTATTTATCATATTGATAGGGGTTACGAGAGGATTGAGGAGAAACTTCACCAGCTGGGTGCTGATATTTCAAGAGAATCAGGTTAAAAAAATATTTCTATATGTATATGCTCTAGCCAATCATCATAATCACCGTGTATAATATCATTACTAATGACCACTATTACCATCTAAGATAATAATAGATAAATAAAAACTTTAAATATTAAATAAACTAAATTTAAATCAATTATCGTTGACTAAATTAAGTGAAAGATGCGCTTAAAAGCATATTAAAAAATACAATAGAGAAGCTTTTCGATTGGATCAATGGAGTAAGATTAAATGACAGAGAAAGTTGATCAAAGTAAGCGTCAATTTCTAACTATCGCAACTGCGGTAACTGGTGCTACTGGCATTGCTTTTGCTGCAGTGCCATTTTTATCTTCATTAAAACCAAGCGCAAGAGCTAGAGCATTAGGTGCTCCTGTTGAAGTTCCTATAGCATCATTAGAGCCAGGAGAAATGATTAAAGTAGTTTGGCGTGGAAGACTGGTTTACGTACTTCGCCGAACAGAGGAAATGCTGGGTAGATTGGTTGGAGTAACAGAATATCTCAGAGATCCAGATTCATCCAATGCAGAATTGCAACCTAGTTATGCAACAAATGAGCATCGTTCTCTCAATCCAGAATATCTTGTTGTGGAAGGCTCATGCACTCATTTAGGTTGCGCTCCTTTACCTCAGTTTGAAGTTACGCCCTCATCAGACTGGTTTGGTGGCTTCTATTGCCCATGTCATGGCTCAAAATTCGATTTATCTGGGAGAGTGTATAAAGGTGTCCCAGCTCCAACTAACTTAAAAGTTCCTCCTTATACTTTTAGCCAAACCAATGTAATTACCATTGGTATAGATTCAGGATCTGCATAATGGCCAGTAATGAAAAAAAACAATCAGAGTCTTCTAGTAAATTATTAAATTGGATTGATGAGCGTTTCCCTTATACGGAGACTATGAAATATCACATCACCGAATACTATGCTTCTAAAAATTTCAATTTTTGGTATGTATTTGGAGTTT
Source organism: uncultured Woeseiaceae bacterium (assembly GCA_964275745.1). Classification (GTDB taxonomy): domain Bacteria; phylum Pseudomonadota; class Gammaproteobacteria; order Steroidobacterales; family Woeseiaceae; genus SP4260. The sequence goes on along the minus strand of CAXYCT010000022.1, from coordinate 62,715 downwards.
TAGCAATGGTTGTTTTAGTTATTCAGCTATTCACAGGTATTTTTCTGACTATGAATTATAAGCCTTCTGCAGTGGATGCTTTTTCGTCAGTTGAATACATTATGCGCGATGTTGAATGGGGTTGGTTAATCCGTTATATGCACTCAACCGGCGCCTCCTTCTTTTTCATCGTGGTATATATGCATATGTTCAGAGCAATGCTCTATGGATCTTATAAAAAACCAAGAGAATTAATTTGGATTATTGGGATGTTAATCTTTATTGTACTCATGGCGGAAGCATTTGCCGGATATCTTTTACCTTGGGGTCAGATGTCATATTGGGGTGCTCAAGTCATCATTTCGATATTTGGAGCAATCCCCATGATAGGTGAAGCTTTAGTCGAAATTATTCGTGGGGATTACTCTATCTCTGATATCACCCTTAATCGGTTTTTTGCATTACATGTTATTGCATTACCCTTAGCTCTGGTCGGTCTAATTTTCGTCCATATTGTTGCATTGCATGAAGTGGGCTCAAATAATCCTGATGGCATTGATATCAAAAAATATAAAAATGAAGATGGTGTGCCCATAGATGGAGTGGCCTTCCACCCTTATCATACAAGTAAAGACCTAGTGGCTATAATTATATTTTTAATGATTTTTTCTGTAGTTGTATTTTTTGCTCCAGACATGGGTGGTTACTTTTTAGAATACGCAAATTTTGAAAAAGCAAACCCTACAGCAACACCTGAGCATATTGCTCCTGTTTGGTACTTTACTCCTTTCTATGCATTGTTAAGGGCAGTTCCTAGTAAATTGGGTGGTGCTATCCTGATGGGTGCCGCTGTTATGTTGCCACTATTCTTACCATGGCTTGATCGCGCAAAAGTAAAATCTATTCGTTATCGAGGGTGGATATATAAGACAGCACTAACATTGTTTGTCATTAGTTTTATTTCACTTGGCGTGCTTGGTGTTCTTCCGGCAGAAGGCATTTATGTCTTGCTAGCAAGAATATTTGGTCTATTATATTTTGGATTTTTTATACTCATGCCTTATTACACCAAGATTGATAAAACAAAGCCTGTACCGGACAGAGTGACATAGCTATGGATCGTTTTAAGAGAAGACTTCTTCTATCAAGCGCATTAATTTTATTTTCAGCAAATATTTATGCTGCTACTGGCAAATCTTTTGAGGATGCTAACAATGACCCTCAGGATATAGAATCACTTCAAAGTGGCGCACGTAATTTCATGAACTATTGTTCTGGCTGTCACTCAGCTGAATATGTTCGTTATAATGTTATCGCTGCAGATCTTGGTCTAAGTGATCAGCAATTGAAAGAAAACTTAATGTTTAATGCTCAGCAATCATTCGATACGATTAATGCTTCAATGTCATCTATTGATGCAGCTAGTTGGTTCGGTCAGGCCCCTCCTGACTTGTCCTTGATGGCAAGAGCAAAGAGTACAGATTATATTTATAGTTTTTTGAAAAGTTTTTATATTGACCAATCAAGCCCAACTGGTGTTGATAATACTATTCTGGCAGGAACAAGTATGCCAAATGTCCTCTGGGAGCTTCAAGGTCATCAAATTATAGTTGGAGAACCAGGATCAGAGCATCTTGAGCTTAGCAGTTCTGGGAAAATGTCTGAGGAAGAATTTGATGACTTTCTTAGAGATACTGTTAATTTTTTAGAGTACATAAGTGAGCCAATAAGAAATGCTAGGCGTGCATTGGGTGTTAAAGTGTTAATGTTTTTGGCATTTTTTCTAATGCTAGCTTATCTTTTAAAGAAAGAAGTTTGGAAGGACGTAAAGTAATTTCTTGAAAGAAATCTTTTCAAGAGAATCTATCTTTTTATAAAAAAAGGATTATTAATGTCAGTCATAGCAAATAGAAGATCGGTAATGAATTTATTTTCAAGGCCAACTTGTATTCATAGTCATCGTACTAGAATTGTGTTAGCAGAGAAGAATATTAATATAGATATCACCAGTGTGGTTGGACCAGATCTACCTGAGGATCTCATGGATGTGAATCCATACCATACATTACCAACATTAATTGATAGAGATCTTGTTCTCTATGACTCACGCGTAATTATTGAATATCTTGATGAGCGTTTCCCTCATCCTCCATTGATGCCTGTAGATCCAGTTACTCGAGCACAATTTAGGATGGCACTATATAGAATAGAGCAAGACTGGTATTCGTTGGCTGATAAATTTGCTGTTAATGGTGAAGGAAAACTAGCCACAAAACCAAAGAAAATGCTACGTGAAAGTATTTTGGCTGCTATCGACTTATTTTCAATTAAACCATATTTTATCAGTGATGACTTCTCACTAGTTGATTGTACTATTGCGCCCATATTATGGAGATTACCTGAATATGGTATTGATCTGGGTTCGAATGTGCCAGCAATTGATAAGTATATGGATAGAGTTTTTGATAGACCTTCATTTCGCGAGAGTCTAAGTGAATTAGAACAAGAGATACGACTTTAGAAAAAATCTAGTTATCTTGAATTAACAAGCCCATGAAATCGTCAGCTATATCAAAGCAACCTTATCTGATTAAAGCCATGATTGAATGGATTAATGATAATAATTTTACCCCATATATCTTAGTAGATACTTCAGTAAAGGATGTCATCGTTCCTGAAAACTTTATTCAGAATAGCCAGATTGTTTTAAATATAAGCTATGCTGCTTCGAGTAATTTAAATATTAATTTGAAATCTATTTCATTTGAAGGAAGATTTAATGGGAATTCAACAAGAATATTTGTCCCATCCTCAGCTATTCTAAGTGTGTATGCTAAAGAAACTGGAGAAGGAATGGTATTCTCAAGTGATAGTGACAAAGAAATAAAAAAAGATAACATTACAAAAAAGTCATCTCACTTAAAATTAGTAGAGTGATTTACTGCTCGTCTCTTTCTTTTTTCTGAACTTTAGGGTTACCATTTATTAATTGTGCCCAAGCTAATCTTCTTCTGATCTTGCCATTCTTTTCCATGTATAATTGGCCAGTAGCCCCGTTAAGCTCTTGCATGGAATTATTTTTTTGTGAATTTATTGCAGCAGCTAGAAAATAAGCATCATAGCCCATAGCATTTTGGCGACTCTGAATGGCGTCACCAGGCCAATATTGGCGAAGTATCGATGGGAGGTTCTTAAGCCATATTTGTTGATCTATAACCCAAGGCGCATCTGTAAAAATAACATCATTAAGATCATTTAGGTTAGCGCTATACGAGTATATTGTTGAAGTTGAATATATGGGTAAGATTTTATCTCCTGAAAGATGATAATTTAGTTGTGACTTTAGTAGTTTAGCTTTTGTAGTTTCGGGAGCTACTAAAAATATAAAATCAATATCTTGTCTTCGCCTTGGGCTAAAGGAAAGGTTTTGATTTAAATTAGCAGACAGTCGATTATACCTCTTTTCACTTAGTGAAATACCAAGTAAGTCTTTTAATTCAGAGGTGAAATCTTTCTCATTTGGACTGTAGAATTGACTGTCTAAAATTACTCCGCCCATTGATTCTAGCGTAGAGGTATAAATCTCATTAAGTTGATGGCCCCACTCATTATTGGGTGCAATAATTACACCATATTTATTTTGATCAATAATGACCTTATTTGAGGTGGAGATCGCTTCATCAACTGATGATAGTGAAAATTGATACATACCAACTAATGACTGGTTATCTTTTAAATAATTTAAAGTTAGTACTGGTATTTTAAAGGCAATTTTTTTTGCTAAATTATTTACCGAATCTTGCAGCAAAGGACCAACTACAAAATCAGCACCATCTTCGATTGCCTTATTGTACGCGCTTTCACTGTTTTGAAATTTTTGAGTATCGTATATTCTTATTTTATTTATTTTGGGTGTGTTTTTTCCCAAAGAATAGTGAGCCCCAAGAAATCCATTCTGGATTGATTCTCCTTCTCTTTTATAATCACCACTTAAAGGAAGTAATAATGCCACTTGTTCAGGAAAATTTTCTAAATAATAATTTGGCGCTAACAGTTCCTGATCTCTCATTATCGGTTTTGATAGAGATGAAATTTCTGATGATTGTTGGTTTTGAGTTCCTGTTGGAGTACATCCAGATAAAAATATACTGATTAATCCAGTTATGAGTAATATTTTTATGAATATATTTTTCAAGGTTAAACTTTTAATAGATTAATTTATGATTAATTTAGGATATTCTTATATTAATTATTAATATTATCAACAAATCGTTAAATGATTATGACTAGTAAGATGGAAATTGGAAAATTATTTATTGTCGCGACTCCCATTGGTAACCTCGATGATACATCAAAACGCAGCTTAAAAACTTTTAAAGATGTTGATTTGATAGCCGCCGAGGATACTCGGAAAACTCGGCATTTATTATCCCATTTCAATATTAAAGCAAAAATGATTTCTCTTCATGAGCATAATGAAGAAGAGGCGGCAAAGAAATTAATAAAGGTTATCCAAAATGGCAGTTCAGTTGCTTTGGTCAGTGACGCAGGTACTCCTGCAATAAATGACCCTGGCTATCGATTGATATCTCAAGCACACAAAGAAAATATAATAGTCGTGCCTTTGCCTGGTCCGTGCTCTATTATTACTGCCTTGTCAGCTTCAGGATTACCTAGTGATCGATTTTGTTTCGAAGGTTATCTACCTGCAAAAAGTGAGTCAAGAAAATCAAAACTAAATGAATTAGCAAAAGAAAAAAGAACATTAATTTTTTTAATTTCTGTCCATAAAATAAATCAGTCGATAGATGATATGTTGTTGATTTTTGGTGGGGATAGAATGGCTTTCTTAGCACGTGAGATGACTAAAATATACGAACAATGTATCAGAGCAAATCTTAGCGAACTTTTAAAAATGATTTTAGGGGGCGAGATTCCTAAGAAAGGTGAATTTGTTTTAGTTATAGAGGGATGTAAAGACAATAATGATAATTCTCTAGTATTAGCTAGAGAATTAATGAATGAATTAATAAATAATAACTTAAGCAGTCAAGCAGTCGAAATTGTGACGAAGGTCACTAAAATAAAACGCAATATAATATACAAAATGATGCTTGAATTAAAAAAGCAGTAAAAGTTTATTGAATTAGCGTTTTAACTGATCTATCTTTTAGATGATGCAAATAAATAATGAGACAAGCCAATATAAATGGCACTAATCTTTCAAAAGGATCACCAGGAAGATTGCCTAGAATCGAAAGCCAATATGAAATATTATTAGTTGTGGTGTCAGGAGCAATATTTCCATAACTGTAAAATAAGACTGTCGAGCTGAACCCCGTAATTATACTCCATAGTCTTGCTTTTGATGTTGGTTCATGATCGAGTACTCTTGCTATTACTATACCTCCAAATGCTGCACCTAGAGCGCTCCAAGCAAATAAAACACGATCAAAGATACTGTCTGGGATTACCCAGGCGAGTATGACCGCTGCAAAGACAATAACACTCATGACTATGCGTGATACCAGTAAGTCACTAAAACTAAAGTATTTTGATAAGCCTAGATCATGAGATACAGCTGAAGATGCTGCAAGCAACAGAGAATCAACTGTTGACATTACTGCTGAAAGAATTGAAGCAATAACGATACCAGCTAACACAGGAGGAAGAAGTTGCTCCGCCATTAGATAAAAAACCTGCTCTCCTGCTTGCAGTTCTGGAATAAGAGTTCTTGCTGCAAGTCCTAATGACGCCATCGCACAAAAAATTATGATTGACCAAATGACAGCAATAGCAGCTCCAAATTTCAATTGACGATTACCCTTAACTGCCATTAATCGAGATAAAAGATGAGGTTGCCCAAATGTACCACTACCAATCCCAATCATACCTGCCAAAAAGCCAAATAAGATAAAACCTGAGTGGCCACCCATCCAGCTACTTTGATTATTATCTAACGCTGAAAGATTGATAATTATCTCACTGAAACCGCCTGCTTTAATGACGGTTATGAAGGACACAGTAAGAGCTGCAATCATCATCACAAAAGCTTGAAGGGTATCAGTTATGCTGGCAGCCCAAAAACCACCTAGAATACAATATAATAATATTATCAATGCACTAATAATTAAGCTTGTACCTGCAGTCATATGGAAGTTACTGATGAATGCAGAAGCAGCTGCATCAAATTGAGCAGCTATATAAAATATGAAGCAAAATGCGATTAATAAAGCAGATAAACTTGCTATTTTACGCCTATCTCTGCCTTCAATATTACCGCAAATAAAATCAGTGGGAGTAATCCATTTCTTTGAACTAGATTCAGCTCTCACTCTAGAGCCTAATACTAACCACATTATTATATAACCAGCCCATATACCTGGCATCATCCATAATGCTGAATAACCATAAACATAAACAAAACCACTAAATCCAAGCAGCACCCATGCAGATGAAGTACTGGCTGCATAGGATAACCCAGCAACCCAAGGACCCAACTGCCTTCCTGCTAGCAAAAAATCAGTGTTATTTTTTACTTTTTTCGAAGCAAAAAAACCAATAAGAATAAGTAAGACTTGATAAAAAATTAGTGTAATTACGATAACTTGTGATTGTTGCATATTATTTTTTTTCAGTTATATTTCGATACGACTTTAAGATTAACAATCAACTTCATCAATATCTGATTGCTTCATCTAAAAATGTGATTTTTTTATTATAGATGATATTTGGGGTAAAGCTCTAAATGAAAATAAATACAGGGTAATAAAAAAAGTATTATTATGAAGTTTGATAGAAGTCATTATTATAAAGTTCAGTTAATCGTTATAGCTATGAAAATAAAGGTGAAATTGTAATTGTTTATGATAGAGATTGACCGTTACTTGATTCTAAGGAAACTTTTGTTGTTGGATCTAAAAATTTATAACCACTAAAAGGTTTCTCAATCTTTGAATCCATGTACTTAAGATGTAATTTAATATATTAGTATGGTAATACTGAGGGCGTGGCTCTCGATTAGCGTCTTCATCAACTGGCTAAGACTTTAGCTTGAGATAATTTTATGTTTGAAAATGAAATTTATATTCTATTGACGACTGCAGCAGCAGTAGCCTTTATCCATACTTTGATTGGGCCTGACCATTATCTTGTTTTTGTAGCATTGAGTAAGGCAAGAAATTGGACTCTAGGTAAAACATTAAGAATTACCTCCATTTGTGGTATTGGTCATGTCTTAAGTTCTATTTTGATTGGCTCAATTGGTATTTTCTTTGGTGCGGAACTAGTGAAGTTGGTTCATATTGAGGAAATTCGAGGCACCTTATCAGGTTGGCTGTTATTAGTTTTTGGGAGTATTTATTTTATTTGGGGCTTAAAAAAAATTGGTCGTTCTCGTTCCCATAGTCACTCACACCATCATGGTGAGATTTATCATTCTCATGAGCACTCACATGATAAAGAACATATGCATCCTCATATAGACAAGGGGCGAAATAATCTTACGCCTTGGGCGCTTTTTATTATTTTTGTTTTGGGGCCTTGTGAAGCTTTAATTCCATTATTTATGTATCCAGCGGCTCAAAGTAATACCATAACAGTGATTATGGTTGCTGTGGTATTTGGCTTAGTTACATTGGTTACAATGCTGGTTGCTGTCTTTTTGAGCATGCGTGGTTTAAAGCATGTGAAAATACGTTATATGGAAAAATACTCCCATGCCATTGCGGGGGCATCCATTATGCTTTGTGCAGGAGCCATTAATTTTATTAATTTATAAATTTAAATTATTTGTATGGTACTTTTTTTGGAGAAACGAAGTGCTTGATTATCATGATGATAAGATCTTTAATAATAGTTTATAAGCTCAATAACTGTATATTTTTTAGTAATTTGGGTTTATTCTAGTTGTTGTAAGAGTTGGCTCGGTAATCGCTATTTCTCATTATTTGAGTAAGTAGAGGAAAGTCCGGGCTCCTTCGGACAAGGTGCCAGGTAACACCTGGGGGGCGCAAGCCCATGGATAGTGCCACAGAAAATATACCGCCTAAGTACTTTTGTACTGGTAAGGTTGAAATGGTGCGGTAAGAGCGCACCGCGTAAATGGCAACATTTATGGCAGGGAAAACCCCACCTGGAGCAAGACCAAATAGAGAAGTATATGACTAACGTCATACCGTCGGTTCCGAACGGGCTTCTGGGTAGGTTGCTAGAGGTAGTTGGTGACAACTATTCGAGATGAATGATTACCCTCGACAGAACCCGGCTTATTGCCAGCTCTTACTTTTTTATTTACTCCTTTTTAACTCTTGAAGTCTATTACTCATTAAATCAGTTACTTAGGTCGATTCATTCAACCACTATAGTTGAATTAGCGCAGATTTGATTTTAATTCAGACTAACTGATTTTGAGGCTTAATTAATTTATAGAATAATAATAAATTAGATATTATGGTTTAGCTATGATCTTTAAGTGATTGATTTATAGTTTCAAAAATAAATAATCTATCGTAATTTTTTATACAAATACACACCTAAGTTACTGTACTTAATAGAGTTATTCTATTTATTAAGTTGACGCTCTCATATCTCAAGAATATAGTGTTGATTAGTGGAAAAATGTGGGAGATTATGGTTTTAATTATCACTAAAACCAGTAATTTATAAAAAATGATGTTTCGTGGAGCAACAAAAGTAACGATTGATGCGAAGGGGCGCCTAGCTATTCCTACTCGCTATCGAGAACGTCTGGAATCTCGCAGCAATGGTCAACTGGTTGTAACTGTTGATAGGGATTATTGTTTACTTTTGTATCCTTTTCCTGATTGGGAGGAAATTGAACGAAAATTAATTCGTTTACCAAGTTTGGACAAACAAGCGAGACGCCTTCAAAGATTAATGGTGGGTTATGCAACAGAATTAGAATTGGATGGGAATGGCCGGATACTTCTCTCCAGAGAGTTAAGAGAGTTTGCTGAAATTGACCGTCAAGCTATATTAATTGGTCAAGGTAATAAATTTGAATTATGGAACGATGATATTTGGAATAAAAAACGAGATTCTTGGCTGAGTGATGATGATGAAGGTAATTTATCTGCTGAGCTTGAAGCGCTGTCTCTTTAATCAATTCAGTGAAGGGTAAAAATGAGAATGATCATATACCAGTTTTACTCAATGAGGCTATTGCAGGATTAAATATAAAAATAAATGGAATATATATTGATGGAACATTTGGAAGAGGGGGTCATAGTAAAGAGATTTTAAGCATGCTTGATAACAAAGGCTACTTATATGCGATTGATCGAGATATGCAAGCAATGGATGAAATTGACCTTAAAATTAAAAGTGATTTACGTTTTGAGTTAATTAAGGATGAAATGTCAGAATTAAAAAATATAGCGATGCGAAAGGCACTAATTGGAAAGGTTGATGGCTTACTTTTTGATTTAGGAGTTTCGTCTCCTCAGTTAGATCAGGCATCAAGAGGATTTAGTTTTCAAAAAGATGGTCCTCTAGATATGCGTATGGATACAAGTAAGGGTATAACTGCAGCCGAATGGTTATCTAATGTCAGTGAAGATAAATTAAGAGCAGTCTTATTTAAATATGGCGAAGAAAAATTTTCTTCAAGAATAGCTAGAAATATCGTTAAAAATAGGAATCTAGCACCATTAAAAACTACCTTTGATCTAGTGAATTTAATAACTAAGGCGCTGCCAAAAATGCATTTTAAGAAACACCCGGCAACTAAAACATTTCAAGCAATTCGAATATATATAAATGATGAGCTATCACAACTTGAAAGCGCTCTGATTGCGAGTATTGATTTATTAAAAAGTGGTGGTCGTTTGTGCGTGATTAGCTTTCACTCACTCGAAGATCGGATAGTAAAAAGATTTATTAAAAATTCATCATTGGAATCAAAGCAATACAGGGGCTTACCAGATGTACCAAAAGAATTTCAACCAAAATTGAAAATTATAGGAAAAGCAGTAAGGGCATCTATTGCTGAGATTGGAGTAAACGTAAGAAGTCGAAGTGCAGTTTTAAGAATAGCAGAGAGAATTTAATTTTAAACTAGATAACGAGATTTTAAAGGAGGCGCAATTATGTTTGAACTAATGGATGCACATAGTCAGAGTGCGATAATAAAAGTAATTGGTGTTGGCGGTGGCGGTGGAAATGCTGTTTCACATATGGTTAATGCTGGTATTGAAGGTGTTGATTTTGTTTGTGCGAATACAGATGCGCAGGCATTGAATACAGCAAGAGTAAAAACAGCCTTGCAAATAGGTTGCAATATTACTAAAGGGCTTGGAGCTGGTGCTGATCCAGATATTGGTCGCCAAGCAGCTATGGAAGATCGAGATAGGATTGTTGAGGTAATTGAAGGTGCAGATATGCTATTTATTACCGCTGGAATGGGAGGTGGAACAGGAACAGGAGCAGCTCCGGTAGTAGCTCAGGTAGCTAAAGAACTCGGTATATTAACGGTAGCAGTGGTGACCCGACCTTTTGAGATGGAGGGTACTAAGAGAATGTCCATAGCTGATAATGGTATCGCCGAACTGGGTAAATATGTCGATTCTTTAATAACTATTCCAAACGAAAAATTACTTGCGGTACTAGGTAGTGATTGCACATTAGTTAATGCTTTCGAATCTGCAAATGAAGTGCTTCAAGGTGCAGTTCAGGGTATAGCTGAATTAATAACAACACCAGGAACTATGAATGTTGATTTTGCTGACGTAAGAACAGTTATGTCTGAAATGGGTATGGCTATGATGGGTACAGGCACTTCATCAGGTGAAGGCCGTGCTAGAGAAGCGGCAGAAGCGGCTATTTCTAGTCCATTATTGGAAGATGTAAATCTTTCGGGAGCAAATGGAATCTTGGTAAATGTTACTTCTGATTTGAATTTAACTATTGGTGAATTCTCTGAAATTGGAGATACGATCAAGGAATTCTCAGCACCAGATGCAACGGTGATTATTGGCTCGGCACTAGACCCATCAATGAATGATGAAGTTAGGGTTACAGTGGTAGCTACTGGTTTGGGAAAAGACATACAAAGCTCACAAAGTCCTCCAATACGAGTCATACAAAAAGAGATAAGTCCAGATAATGGTCAAAAACCTAATTATCATAATTACGAGAAACCAACAACCGAAAGAAAAAAAGCAGCTGGTGATGGAATACAGACTGAGGAATCGACGCAAGAATATCTCGATATACCTGCTTTTTTAAGGCGCCAGGCAGATTAATAATTGAGTCTTTGCTAATTACTTCTTGATCATTGAATGTCGTGTGAAGTTTTGTAGTAAAACGGCTTTAAGAAATATGAAATGGATCTAAAAAAATCTTATTTTCAGTTATTAATGTGTATTGTTTTATGTATTTTTTCAGCAGTTGCAATAATTTATATAAAACACCAGTCTCGCGAGTTATTTATTGAGCTTGAGGTCCTGAATACTAATCGTGATACGCTAAATATTCAATGGAGTGAATTAAAAAGAGAAGAGAATGTCTGGGCCACACCCATGAGAATAGAAAGAGAAGCAATAAATAAACTTAATTTGCAAAGGCCTCCTATTAAAAAAATAAAAGTATATGAAAAAAGATGAGTCGTGGCGCTGAGACAAAAGAAGAAATTTCGAGACGTTTTATAGTAAGAGCTTTCTGGGTGCTTGGCTTTTTTGTGTTACTTTCATTTTTGTTGGTCATGAGAGCGACTTATTTGCAAGTTTTAAGTAAAGATTTTTTAATAAACCAAGGAAATGCAAGGCAGATTCGAGAGCCAGTTATAGTGGCTTATCGTGGCATGATTACAGATAGAAATAATAAGCCACTAGCAATAAGTACTCCTGTGGATAGCCTTGCTATAACCCACAAAAATTTTTCTCTTTCCCTCGAGAAGCTCAATGCTTTATCAAAAATTTTAGATACTAATATTGACAAACTAAAAAAAGAAATCGAAGTAAATAAAGAAAAGAATTATTGGTATTTAAGAAGACATATTAGTACGAAAATATCTGACAGAATTAAAGCACTTAATATCGCAAATTTAACTATTACTAGAGAATATAAGCGTGCTTATCCAGCTGGAGAGATTGTTTCACAATTACTTGGTTATACAGATACGGATGAAAAAGGAATTGAAGGGATTGAGCTTCAATATGAGAGTTGGTTAAGAGGTGTTTCAGGTCAGAAAAAAGTATTAAAAGATGAAAAAGGTAGATCAATAGAGAATATTAGTATAATCAAAACAGCTAAGCCAGGTAAAGACCTAAAACTAAGTATAGATTTAAGATTGCAATATATTGCTAATAAACTTCTTAAAGAATCTATAATTGAGCATCAAGCTCAATATGGCACAATAATTGTACTTAACGCCTTGACCAGTGAAGTACTTGCAATGGCCAATCAACCTTCTTTTGATAATAATGAGCGCCCATTAAATCATTCCTTAGTAAGGAATCGAGCTATTATTGATATGTACGAGCCCGGTTCGAGCATTAAACCATTTATCATTGCTAATGCCATTGAGTCTGGCCAATATGGCATTTCAAGTTTGATTGATACCTCACCGGTTAAGATAGGTAAGAAAATTATAAAAGATCGAACTGAGAAAGGAGCCATAGATTTAGGTACGATTTTAAGTAAATCATCAAATGCAGGGATGAGCAGATTATCGCTGACATTAGATTCGGATAAACTGTGGGAAATGATGAGTAACTTTGGTTTTGGGACTCTTACTTCGGGCGGTTTTCCTGGAGAGGCGAGAGGTGAGCTCCATCATCACACACAATGGGGTGACATAGGCAAAGCAACGATGTCATATGGTTATGGAATAAGTGTAACACCTCTTCAATTAGCTCAAGCTTATGCCATATTGGCTAATGATGGGCTTTATAAGCCAATTAGTTTATTAGCTAATCAATTGGGTGAAGGAAAACGAGTTTTAAGCTCATCAACAGCAACCTTGATTCGGGAAATGCTAGAGAAGGTAGTTGGCCCAGATGGTACTGCAATAAAAGCAACAGTTGAGGGTTATCGTGTAGGTGGAAAATCAGGAACAGTATGGAAAACTTCTGGATCTGGCGGTTATACTGAAGATAGATATAGGTCTTTTTTTGTTGGCATTGCTCCATTAGATGATCCAGAGTTGGTCGTCGTGGTTTTTATTGATGAACCATCAGGAGAATTTTATTATGGTGGTGATGTCGCAGCACCCATTTTTTCAAAAGTGATATCTGAGTCATTGCGGCTCATGGCGATCCCGCCAAACTATATCACTTCTCCAGAGACGCCCTTAATTGCCGATTTAAATCTTGAATAATGTCTCAATAAAATGTTACCGAAAGTAAAAATAAACCTAAGTGAATTATTGTCTGGTATAGCCATTGCACCTCCCATTCCTGTAACAGAAATTAGTGATGACAGTCGAAACATAAAAAAAGGTGATATTTTTTTTGCTTGCCAGGGCGAAACTTATCATGGGTTAAATTTTTTAGAATCAGTTATTAAAAATGATGCGATAGCCGTAATTTATGAAAAACCATATGATCTTTCTCAATTAAAAAGTTGCACTATTCCATTAATAGGTGTGGAAAATCTAAGAGAATATATGGGTGAAATTGCTAATCGATGGTATGACTTTCCATCAAGTGATCTTGAAGTCATAGGAATTACTGGAACTAATGGAAAAACGACCGTGGCATGGCTAATTCAGCAGTGCCTTTCTTTGCTAGGAAATAAATGTGGATATATCGGAACGCTTGGTGTTGGTTTAAAGAATCTTGAGAAAGGCAGATTAACAACACCTTCTTGTTTTGAGCTGCATAAACAATTATCTATATTCAAAGAAATGGGAATTAAGTATGTTGCTATGGAAGTATCTTCTCATGCCATTGAGCAAGATAGGATTTCAGGCATATCTTTTGGTGCAACAATATTTACGAATCTGTCTCGAGATCATTTGGATTATCATGGTAATTTTGAAGCATATAGTAAAATTAAGGCTAAGCTTTTTTTAGACATAGATTCAAAAATAAAAATTATAAATTGTCATGATAAATTTGGCAGAAAATTATTTAAAAAAATAAATAATAAAGCTATAACTGTAATAAAAGGACAAGCATCATTAAATCATGGTGAAGCCTATTTATCTATTTTGAGCTCTAAAGTAAGCGAATTTGGACATACAGTTTGTATAAAAAGCACATGGGGCGAAAAAGATTTTTTTCTTCCTTTAATGGGTGAATTTAATATTGAAAATGCAGCAGAAGTGATCGCTTTAATTTCAGCTTATGAATTTGATTTTGAGAAAATATTATTAGCTATGGAAGAGATTCCACCACCCCAAGGTCGGATGGAGTTAATAGATGAATCAATAAATCAAAACCTACCAAGTGTGTTTGTAGATTTTGCACATACACCAGAGGCCTTACAAGCAGCTTTACTTGCTTTAAGACTGCATTGTAAAAGAAAAATTTGGTGTGTTTTTGGGTGTGGTGGAGATCGCGATAAGGGGAAAAGAAAATTAATGGGGCTTATCGCACGGGATTATGCTGATTATGTTGTTATAACAAGTGATAATCCTCGTAATGAATCCCCAGAAAATATTATTTCTGAAATTTTGTTGGGATCAAATGATGCTGCACATACATTAATTAATAGATCAGAAGCGATTAATTTCGCGATTAAATCTGCTAGTAATCAGGATGTTATTCTTATAGCAGGTAAGGGGCACGAAGATTATCAAGTAGTTGAAAACAAGAAAATTAATTTTTCAGATAATTTGGTATCACAGAAAGCTTTGAAATTGCGACTCAAAGAGATGAGTAAATGATTAAATTATCATTAAGTGAAGCCGCTAATCATATGGACGGTGAATTTTATGGTAGTGATAGAGATTTTCATGGCATCAATACTGATTCTAGAAATATAAATCCAGATGAATTATTTTTTGCCATAAGGGGTCCAACCTTCAATGGTAATAAGTTTAGTGAACAAGCTCTTATGAAAAATGCTGCAGCTTGCGTGATTGATGATAAAAACTTTCAATCTAATGAAACTATTTTAGTTGAAAATACACAAATTGCTCTTGGTAAATTAGCTAACGCATGGCGGCAAAGGATGACAGCAAAAATTACAGCTATTACCGGAAGTAATGGAAAAACTTCTGTAAAAGAAATATTAAATAATTGTCTTTCTATTACAGCAAAAATATTGAGTACAGATGGAAATTTTAATAATCATATTGGTCTACCTATTATGTTATTAAGATTAGATGAAAGTCATGAATATGGCATCCTTGAAATGGGAGCAAATCACCCTAGGGAAATAGATTATTTGGTTAATTTAACCGATCCTTTTATTGTGTTGATTAATAATGCTGGTCCAGCTCATCTTCTGGGTTTTAGGGATATAAATGGCGTTGCAAAAGCTAAGGGTGAAATTCTTCAAGGTAAATTACCACCAAAATATGCATGTTTAAATTATGATGATAAATATTATGATTTATGGTGTGATATGGCGAAAAAATCTACTGTTGTAAGCTTTGGCTTTAATCCTAATGCTTCTGTTTTTGCCAAAGATATAGAAGTGAACTTGGTGGATCGTATCTCATCTTTTACGTTGGTTTTACCTGAGTCTTCGACTAACATTGAATTACCTGTTTTAGGTAAACATAATATAATGAATGCTTGTGCCGCGGCGGCTGTAATGTATTGCTTAGGTATGCCTATAAAAAATATTAAGCTAGGTCTCGAGGCGCCAGTAATTGTGCCAGGTAGATTGAATTTTTTAAAAGGTATAAATAACCACTGTGTGATAGATGATAGTTACAACGCTAATCCTACTAGTACTAATGCTGCAATTGATCTTTTGGCCACCATGAAAGATTATAAATGTTTGGTTATGGGAGATATGAAAGAGCTTGGCAAGGATGCTATTGAGATGCATTCATTAATTGGCTTAAAAGCTAAAGAGTTAAAGATTGACCAGCTTTTAGCAGTTGGCGATATGATGAAATATAGCATTAAGGAATTTGGAGATAACGGATATTGGTTTAAGACAATCGATGATCTATTGTGTCATTTACATAAATTAATAGAAGATACGCCTAAGATGAATATTCTTGTAAAAGGCTCGAGATCTATGAGGATGGATAAAGTTATAAAAGAGATAATTTAGTTATGATCATCAAAAAGGAATATCGAAATGCTACTTTATTTGTTTAATTATTTAAGTCAATTTGATGCTAGCTTCACTGTATTTAACTATATAACTATAAGAGCTGTCTTTGGAGCTTTGACTGCATTAATTATCTCATTTTTGATTGGGCCAAAAATGATTAAGAGACTGAATAAAAGTCAATTAAGTCAACCAGTTAGAGATGATGGACCAAAGAGCCATTTTATCAAAGCAGGTACACCTACTATGGGAGGCGCCCTGATTCTATTGTCAGTTTCAATCAGCACATTATTATGGTCTGATATTAGTAATGTGTATATATGGGTAATTCTATTTGTAACAATTTCATTTGGTTTGATTGGTTATATTGATGATTATAGAAAAATAATTAAACAAAACTCAGATGGAATTTCAGCATGGACGAAAATTTTCTGGCAATCTTTTGTGGCAATTATTGCAGCGATTTGGTTGTATTATCTAGCGAATGATATTAACGCGACATCATTATTAATTCCCTATGTTAAAGATGTAATGATACCTTTAGGAATTATTCAAATATTCGTTAGCTTCTTTTTTATTATTGGTTTTAGCAATGCCGTTAACTTAACAGATGGTCTTGATGGGTTAGCGATTATGCCAACTGTGCTTGTGGGAGGAGCACTGGGGTTATTTGCTTATGTTGCTGGAAATATAAATTTTTCATCATATCTAGATATACCTTATATTGAGGGAGCTGGTGAAATCTTTGTCTTTTGTGCGGCTTTATCGGGTGCTGGTCTCGGTTTTCTTTGGTTTAATACATATCCTGCTCAGGTATTTATGGGGGATATTGGGTCCTTATCACTTGGTGCAGCACTTGGGGTGATTGCCGTCATTGTAAGGCAAGAGATAATTCTAGCAATTATGGGAGGTGTGTTCGTTGTTGAAACATTATCGGTTATTATCCAAGTAGCTTCATTTAAGTTGACAGGTAAACGAATATTTAGAATGGCACCTTTGCATCACCACTATGAATTAAAAGGATGGGAAGAGCCAAAAATAATAGTACGTTTTTGGATAATTACAGTAATTTTAGTTTTAATTGGTCTAGCAAGCTTGAAGATCAGATAAAGGAATGAATAATTATTTCACTTATACTTTGTCAATATGATTAAATATTTAGTATTTGGTATGGGTGACACAGGTTTATCTGTAGCCCGACATTTGAAAAAAATGAATATCCAGGCTGTTTACTATGACACACGATTAAATCCTCCAAATTTACCTTTATTCAAGAAATTTATTTCAAATTCAGATGTAATTTTAGGCAATTTTAATGACCAATTATTTGAAGATATTGATCGTTTAGTTGTTTCGCCAGGATTAAGTGATAAAGAATCTTTGATTCAAAAAGCACTTAAATTAGGTATCGAAATTATTTCTGATATTGATCTTTTTGTTGAGAATGTAACGAAAGATTTTGTAGTAATTACAGGCTCAAATGGGAAAAGTACAGTGACAGAGCTTTTGTCTTTGATGTGCAAAAAATCCAATATTAAAGTTTCAGCAGGAGCAAATCTTGGAAGACCTGCATTAGATTTATTGAATGATGATGCGGATTTATATCTTCTGGAGCTCTCAAGTTTCCATTTGCATAGATGTCAAAAATTACCGGCTAAAGTGGCTGCTCTACTCAATATTTCTAATGATCATCTCGATTGGCATGATAGTGAAAAGAACTATCATCAAGCAAAATATAGAATATATAAAGAAGCATTATCTTCGGTATATAATCGCAACTTAAAAGGATCTTTTGAATATCTCAATAATAATCCAAGCATTAGTTTTGGCTTAAGTGAAGCTGACGAAAGCCATTTTGGTATTCTAACTGATGATGCTGATAAATTTTTATCAAAAGGCCAAAAAAAATTATTATCAAGTCAAGAAGTTAGAATTATCGGTTCGCATAATATTGAGAATATATTAGCAGCTTTGGCTGTTGGTGAATTAATTGGTCTTGATGATAGTAATATGATAGCTGCAATAAAAGAATTTAAAGGGTTACCGCATCGCATGGAGTTTGTTGAAAATTATAAATCTATTGAATTTATTAATGATTCAAAAGGAACGAATGTTGGTGCTGCTATAGCATCTATTAATTCTTTAGAAGGACCAATAATTTTACTAGCAGGTGGCCAAGGCAAAGGAGGAGACTTTAAGTTTTTTGCAAATTCAGTTCATAAAAAAATAAAACAAATAATCATATTTGGTGAAGATTCGAAGTTAATCGAAGCGGAGTTTAAAGACCATGTCTCTTCAATTTGTCTAGGAACTCTAGAAGAAGCAGTTCATTATGCATCAGAGCATGGTCTTGACGGCGATAAAGTTCTTCTTTCCCCTGCTTGTGCAAGTTTTGATCAATTTGATAGTTATATTCACCGTGGCGAAGAATTTTGTCGAATTGTTAGGGGATTAAATTGAGTTTTTTGCAAAAAGATTTAATTCAAAATTATAAAATTGACCCAGTATTGCTCCTTGTCATTTTAATGTTATTAATGATCGGATTAATAACATTATCTTCAGCTTCTTCGGCCATATCTGAGAATAGTTTTGGCACACCATTTTACTATTTAAATAGGCAAATATTTGCAGTTTTTTTGGGATTTATTGGTGCACTATTTTGCTTAATACTACCTATTGATTATTGGAAAAAAATGGGACCTTTATTACTGGTATTTGGAATATTTTTATTAGTTATTGTTTTAATACCTGGATTTGGTCATACCGCAAATGGTTCAACAAGATGGTTAAAATTAGGCATCATAAATGTACAAGTTTCTGATCCAGCTCGCCTCTGTATTATGGTTTATATTGCAGGTTATTTGGTCAGAAGAAATAGGCAGTTAAGAGAAGGTTTTGTCGGTTTTCTTCGACCAATGTTAGTTCTAGGTATAGCATCGATATTAATATTATTAGAGACAGATTTTGGTGCCACGGCTGTTTTATTAGTGACTGTATTATCAATGTTATTAGTTGCGGGTGCGAGAATCAGAGACTTTCTGATATTTCTCCTTTCAACAACTGCTATTCTTGCCTTATTACTCATGCAGTTTCCTTCTCGCATGAGACGTTTTTCTGGATTCTTAGATCCATGGGATGAGAATATTGTCTTTAATGCTGGCTATCAATTAGCACAGTCTCTTATTGCTATTGGTCGAGGGGAATGGTTGGGAGTAGGATTGGGGAATAGCGTTCAGAAGCTATTTTATTTACCAGAAGCACATACAGATTTTATCTTTGCTGTTTTTTCAGAAGAGTTCGGTTTAATTGGATCCATTGGTTTAATTTCGTTGTTTGTAATTTTAATTTGGAGGATATTTCGACTTGCTATCAAATCAGCTAAAGCTGATCATTTTTTTGAGGCATACTTTTGTATTGGTGTTGGTTCTTGGCTTGCTTTTCAAGTCGCAATTAATCTTGGTGTAAATATGGGATTATTGCCTACAAAGGGCTTAACGCTTCCGCTGATAAGTTACGGCAGGAGTAGTATAATAATGACAATGATAACATTGGGTATTTTATTGAGGATTTATCATGAGCTAAATTCAGGATATGTTTCTCATTCAAAATCTAAATTAAAAAGAAAAGGCCAATGAAGCAACCTAAAATTATGATAATGGCTGGAGGAACGGGTGGCCATGTTTTTCCTGGGCTTGCAATTGCAAAAGCTTTAAGGAATCGCAATTGCTCGGTGATTTGGTTGGGGACTAAACTTGGAATCGAATCAAAAGTAGTTTCTGAAGCGGGCTTTAAGATTGAATATATAAATGTCGGCGGTCTTCGTGGAAAGACTCTTAAAGCATTTTTTTATTCGTTATTTAAGTTATTAATGGCATTTGCACATTCATTTGTCATTCTATTGCGTCATCGACCTGATGTAATACTTGGAATGGGAGGTTATGTTAGTGGTCCAGGAGCATTAGCAGCTTTTTTATTACGTTATCCAGTCATTATTCATGAACAAAATGCAATCGCTGGAGGCACTAATAAAATTCTAGCTAGAATAGCATCACTAGTAATCGAGGCATTTCCGGGAAGTTTTCCTGAAAATATTAAAGCTCAAACAATAGGTAATCCAGTTAGACAGGATATTACATTACTTGATCCTCCAAATATCAGATTAAAAGATCGTAAAGGTCCAATAAAGATATTAGTTATTGGGGAAGTCAGGGCTCATTGATTTTAAATAACTCTCTTCCAAAAGTGTTTAAAGATTTAGCTTCATCAGCAAAACTTGAAGTATTACATCAGGCTGGCGAAAAAACTTTAAGTGAGGCGCAAAAAGGCTATGAAGACGTTCCCGTTGGTTTATATTTAGTGGAATTTATTGATGATATGGCGGATGCATATAACTGGGCTGATATAGTGATTTGTAGGTCTGGAGCAATGACAGTTACAGAATTAATGACGGTAGGATTACCAGCAATTTTAATACCATTTTCACTGGCTATAGATGACCATCAAACTGCAAATGCTAATGTGATGAAAAAAATTGGTGCTGCAGAAATTATTCATGAAAAAGAGCTAAAAAATGGAAAGCTTACTCTGCTTTTACGTAACTGGATTGAGGATAGAAGCAAGCTCCAGCAAAGGGCTTGTTTGGCGGCTTCAATGTCTAAGCCTAATGCTACTAATGAAATAGTTAAATCTTGTCTTAACTATGTGAGCAGTTATGATTAAAAAAATGCGACGACTTAAGCGAGTTCATTTCGTTGGCATTGGAGGGTCAGGTATGTCAGGCATTGCAGAGGTAATGCTTGGGCTTGGCTATCAAATTCAAGGTTCAGATTTAAGTAAAAGCGAACAAGTTACAAGACTTGAATCATTGGGCGCTAAAATATTTATTGGTCACCATAAAAAAAATGTTCATAGTACCGATGCTGTAATTGTCTCAAGCGCAATAGATGATGATAATTGTGAAATTATAGAAGCTCGAAAACTGCTACTACCAATTGTGGCTCGTGCAGAAATGTTAGCTGAACTCATGCGTTTTTGTTACTCAATTGCAGTTGCAGGTACTCATGGGAAAACTACTACTACGAGTCTTGTAGCAAGCATTTTAGCTGAAGGTGGATTAGATCCTACATACATAATTGGCGGTCGACTAAAAAGTTCGAATTCACATGCAAAACTTGGCTTAAGCGAATATCTAGTAGCAGAAGCTGATGAAAGCGATGCATCTTTTATGCATCTCAAACCTATGATTTCAATTGTGACTAATATTGATGCTGATCATATGTCTACATATGACAATGACATGAATAAGCTAAATCAAGGGTTTCTTAATTTTTTACATAATTTGCCGTTTTATGGGCTTGCAATTATGTGTATTGACGACCCTGGAGTTTGTAAAATTCTCTCTCTTATAAAAAGATCAGTTACAAGTTATGGATTATCTGAAAATGCTGATATTAGGGCTTCTAATATCAAGCTTTCAAAAGAATTAACTACATTTGATGTTATTAGAGAAAAAAATCAAAACAAATTAGAAATTACTTTGAATCTACCTGGTACACATAATATACAGAATGCCCTAGCTGCAATTGCAGTAGCCTCTGAATTGGATGTTGATGATGATTCAATTAGAGCTGCATTTAAGAATTTTGGCGGTATTGATCGAAGATTTCAGATTACTGAAAACGTAAAGTGCGTCAATGGTAAATTTACTTTAATTGATGATTATGGTCATCATCCTTCTGAGATAAAAGCTACTGTGAATGCTGTTCGTGCAAGCTGGCCTGAAAAAAAGTTAACCCTGATGTTTCAACCACATAGATACAGCCGCACAAAAGAGTTATTTGATGAATTTATTGATGCGTTATCAAATGTCGATCAAATTCTTCTGGGGGAGATATATCCTGCTGGTGAAGCCCCCATTGAGGGTATTAATAGCTTAAATATTGTTAATGGCTTAAAAAATAAAGGTGACATTAATATAAAATTATTAAAGTCATTAAACGATGCAATTCCGATTCTCAATAATCTATTAGGTGACGATGAAATATTATTATGTATGGGTGCAGGGGATATTGGAAAATTTGTAACTGATCTAACAGACAATCTTGGAATAAAAAGTTAGTCATAAGGTGAATAATCTTGCTCATATCAACTAACTCTATTCGTGGTGAAATAATTGAATCTGAGCCGATGAAAAAACATACCTCATTGAGAGTTGGTGGTGCCGCAGAATATTTTTATAAGCCGTATGATTTAGATGATCTCGCAAATTTCTTATCTGAATTGAGTGCTAATGTATCTATATTTTGGTTGGGCAGAGGAAGTAATATTCTTGTCAGGGATGAGGGTTTATCAGGGGTTGTTATTTCATCTTCAAAAATATTGAAAGAAATAAGAGAAATCGATAATTTGACTATAGAAGTAGAGGCAAATGTACCATGTACAATGCTTGCAAAAAAATGTATTCGCTGGAACTTGGGTCCATCTGAATTTTTCTCGGGAATACCTGGTTCATTTGGAGGTGCTTTAGCCATGAATGCTGGCGCTTATGGAAATGAAACTTGGGAGAGAGTAGTTTCTGTAAAGACAATGAATCGAGAAGGAAAGATAAAAAATCGAGATAAACAGGAATATCAGATTGATTATCGTGAGGTTAAAGGTCCTATTAATGAATGGTTTATAAGTGCTATTTTGAAATTTGAATCTAATGTAATAGCGTCTATGGATAGACAAAAGAAAATGTTAGAACAACGAAAATTATCTCAACCTCTAGGTGAGCCGAGTTGCGGATCTGTTTTTCGTAATCCACCTGGTAATTTTGCTGCAAAATTAATTGAAGAGTCAAATCTTAAGGGCTTTAGAATTGGAGGAGCTCAGGTTTCAAAAAAACATGCAAATTTTATTATTACTGATGAACTAGCTTGCGCTAAGGATGTTGAGCAATTAATTGAGCATATTAAAATAATAGTAAAAAAATTGCATGGGGTTTCATTAATATGCGAAGTAAAAATAATAGGAAATTGTTAGGAATATTATGAGTAATTTATCAATAAGCAAGATTATTGATAAACCCTTGGATTTTGGGAGGGTTTTAGTTATCTATGGAGGTAATTCTAATGAGAGGGATGTTTCATTAAAGAGTGGAAAGGCGGTATTGGAAGCTCTTAGGTCAAAAGGAATTAATGCATATGGATGGGATCCAAAAATTGAACCACTTTATAAGATAATAAATAGTAATTTTGATCGAGCTTGGATTGCTTTACATGGAAAGGGTGGTGAAGATGGGTCCATTCAAGGTGCGCTTGAGTTTTTAGGTATTCCTTATACTGGGAGTGATGTCTTGGCTTCATCAATCGCAATGAATAAAATAATGAGTAAAAAATTATTTCAAAATAACAGTATTCCTACCCCAGATTATAAAATTATTCATACAAAACGTGATGCTTTTGAGGCCACAGAGAGATTGGGACTCCCAATGATAATAAAACCCATTTCAGAGGGTTCAAGTATTGGTATGAGTGTTATTTCTGATATTTGTGAGTTGGAAGAGGCGGTAAATTTAGCCTTAGGTTATAATGATATTGCTTTGGCAGAGGAATGTATTATTGGCGATGAATTAACAGTAACCATTCTTAATAGAAATACTTTACCTAGTATTAGAATAAAAACACCTCGAGTTTTTTATGATTATAGAGCAAAGTATAAATCTATCGAAACTCATTATATCTGTCCTGGAACGGATGATGTAAAAACAGAAAAAATTTATGCAGACCTCGCTTTAAAAGCCTTCGATGCTCTTGGTTGCAATGGCTGGGGCAGAGTTGATTTTATGAGGCATGGTGGCGATGTACCAAAAGTATTAGAAGTGAATACGGTACCGGGTATGACGAAAAAAAGTCTTGTACCAATGGCTGCTTTACAATCTGGAATTGATTTTCCTGATTTATGTTGGTCTATTTTAGAAACAAGTATTGAAATTTAAAGCGAATTTTAATGTCAATGAATCAGGCAAAAAAAAGAAAACAAAAACAAGTAAAAACTTGGTCCTGGCCGAAGGAGAGTAAATATAATTATTTTATGATTTCTGTAGTTTTGATGGCTTGTTTTTTTGGATATCAACTATTAACTAATATTTTAAATCAACCTTTAACCTCTATCTCGATCGAAGGATCTTTTCAGCAGGTTAAGTCCAATCAGATCGAGGGTGCGATTAGTGAATACCTAGATAAGGGGTTTCTTGCTATAAATATTAATGATATGCAGAAAGACATTATTAAAATGGATTGGATAGATAAGGTATCAATAAGAAAAAGATGGCCAGGAAAGTTAGAAATAAATGTTTTTGAGCATACGCCTGTGGCTAGATGGGGAGAGCGTGGCTTATTGAATGATAAAGGGGTTTTATTTATTGAAATAGATAATATTAATCATATCCCTGATTTAGTTTATTTGTTTGGTCCTGAGGGAACTTCAATGGAAGTTGCAGAAAGATACTTTCACTTACGTGATCACTTAATCCCCCTAGGCATGAATGTTAAGAGAGTTTTAGTGAGCTCAAGAGGGGCCTGGGAGATTATGTTATATAACGGAATCAATATAAATTTTGGTCGAGATGAGCTTGATGATAAAGTAAATATATTTATAGATATTGCAAGAAACATTATATCTCAACAACCAGCTGACATAGAATCTATAGATATGAGATATGACAATGGTTTTACGATAGTATGGAAAAAGGCTTCTACTAATAGCTAATATAAAAAAGGATCTACGTGAGTAAGAAAGGTGAAAAGAATCTTATTGTTGGACTAGATATAGGTACATCTAAAGTCGTTGCTATTGTTGGTGAAATCAATGAACGCAATCAAATTGAGGTTATAGGGATAGGTACTCAATCATCTAGAGGGTTAAAAAAAGGTGTGGTTGTGAATATTGAATCTACCGTCCATTCCATACAAAAGGCAGTTGATGAAGCAGAGTTAATGGCAGGTTGTGACATTATTTCGGTTTATGCTGGTATTGCTGGTAGTCATATAAGAAGCTTAAATTCTCATGGAATTGTAGCGATCCAAGAAAAAGAAGTAAGTTCAAATGATGTAGATAGAGTCATGGATGCTGCAAGGGCAGTATCTATTCCGGGAGACCAAGAAACCCTACATGTATTACCTCAGGAATTTTTGGTTGACAGTCAGGATGGAATTCGCGAACCAATTGGAATGTCTGGCGTTAGAATGGAGGCTAAAGCTCATGTGGTAACTGGTGCTGCGAGTGCTGTTCAAAACATAACAAAATGTATTCAAAAATGTGGATTAGAGGTAGATTATATAGTTTTGGAGCAGCTAGCTTCAAGTCTTGCTGTTTTGACTGAAGACGAAAAAGAGCTGGGTTCTTGTTTGGTTGATATTGGTGGTGGCACAACAGATATTGCTGTTTTTCAGGGCGGCGCTATTCAACATACTGCAGTGATTCCGATTGCCGGTGATCAGGTCACTAATGATATAGCAGTATCAATGAGAACGCCTACTCAGTATGCAGAGGACATCAAGATAAAATATGCTTGCGCTTTGTCTCAATTAGCTAACCCAGATGAAACTATTGAAGTGCCTAGTGTTGGCGATAGACCACCCAGAAGATTAGCAAGACAAACATTAGCAGAAATTGTAGAGCCAAGATTTGAAGAGTTATTTAGTTTAATACGAAATGAATTAAGAAGAAGTGGTTTTGAGGAATCAATCCCAGCAGGAATTGTCATAACTGGTGGTAGTGCAAAAATGGAAGGTGCAGTGGAATTAGCTGAAGAGGTTTTTCATATGCCAGTGCGTCTTGGTTCTCCTCAGTATGTAGAAGGCCTATCTGATGTAGTAAGAAATCCCATTCATGCGACCGGTGTTGGATTGCTTATGTTTGGGCAAGATTCAATGGATAAAAGAAATTATAATAATATTTCCGTGAAAAATAGTTTGAATGATAAAATAGAGCAAGTCAAAAATTGGATTCAAAAACAATTTTGATCTGATATTATTTGTGAATATTCCTAATGAAATGATATAATTATATTGTTGTTTTATATGGGTATTAAAGGAAGTATTGTATGTTTCGCCAACGCACTATTAAAACTACAATCAGAGCTACTGGGGTAGGTTTACATACTGGAAAGAAAGTCTATATGACGTTGAGACCGGGTAGCGCCAATACAGGCATTATTTTCCGTAGAACAGATATTGACAAAAATATTGATATTCCAGCAAAAGCAGAGCTAGTTGGTGAAACTATGCTTGGGACAACATTGATTAAAGATGATATTAAAGTGGCTACGGTTGAGCACTTAATGTCAGCCTTAGCTGGTTTGGGAATTGATAATATTGTCATTGAATTATCGGCACCTGAAGTTCCAATAATGGACGGAAGTGCTGGCCCTTTTGTATTTCTTATTCAGTCTGCAGGAATTGAAGAGCAGGATGCTGCAAAGAAATTTATTAAAATTAAGAAAAAAATTCGTATTGAAGAGGGTGATAAGTGGGCTGAGTTATCTCCATTTGATGGCTTTAAAGTCGATTTTGAAATCGGTTTTAATCATCCTGTTTTTAATAAACTTGAGCAAAAAGCATCCATTGATTTTTCATCTACCTCCTTTCTTAAGGAGGTAAGTCGCGCTAGAACATTTGGCTTCTTAAAAGATATTGAAAAATTACGAGAAAATAATCTAACCCTTGGTGGGAGTATGGATAACGCTATCGTACTTGATGACTTTAGAATATTAAATGAGGATGGCTTAAGATACTCAAATGAATTTGTGATACACAAGATATTAGATGCTATCGGAGATTCTTATTTGCTGGGACATAGTTTGATAGGAAGGTATGCTGCGAAAAAATCTGGGCACTGCTTAAATAATCAATTAATGCGAGCACTGATTGCGGACGAGACTGCATGGGAAGAAGTATCGTTTAGTAGTCCAAAGAAAGCACCTATTTCTTATCTCACTTCTGCCTATAACTAATGATTTAATATTTAGTTCTGATATCAGCTATTTTAATTTTACAGTCAGTGATATGAGGAAACATTTTTCTTGCAGCGCTAAGAAATAAAACGTTTTGATAGCGGAATTTAGCCGCCCAGGCACTGGAATTGCAGAGAATTACTAATTTGCCATTACTTCTTATATTGCAAGCGACTATGTGTTGGGCAGCTTCATCACTTATTATTTTTTTTAGCGTAGAACATAATTCTTCCATATTTTTAGCTCGTTGAACTATGTCATCTAGGTTATTATGCGAATCAGAGCTTAATATGTTTTTTAATTTATTTAAGGACATAAGTAGAAAGCAGTTTTTTTGATACGGTATTATTAAGTATTTAATGAAGTTTCATTTTATAATATTCATAAAAATAGTTTTTACAAGTAACATAAAAATTTATAACACTGAAATATAGTCTAATTATTAAGGATAATGTGTGGCAAATTTATTAACTAATTTATTTGGTAGTCGGAATCAGAGGCTATTGAAGCGTCTATCCAAAAAAGTAGGTGCTATAAATAAATTAGAACCTGAGTTGCAAATCCTCAGTGATGATTCACTTAAAAATAAGACTAATGAATTTAGAGAGCGCTTAACTAAGGGTGAAACTCTAGATGATTTATTAGTCGAATCATTCGCTGTAGTTCGTGAGGTCTCTCAAAGAACATTAAAAATGAGGCCTTTTGATATGCAATTAGTAGGTGGAATGGTATTACATCAAGGTGATATAGCGGAGATGAGAACGGGAGAAGGAAAAACCTTGGTTGCCACACTACCCGCTTACCTAAATGCTTTATCCCAAAAAGGAGTACATGTAATTACCGTAAATGAGTATCTTGCAAAAAGAGATGCTGACTGGATGCGGCCAATTTATGAATATCTAGGGTTAAGTGTCAGTGTTACTGCAAGCGGGCAAACTCATAACGAAAAAAAAGAAGCCTATGAAGCAGATATTACTTACACCACAAACAACGAACTTGGATTTGATTATCTTCGTGATAACTTAGCTTTTTCAATTGAGGATAAAGTCCAAAAAGAATTAAATTTTGCAATTGTTGATGAAGTCGACTCTATCCTGATTGATGAGGCACGAACACCTTTAATTATTTCTGGTCCTGTTGAAGAAAATGTAGATCTTTATCAAAAAATAAATAAATTAATACCTAAATTAAGTCTTCAAGAGAATGAAGATGGCGATGGAGATTATTCTAAAGATGAAAAATCTAAACAAGTCTACATAACAGAAGCTGGACATCAACATATAGAAGAACTGATGATCAAATCTGGTCTACTACAAGAAAATGAAAGTCTTTATGATGCTGGTAATATTCGTTTATTACACCATCTAAATGCAGCTTTGAGAGCTCATGTAATGTTTAGTATTGATGTTGACTATATTATTAAAGATGGTGAGATCGTCATCGTTGATGAATTTACTGGTAGAACTATGCCAGGAAGGAGATGGTCTGATGGTCTTCATCAGGCTGTCGAAGCAAAAGAAAATGTCTCAGTTAAGCAAGAAAATCAGACTGTGGCTTCTATCACTTTTCAGAATTATTTTCGTTTATATAATAATTTATCTGGGATGACTGGAACAGCAGATACTGAGGCATATGAATTTCAATCAATATATGGTCTTGAAGTGATAGTAATTCCGACTCATAAAGAAATGATACGTAAAGACCAGCCGGATAAAGTTTATCTCACAGAAGAGGGAAAATTTAATGCGATAATTGAGGATATTATTGATTGCAGAGAGAGAAATCAGCCCGCTCTTGTAGGTACAACTTCGATTGAGACATCAGAGCTATTGTCCTCAATTTTAAATAAAAAGAATATTAAACATGAAGTATTAAACGCAAAACAGCATGAGCGGGAAGCAATTGTTGTGCAGCAAGCTGGCAGACCCGGTGCAATAACAATTGCGACTAATATGGCTGGACGAGGAACTGATATCGTACTTGGTGGAAATTTAAATGCTGAGTTAGAGGCAGATAAAGAAAACATGGAGTCGATAACAGATAGTTGGAGAGATAGACAGAGCCAAGTAATTGAAGCTGGTGGGCTTCATATAATAGGGACAGAGAGGCACGAATCCAGAAGAATTGATAACCAACTTAGAGGTAGATCAGGAAGACAAGGTGATCCGGGATCTAGCTGTTTTTATTTATCTATGGAAGATAATTTAATGCGTATTTTTGGTGATCCAGATAGGACAAAATCCCTTCTATCAAGAGCTGGCATGAAAGAGAGTGAGGCTATTGAAAGTAAGTTACTGAGTCGACAAATTGAAAAAGCACAACGTAAGGTTGAGTCACATAATTTCGATATTCGAAAGAACTTATTGGAATATGATGATGTTTCAAATGATCAACGCAAAGTTGTTTATCATCAGAGAAATGAATTAATGAGTGCAGACGAAATTGGTGAATCAATCCTTGCTATAAGGGAAGAGGTAACAGAGCTTACAGTCGAAAAATATATTCTTGAAGATAGTCATGAGGAAAATTGGGACTCAGAGGGCCTGATGCAGGCTCTAGAAAAAGAATTTTTATTACCCCTTAAAATACCTCAGTGGATAAAAGATGATCCAAAATTAAATGCTTCAATGATTCGTGATCGCTGTGTTGAGAAAATGCAATCAGCCAGTCAAGAAAAAGAGGAAGCAGTTGGGTCAGATTTAATGAGAAAGGTTGAAAAAGAAATTATGCTTAAACAGCTTGATCTTCATTGGAAAGAGCATTTGGCTGCAATGGATTATCTTCGACAAGGCATTGGTCTTCGTGGCTATGCTCAAAAAAATCCGAAACAAGAGTACAAGAGAGAAGCATACTTAATGTTTGGTGAGATGCTTGATCAAGTTAAATATGATGCAATTAGTATGTTGTCAAGAATCAGAATTCAAAGTGAAGAAGATGTTGCGAGGATGGAAGCGCAAAGACGAGCAGAGCAATCTATGGAGTTTAATTCTACAGATGCTGGAAATTTAAATATTGATAATAATCCGTCAAAGAAAATTGGTGACCCGTTTGTCAGATCGGATAAAAAGATAGGTAGAAATGATCCTTGTCCATGTGAATCTGGAAAAAAATACAAGCAATGTCATGGGCGTTTGAATTAAGGCTATCTTCGCTTGCTAAATATAGAAGTTGCAGCGGGTATTCTCGTCAATCAAAACAAACATATTCTGCTTGCTCAAAGATCTAATTTAAAAAAATTCCCATTGCAATGGGAATTTCCTGGTGGGAAGCTGGAAGATAATGAATTGGTTCAAGCCGCTTTAATTCGAGAATTAAAAGAAGAGCTAGGCATTAAAATACACAATCCTAAGTTTCTCATGAGGTTGGAGCACAGCTATGAGGAATTCAGGGTAAAAATTCATTTTTATCTTATAAATTCATGGTCTGGTTTAGCTGTGGGTAATGAGGGTCAGGTAATTCAGTGGTATTCAAAAGAAGAATTAAAAGATGTTGATCTATTAGCAGCAGACACACCAGTTATTAAAGAGTTAAGGAAGATTTTATAAGCTTTTTTACTTTTTAATAAATTAACAAATTGATATTTTAAAGGAAACATCATCATGAGTTTGAATGGCTCTTTGATTGATATCACACCATTCCAAGAATCTTACTGTGAATCGATGCTGGTTACCGCTGATTTCTGGAAAAAGATAACTTTCATCTGGTAGGGTAACTCTTACTAGTTGGTCGTGTGAATATGGTGGCATTTTATGTTGATACATTCCATTTGTCGCTGATTTTTCCATTGGAGCATTACTTTCACGAATCAACCAAAGTAATTCTATTACGGCATTGCACACGGGTTTTATCATATTTAACCAAAGATCAAAGTCTTGTTTTCTTCTATTATGTGATTGTCTGAGCCAATGACTAAATTCAGGTAGATCAAATTCACAAGTCCCACCAGGAATGGTGTTACGGTGTTTTATAGCACTCAAAAATTCATTATCTCTTAGAGGCTGAATAAAATTAGTTCCTATTGCTCGAAGTGCATCTCTTCTTTTTGTGAGATTTTTAACCATTATTTCCAGTCTTTCAGGATCAACTGTAGGTTGACTTTGATAACTAGTTAGTATTCCAATATGGCGATCCAATTCTTTATGAACGTCACTTCGAATATCCCCTCTAGTTAAAATTGCCATCATTTCAAGGAGACTGGTGACAGCTGTCCTAGATGCCCAATCTGTTTCAGTTTCTACAAAATAGTTAAATTGCTGATATAGGAACTCTAAACGAAGGAATGTTCTCATTCTCTCGCTAAGAGGTAATTCATATTCGGGGGACCTCCGAAATATTGATTCTGAATTTTTAGATTGTTTAATCATTGAGCTATTTATAATCCTAAGAGCACTAAGTTTCGATTTTTAATATTGTTTAATATCGAATAAGGTTACACATGTAACGATTTACTAGCAATAATTCATTCAATCATTCTACCTAATAGGCTCATCTTATTTTATTACTCATAATCATATTATCTTCCTTCTTAAGGAATTGAAATGATTATGAGTAATAAAGCCTCATATATGATGCTAAAAAATACCCAAAGAGCTTTATTTTTAGATATTATTTTAAGCTGCATTGTAGATATTTTTTATGAATTTTATTTATTTTAGGAATGACTTTATTGAAATCATTATTATTTTCTATGACGTCATCAGCTATCACTAGCCTATGTTCTCGTTTAGCTTGGGAGGCTATAATTTTTTCTGCCAGCTCTAATGAATTTAAGTCTCTAGCCATGAGTCTTTTGATTTGTATTTTTTCATCACAGTCAATGACAAGGATTTTATCAACCTGATGCCTCAGCGGAGAGGTTGTAAGTAAGGGGACGACAATTATTTGATAAGGGCCCAAAGATTTAGATAATTTGAGTTTAACTTCTGTATGAATTTTTGGATGCATAATAGATTCTAGGCATTGACGCTTGATTGGATCATCAAAAATAAGATTTCGCATATATTGGCGATTCAATTCGCCAGAATTAGTCAGTATATCTTTACCAAACTTTTTAACTATCATCGCTAAAGTATCACTACCTGGCTTTACTAGATAATGAGCTATTTCATCGGTATCAATAATATCGACACCTAAATCTTTGAATATCTCACTAACTTTTGATTTACCTGAAGCTATTCCACCTGTTAAGGCCACATAAAAGTTCTTTGATTTATTTTTTTTATTAAACGACATTCTGCTTTTTTTAAATAAATGAATACACAGCCATTATCTTTGCACCAAACATCATCGAAATCCACCCCGCAGTCGCAAGAAATGGACCAAATGGTATGAGTGTATCTTTAGTACTTCGACCAAATTTAATTGTTATTAAACCAAAAATCAGACCCAATATTGAAGCTAAAAATAAGATTATGGGTATTGATTGCCAGCCAGTCCAAGCACCAATTGCTGCCAGTAATTTAAAATCACCATAACCTAGCCCTTCTTTTTTTGTTATAAAAAAATGAAGATGATAAATTATCCACAAAATTAAATAACCAGAAATAACACCTAAAATACTTGATTGAGTATCTATTAAAATTGTTAATTGATTGTTTTCAGAAAAAATAACAGTTAAAAGTAAGCCAACCCATAATAGAGTTAGAGAGAGTGAATCTGGAATTATTTGATGATTCAGATCAATAAAACTAATAATTATCAATAGATATGTAAAAAATAGAATCGTAATTAGTTCCTCATTTAATCCAAAATAGAAACCACAAAAGATGGTAAAGCTCATAGTAAGAGACTCTACTAAGGGATATTGGATAGAAATATTTTTTTGACAATAAGCGCATTTACCTTTGAGAATAAGGTAACTTAAAATAGGGATATTATGAAAAAATTGAATTGTATTTGAACAATTCCTGCATTGAGATCTTGGCCAAAAAAGATTATAGCTAGGTTGGGTTAACTGATTATTACAAATAATTGGTATTCTATAGATAAAAACATTTAATAAGCTTCCGATCATAAGTCCGCAAATGGACAGTATAAGGATATTTAATAAATTAATTTCTTCCATTTTAGTGATGGGCTTTAAAATGCATTGAGCAAATTAATAGTGCTATTTCACCTACTATTAATAGCGTCAGGGCGATTGTTGTAATCTTTATAGGCTGGTATGGCTATGGATATCATTATGCCAGTAATAATTATAACTACAAATATCTCAATCAAAGTAAATCCATTGTTTAATTTTTTCATTGTTTTCTACATACCATTAAAAATTAATATTAAAAGAGCTTATTATGATGGGGATATAACCTCAAGATTATATAATGATATTAATATCATTATAGTGGTTTCATTTATGATTGTGTTATGAAAGAATTCTGCTCTGACTAGTTTTAAATAATTTACAAATAAATTTTTCAATATGTTTTTTAATTTTACTAAGTGATCATAATCAATGAATTTACATGAATATCAATCTAAGCAGTTATTTATCAAGTATGGAATCCCAACTCCAGTCGGCTATACAGCTATTACTGGAGATGAAGCTAAATCGGCAGCTGAGAGGATTGGTGGATCAGTCTGGGTAGTCAAAGCACAAGCTCATACAGGTGGAAGAGGAAAAGCTGGTGGGGTGAAGATAGCAAAAACAATCGAGGAGGTGCAAGAGTATGCCGAGGATATGATTGGTATGACTTTAGTGACTCATCAAACAGGTGCGGATGGTTTGCCAGTGAATATGGTTTATATAGAGCCAGGGTCAGATATTGATCGTGAAATTTATTTGAGTATCTTGCTGGATCGAGAACAAGAGATGATTTCATTTGTAGCTTCTGCTGCTGGTGGGATGGATATTGAAGAGGTCGCTGAAAATGAACCTGAAAAGATTTTTAAAATTGCTATTTCACCTGCTACGGGCTTAATGGATTATCAGGTTAGACAGCTGGCTTTTGGTATTGGGCTGCATAAGGAGCAGTTGAAGCAATTCTCAATAATTATAAAGAACATGTATATTCTTTTTATAGAAAACGATGCTAGTTTGATTGAGGTTAATCCCTTAATAGTCTCAAAAACAGGCGAGGTAATCGCTTTAGATGCAAAAATTAATATTGACCCTAATGCATTATATCGACAGAAAGAAATAGTAACTTATAGAGATCCCTCACAAGAGGATGCAGCTGAGAATGAAGCTGCTGAACATGAGCTCAATTATATTACCTTGGATGGGGATATAGCATGTATGGTAAATGGAGCAGGGTTAGCAATGGCAACTATGGATCTTATTAAGCTTCATGGAGGAGAGCCTGCTAATTTCCTTGATGTTGGTGGAGGTGCTACGAGTGATCGTGTTGCATTTGCTTTTAAGTTAATTTTATCAAATAAAAATGTTAAAGCTATTTTAGTAAATATCTTTGGTGGAATTGTTCGGTGTGATCTCATAGCACAGGGTATTATTAGCGCTGTGAAAGAAATTGGTGTCAGTGTCCCTGTTATTGTTCGCTTAGAAGGTACTAATGTTGAGAAAGGAAGAAGTTTATTGAAAGAGAGTGGGCTAGAAATTATTACTGCTTCTGATTTAACCGATGCGGCAAAAAAGGCAGTAACAGTGGTGGTGGGATCATGAGTATTTTAATTAACAAAAATAGTAAAATTGTTTGTCAGGGCATTACTGGTAAACAAGGTTCTTTTCATACTGAGCAATGTATTGAATATGGAACTCAAGTCGTTGCTGGAGTGACGCCTGGAGCAAGAAAAAATTCTCATTTGGGAGTGCCTGTATTTAATACTGTCAGTGATGCAATTGCGAAAACTCATGCAGATGTGAGTATGATTTATGTGCCTGCACCATTTGCTGCTGACGCTATTATAGAGGCTGCTGACGCAGGAATTGAGCTAATAGTTTGTATAACTGAAGGTATTCCAGTCTTAGACATGGTGAAAGTAAAAGCCGCGCTTAAGAATTATGATTGCCGGCTTGTTGGTCCAAATTGTCCTGGCATCATTACACCTGGTGAGTGCAAGATAGGTATTATGCCAGGATTTATTCATCAAAAAGGTAAAATTGGTGTTATTTCTCGGTCTGGAACGCTGACTTATGAAGCGGTCTATCAAACGACACAGAATGGACTTGGGCAAACTACCTGTGTTGGTATTGGTGGAGATCCAGTTAGAGGAATGAACTTCATCGATTGCTTAGAATTATTTCAGGCTGATCCTGAGACTGAGGGCGTTGTTATGGTGGGAGAAATTGGTGGTACTGATGAAGAGGCGGCTGCAGAATTCATCAAAAGCGATGTTACCAAGCCAGTAGTTGCCTATATTGCTGGTATTACAGCTCCTGCAGGAAAACGAATGGGGCACGCAGGAGCAATAGTTGCTGGAGGAAAGGGTACCGCTGAGGAAAAATACAAAGCATTAGATAATGCTGGTGTTATGACTGTTCAATCACCAGCTGAACTAGGGAGTGCAATTTTAGAATTAGTTACTAAGTAAATTTTTTAGCATCTTATATAAAATTATCTTTTTTTATGAATAAAAAAATCACTATTGCTTTAGCTCAAATCGACTTAATTGTTGGCGATATTGCTGGCAATACAGCTCGAATTCTCGATTACTGTAAACAAGTAAAAGTAGAGTCTAAACCTGATTTGATTGTATTTCCTGAGTTATCAATATCGGGTTATCCGCCCGAAGATCTATTATTGCATTCAGGTTTAAAGAGAAGAGTTGCAGAAGCTATCGAAATGATTCAGATGCAAGTATCAGATATTGCTGTATTAATTGGTTTTCCTGAGTACACAGAGAATACTATATATAACAGTTGCGCTGTTTTTGAAAATAATAAGGAAATAGCCCATTATCGCAAGCAAGTTTTACCTAATTATGGTGTTTTTGATGAAAAACGCTATTTTGAATCTGGTAATAAGACAGCTATTTTTGAAATAAAAGGAACAAAAATAGGCATTAATATTTGCGAAGATATTTGGTATTCGGGTCCAGCTAAAAAAGCAAAAGATGCGGGTGCTGAAATAATTATTGTCATTAATGGCTCTCCTTATGAGAAAGTTGGACAGCTTAAACGTGAATTAATTGTGAAGAAAAGAATATCTGAAGTAAAAATCCCTATTGTTTATCTCAATATGGTGGGTGGCCAAGATGAATTAGTGTTTGATGGTACTTCTTTTGTCATGAATGACGCAGGTGACATAACTTATCGTGCACCTTCATTTGAAGAAAAGTTAGATATTATCGAGTTTAATGTCAGTGCTGAAAGGAAAGAACCGATTACCGCGAATGTGACTCCAAGATTAAATGATGAAGAAAGCGTCTACAAGGCTTTAGTTAAAGGAACACGTGATTATATTAATAAGCATAAATTTCCAGGAGTGGTTTTAGGTCTATCAGGAGGAATAGATTCAGCCTTAACACTTGCTATAGCGTGTGATGCAATTGGCAATGAAAAGGTTAGGGCCGTGATGATGCCTTATAAATATACTAGTTCAATGAGTCTGGAGGATGCAGAATTACAATCGACAATATTAAATATTCAATATGATATTTTACCCATTGAGAGTCTTTATGATGCGTCGATGGATTTATTAATGCCTATTTTTGAGGGAAAAAATATTGATGCAACTGAGGAGAATATTCAATCGCGTGCGAGAGGTGTTCTGTTGATGGCAATATCAAATAAAACTGGCTTAATGCTCTTAACTACAGGTAATAAAAGTGAAATGGCAGTTGGCTATGCTACATTATATGGCGACATGGCTGGAGGTTTCGCTCCCCTGAAAGATTGCACTAAAACCATGGTAAAAAGACTCGCAAAGTATCGAAATACTCTCAGTGAAGTTATTCCAAGTCGAGTAATTGAAAGAGAACCATCTGCTGAACTTCGAGAAAACCAACAAGACAGTGATTCTTTACCATCTTATGACATACTAGACCCCATATTAGAAGCTTTTATAGAGGAAGATTTATCTGTCATCGAAATTGTTGATAAAGGGTATGATCGTGAAATTGTGATCAGTATTTTAGAGATGGTTAAGCGAAACGAATATAAAAGAAGGCAAGCACCACCCGGAATTAGAATAAGTAACCGAGCTTTTGGAAGAGATTGGCGTTATCCGATAACTTCTGGCTATAACTTCCCAGATTAAAATGATTTCTTGAATTAAATATTAATCACTCAGTATCGTTTGTTTTTTTCGGAATTAGTGCTTTTAATTTTCCCCAGAGATTAGGTTTTTTAACTTCATTATAATCAACCATTACTATTGGGTCTGAGTAATTTTCAGCAAGAACACGTCTTGTATCTTCAGCTAAGTCAAACATCCCTAGTTTCTCGTAAGCTACAATCATTATTTCAATTGATTGTCTGTTGCTGGGAACGCCATTGTATCTTTCAAGGGATGTTTTAGCTCTATTCAATGCAGCAACATAAGCACTACTTCGAATATAGTAATCTGCAACTATATTTTCATATGCAGCCAATCGGTTTTTAAGATATATCATTCGTAATTCGGCATCTGCTGAATATTCACTGGCAGGATA
The DNA here is from genome assembly GCA_964275745.1 of uncultured Woeseiaceae bacterium. Classification (GTDB taxonomy): domain Bacteria; phylum Pseudomonadota; class Gammaproteobacteria; order Steroidobacterales; family Woeseiaceae; genus SP4260. The sequence goes on along the minus strand of CAXYCT010000022.1, from coordinate 24,995 downwards.
TCTTTCAACTAATCTCTCAAATATTGAATATGATTTTTCAACATCCTCTGGTGGTCTTTTATTCATATCTTTCCGAAATGTTTTTTCTAAAATGTCTGGATCTTCTTCAAAGTAAGATAGAGCTTGTATATAGAGGGCGTAATCTATTCTTGGGTGTGTTGGATTCTCTCTGATGAAAGCTTCAGTTTGATCAATAGTTTGTTCGGTAGACCCACTCTTATAGTAAGCGAAAATCAATTCTAACTGGATTTGGTTCGATAACTCACTAAAAGGAAATCTCGATTGTATATTTTCAAATATACCTATGGCGCGTCGATAATTGCCTCCTTGAACTGCTATTTGAGCTGTCTCATAAGCCCTAACAAGATCGTTGATATAGGCATCTTCAGCTGATTCTTCATTATTTGCACAACCGATTAATGATAGACTAAAAAAGGCAATTATGAGATTTTTATAAATATTAAACATATTATGAACAACGTCGGATTGATTGATTTGAAGAAAGTAAATAATTATTAGAACAGTTAAGTGTAAATTAATATTAATCTAATACTAATATTAGAGTATAACTCAAATTAAATGAATTCTTTTTGAAGTAACCAATGACAAATTATTCTAGACAAAAAATTATTTCGGATGAATTATCGGGCTACCGATTAGATCTTGCACTTGCAAAAACCTTCTCTGAGTTTTCACGAAGTCGCATAAAAAGTTGGATACTAGATGGTTCTATATTGATCGAAGGTGAAAAATTAAGACCACGCGATATCGTTAATGGTGGTGAAAATGTCTCTATAGAGGTTATCTATTCTGAAAATATCAAGAATGAACCAGAGCCAATGGTCTTGGATATTGAATATGAAGATGAAGAAATTGCTGTAATCAACAAGCCAGTTGGATTAGTAGTGCATCCCGGTGCTGGAAATTTTACTGGTACATTGATGAATGGATTACTTCATAAATGGCCAACATTAAGTGAATTACCAAGAGCTGGAATTGTTCACCGTCTTGATAAAGATACAAGTGGATTGATGGTGATTGCAAAAACACTAATTGCTCACAATTCATTAGTACGTCAACTAGAAAGCAGGACAGTGACAAGGCAATATGATGCCATCTGTAATGGAGTTTTAACTGGCGGTGGAACGATAAATGAACCAATTAATAGGCACCCTATTCATCGAAAAAAGATGACAGTAAGAGAAGGTGGTAAAGAGGCGATTACTCATTATCGCGTAGAAAAAAGATTTAATGCTCATACACACGTTAAAGTGAATCTAGAAACAGGGAGAACTCATCAAATAAGAGTGCATTTTGCATTTAGGCGACGCACTTTAATAGGTGATCCTCTTTATGGAAGACTTATGATTCCTTCTGGTTGTTCTTTAGCCTTAAAAGAAGCATTGAGCTCCTTTAAAAGACAAGCATTGTGCGCTTCTAGATTAGAGCTAATACATCCGTCGTCAGGTAAAGCTATTTCCCTGGAGGTTCAACCAGCAGCAGATTTCAGAAACCTACTGCATGAGATGGAATTGGATTTATTGTCACGATGATAAGTGAAATAGGATTTCTAGAAGCAGTATGGCCCGCTCCAGAAAATATAATCGCAGGTACTACTTTAAAACTATCCGGTCACAGTCAAGGCGCCTACAGCGCATTTAATTTGGGTGATCACGTGGGAGACAATATCGATGATGTTAAAAAAAATCGTCAATTGCTAATTGAAGCCTTAAATCTTCCTTCAGAGCCTTGCTGGCTAGATCAAATGCATAGCGCTACAGTCATTTCAGAACCAAGTAATGAAAGGAATTTATTTGGAGATGCGAGTATTACGCGTTCAGCAAAGAAAATATGTGTGGTACTCACAGCAGATTGTTTGCCCATTCTAATTACCAATAAGTCTGGAGATACAATCAGTGCAATCCATGCTGGCTGGAGAGGACTAGCGGCTGGTATAATTGAGAACACTATTGATGCCATGCAATCCAATTCAAATGAGCTTTTAGTTTGGTTGGGACCTGCTATTTCACAGCAGGCATTTGAGGTTGGTGATGATGTCCGAAATGTATTTTTAGGAGTTGATGATCGTAATAGATTATTTTTTAAAGCCAATAACTCTAATCGTTGGCAAGCAGATTTATATGGTTTAGCAAAATTGAAATTAAATCATTTAGGAATTAAGGCTATTTTTGGTGGAAATGAATGTACTTATAGCGATAGGAAGCGTTTATATTCATATCGTAGAGACAATAAATGCGGCAGAATGGCGAGCATAATTTATATGAAAGCATAAGCATTTTGGTAAAAAATAACTATTACACGTACAGCAATAACTATAAATTAAAAAGATAATTATTTTATAATTATATAGATTCCTTGATACCAAGAGTATACTGCGGGAAGTGGAGATAGACATGCCTATATATGAATATGAATGTACAAATTGCGATCATAATTTTGATGAATTGCAAAAAATGAGCGACGAATATTTGGTTGATTGCCCAAGTTGCAATGAACCAAAATTATCTCGATTACTCTCTGCGCCAAGTTTTCGTCTTAAGGGAGGCGGTTGGTATGAAACTGATTTCAAAAAAGATAATCAGCGCAATATCTCAAAAAATGATAATGATTCGGGTAAAGTAAAGAAATCATCTTCTAAAGCCGATACCTCGAAATCTGAAAAAAAAATCTCACCAACAAAAACTCAAACAGCATCAAATAAGTAATGAAAAATATACAAAAATACCTAATTGCAGGATTGCTGGTCTGGCTTCCGGTTGTAGTAACGGTATTGCTGTTTCGTTTTTTAATTACGCTTATGGACCAAACTTTAGTTTTACTTCCTTTACAGATAAGACCTGAAACATTACTTGGGTTCTCTATCCCAGGATTGGGCTTAATTTTAACTTTGTTAGTATTATTAGTGACGGGCATTTTAGCTGCTAATATTGTTGGTAGAACCATGATGGGTTTTGGTGAAAGAATACTGAGACGTATACCCATAGTCAGATCGGTATATTCTGCGGCAAAGAATTTCTCTGAGCTTGTTTTTTCTGAGACAGGCCAATCCTTCAAGAAAGTTCTGTTGATTCAATACCCTCGAAAAGGGGTTTATAGCTTAGCTTTTCAAACATCAACTGCATTGGGTGAAGTTCAGAAGAAAACAGGTTCAGATGTGGTGTGTACTTTTATTCCAACCACCCCTAATCCAACTTCTGGCTATATAATTATTTTACCCAAAGAAGATGTGATAGAGATGGATATGAGTGTCGATGAAGCCTTTAAGATGATTGTATCGCTTGGAGTAGTTGTCCCTTCTTGGAATGAAGGAGATCTTAAAGATTTACCAATCAAAACTTCTAGTAAGGACACTAAAAATCCTTGATTATTTTTACAAAAAGAGAGAATTATGGGAAGAACCTTGCAGATGAAATGGTTAATCCGTAGTATTTCGTTTTTTTTTAATATATGAAAAATATTATGCGAAGTCATTATTGTGGTGAAGTCGATAAACGACTAGAAGGCAAAGAAGTTTCAGTTACGGGATGGGTGCATCGCCGTCGTGATCACGGTGGAGTTATATTTGTTGACCTAAGAGATCGCGAAGGCTTGCTCCAAGTAGTTTTTGATCCTGATAACGAAATAATTTTTTCTGAAGCAGAGCGTATTCGTGGAGAATTTGTTTTGGCTATTAAAGGCCTAGTTCGCTCTAGACCTGAAGGCACAAAAAATTCCAACATGAAGACTGGTGAGGTCGAAATTTTAGCGACTGAATTGGTGACTTTGAACGACGCACTGACGCCTCCTTTCCATCATGATGAAAAGACCAATGAGGAGTTAAGATTGCAATATCGCTATCTTGATCTGCGTCGAGATAATATGCTTTCAAATCTGCGTTTGCGACATGCTGTTACTAGAGAGTTGAGACTTTTTCTCGATGAGAATGGGTTTATAGATACAGAAACTCCTATGTTAACTCGAGCAACACCCGAGGGAGCAAGAGATTACATTGTGCCAAGTAGAACAAATCCAGGAAAATTCTTCGCTTTACCTCAATCTCCACAAATATTTAAACAATTGTTAATGATGTCTGGTTTGGATCGTTACTATCAAATAGTTCGGTGTTTTCGTGACGAAGACCTTCGTGCTGATCGGCAGCCAGAATTCACACAACTTGATATAGAAATGAGTTTTGTTGATGAAGATGATGTAATGGACATGATGGAGAATTTACTTCGTTCATTATTTAAAAAGGTAATGAAAGTATCTCTACCGAAAAGTTTTGTGCGTATTACATATGCAGAGGCAATGAGAAGATTTGGTTCTGATAAACCAGATTTAAGAATTCCTCTGGAATTAGTAGATTTATCTGACTTGATGTCCGATGTTGAATTTAAAGTATTTTCTGGGCCAGCGAAAGATGAAGACGGTCGTGTTGCGGCACTATGTGTTCCTGATGGCTCTAAAATGAGTCGCAAAATCATTGATGATTATACGAAGTATGTAAGTCGATATGGCGCTAGAGGATTGGCTTACATAAAAGTAATTGATCTAACCAATCGAGCAGAGGGATTGCAATCTCCCATTTTAAAATTTTTGCCAGATAATGTTATTGAAAAAATCCTTGAACGAACTGAAGCCAAAGATGGTGATTTAATCTTCTTTGGTGCGGACAAAGTTAACATTGTGAATGACTCACTTGGTGCACTGAGAGTGCGTCTTGGAAAAGATCTTGATCTTATTGAAGAGGGCTGGCAACCGCTATGGGTGATTGATTTTCCAATGTTTGAAAAAGATAAAAATTCACAAAGATGGACTTCTTTGCATCATCCATTTACTGCCCCTTCGGTTTCTGTGATTGATGAGCTTAATGATAATCCTGGTACGGTTCTATCAAAAGCATACGATATGGTCCTTAATGGCTCTGAAATAGGCGGCGGTTCCATTCGAATACATAATAAAGAGATGCAAGCGGCTGTCTTTAAATTATTAGATATTAGTGATGAAGAAGCTGAAGAGAAGTTTGGTTTCTTGTTAAAAGCTCTTGATTATGGGTGTCCACCCCATGGTGGAATAGCTTTTGGTTTAGATAGAATGGTAATGTTAATGACAGGTGCTGAAAGTATTCGTGATGTAATTGCCTTCCCTAAAACACAATCTGCAAGCTGCCCATTAACAAATGCACCAGGAGAAGTATCTTCGGAGCAACTTAAAGAAACCGGTATACGCTTAAGACCTCAGTCTATAGATTAAGCATTTATGGTCCATTATCGTCGACCAGAATCAGTACTAGTGTTGATATATACATCAAAGCATGAAGTCCTCCTGCTTAAAAGAATACATCCATTTTCATACTGGCAATCAGTAACAGGCGGTATGCGAATGAATGAAAATAAAGAAGATGCTGCACCACGCGAGCTAAGAGAAGAGACTGGTTTAAAGGAAGAGGGATTTTTGATTGATTCTGGGTTAAGTCGTTCTTTTGAGATAGACCCACGCTGGCAGTATCGCTATCATTTTAATGATAAAGTAAATATTGAGCACGAATTTCATTATCTACTTGCAGATAGAACTAAAATAACTCTGCATTCTAAAGAGCATAGCCAATATAAATGGTTGCCGATTGATATCGCCATCAATAAAGTTTGGTCTTGGACAAACAAAAAAGCTCTAGAAAGATTAGCCGCTAGATTATAGGTAATCAGTATTTTTTAAGTGGTACACTAGATGCAGTAAAATATGGTTAAATTCAAATAACTACATTGATGATATGAAAATTCTTCATATAGAAACAGGTCGTTTTTTTTATGGTGGCCCCCAGCAGGTTCTCTATCTTTGTTCTGGCTTAAAAAATCTAGGATTTAAGAATATTCTTGTTTGTTCACTAGAAAGTGATTTAGGAAAAATAGCTAAAGAACAGGGTATAAGAGTTATTGAAGTAAGATGTAAAGGTGATTTAGATATTTTTTTTGCACTTCGTTTATCAAAAATTATTAATAATGAATGTCCCGATATAATTCATTGTCACAGCCGCAGAGGTGCTGACTTTTTAGGCGGAATGGTGGCTTATTGGTATGGTATTCCTGCCATACTATCACGACGAGTTGATAGCTTAGAATCTAATCTTATTAACAAATTACGTAACATTTTATTTTTGAAAACTATTGCTATTTCAAAGAATATTTATAATATTTTATCTTTATCTGGAATTAAATCTGATCAGTTATCATTAATTCGGAGTGCGGTGGATAGCACTCGTTTTTTGAAATCAAAGACAAAAGAAGAATTTTTAGATAGATTTAATTTAAATGAAAATGATTGCGTTATCGTATCTGTGGGCCAATTAATTCCTAGAAAAGGCCATGATTTTTTGATTAAGAGTATGGTTAACTTAAGAGAATTATCTCCACGAATAAAGTTAATTATATTTGGTCAGGGACAGTTAAATGGCAAACTTAAGAAGCTAATCACAAGGCTTAATCTTGATGATTGTGTCAGATTGGCAGGGTTTGATTTAGAGCTTGATGATTATTTACCACATTTTAAGTTATTAGCTCATGCTGCAAGTGCAGAAGGTCTTGGTGTTATTTTAATGAAAGCTGGTGCCGCTGGATTACCTGTTGTTGCGTTTAATGCTGGGGGCATTTCAGAAGTAATCAAAAATGGAGTAACAGGTTTATTATCTGAAGTGGGTGATCAATCTACTTTTGAAAATAATATTAACAGCATTATCAATGATGAAGTACTTAGGGGAAACTATTCATCTGCGGCAAAGCAATTCATAAAAATAGAATATTCATTACAACCGATGCTTAATAAGCATATTCAATTATATGAGTCGATTTATAATGAGCGAATTAAATAAATTACGTGAGGTCACTATTCAACTCGTTTCTTTAGCGATTGAACTAAAGAAGACTATTGTGACTGTAGAATCATGCACAGGAGGACTAGTTGCATCAGCAATAACTGATCAACCTGGAAGTTCTCAATGTTTTTCACATGGTATGGTAACTTATAGCGATAAAGCAAAAAGCAAACTTCTTGGAATTGACAGTCATTTAATTAGAGATAAAGGTGCTGTCAGCAGAGTAATCGCTGAAAGTATGGCAAGAAATGCTCTTGGAGATAATAATGCAGATTTTTCTTTAGCAATCACTGGAATTGCGGGCCCAACTGGTGGTTCTATAGAAAAACCCATAGGAACTGTTTGGATAGCCTGGGGTTACTATATTGATAGTAATATCACCGTTGATACTAAAGATTATTGTTTTAAAGGTGATCGAAATTCGATCCGTATTCAATCCGCAATTGAAGCGTTAATAGAGTTAGAAAAAAGAATGAAAAAGTTACATTCTGTCTAACTATATATTTTTAATTATGGAATAATAAGATTTCAATTCAAATATAAAAAAGTGATATTTAACTATGGATGAAAATCGAAAAAGAGCACTCGCAGCTGCACTAGGGCAAATAGATAAACAGTTTGGAAAAGGCTCAGTTATGCGGCTCGGAGACGGGGGTATCGCAAGAAATTTCGAGTCCATATCGACCGGCTCAATAGGTCTTGATGTTGCTTTAGGCATTGGTGGATTACCAAAAGGTCGAGTAGTAGAGATTTATGGGCCTGAGGCATCAGGTAAAACCACATTAACACTGCAGGTAGTGGCTGAGTGTCAAAAAGCAGGGGGTACTGCTGCTTTTGTTGATGCTGAGCATGCTCTGGATCCAAAATATGCTGAACAATTAGGTGTAAATGTTGATGAGCTTCTCGTTTCACAGCCAGATACAGGTGAACAGGCACTTGAGATTACGGATATGTTGGTTAGATCAGGTGCCGTCGATATTATTATTATCGATTCTGTGGCTGCCTTGACTCCAAAAGCTGAGATTGAGGGTGATATGGGTGATACTCATATGGGTCTTCAGGCGCGATTAATGTCACAGGCGTTGAGAAAGCTCACCGGTAACATTAAACGTTCTAATGCAATGGTGGTATTTATTAACCAAATTAGAATGAAAATCGGAGTTATGTTTGGAAGTCCTGAAACGACCACTGGAGGAAATGCACTCAAATTCTATTCTTCGGTCCGTTTGGATATTAGAAGAATCGGTGCAATCAAAAAGGGCGATGAAATCATTGGTAACCAAACACGTGTCAAAGTAGTTAAAAATAAGGTATCACCCCCATTCAAGATGGCTGAATTTGAAATATTATATGGTAAGGGGATTTCGCGTGAAGGTGAAATAATAGACTATGGCGTAGAACAAGATTTGATTGAAAAATCAGGATCTTGGTACAGCTATAAAGAGGAACGAATTGGTCAAGGTAAAGAGAACGTTCGTGAATTTTTGCGCTCTAATCCAGAAATCTCGATTGATTTGGAAGCCCAAATTAGAGCAAAACTCATGCCTAAAAAAGATGATTTACCTGAGTTGGATGTAAGTGATGAAAATGAGGATGAGCCAGCTGATTCTTGATGGCATGCTCTGATTGACGTGGATAAATCTATCAATGAGTTAAATAAAGATATCTTTAAAACTCAAAATGATGAAAAATTTTTAGATCCTCAGCATGCAAGAAAAAAGGGCATGGATTTTTTAGCCCTACGTGAGTATGGATACGAAGAGTTAATTACCAAACTTCAAGTCAAAGGTTATAACCACAAGGCCTCGACTCAGGCTCTCGAGGGTCTTAAGCGAGATGGTTTGCAGGATGATATGCGTTTTGCCGAAAGTTTTTGTCGCTCAAGATATAAACAAGGCAAAGGACCGCTTAAGATAATTTTTGAACTAAAAAATAAGAAACTACCGAGAAAAATAATAGATCACGCATTAGATGACCTTGATGTTGATTGGTTTGAATTAGCAAAAGAAGCGAGATTAAAGAAATTTGGTACTATGCCAGTCTCAGATTTTAAAGAGAAATCTCGTCAGATGCGTTTTTTGCAATCACGGGGTTTTGATGCGGATAGTATTTCAGCAGCTTTAAAGATATAACACTCAAAGAGCGTTATACAATAAATTAACAGTAACGCATTTAGTTTAAAAGACGATGCTAATATTTGAATTTATCTATACACTATTTATTTATGAAATCCATTACCAGCAATGACTTACGCCAGAAATTTTTAGATTATTTTCATGATCGAGATCATGAGATAGTAAAAAGTTCTCCACTTGTGCCCGGCAATGACCCCACTTTATTGTTTACCAATGCCGGTATGGTCCAGTTTAAGGATGTATTTTTAGGTAATGATAAAAGAGGCTATCAACGAGCAGTTACCTCCCAACGCTGCCTTAGAGCGGGCGGTAAACACAATGATTTAGAAAATGTTGGTTATACAGCCAGGCACCATACTTTTTTTGAAATGTTGGGTAATTTTAGTTTTGGAGATTATTTTAAAGAAAAAGCTATTATCCAGGCTTGGGACTTTCTAACAAATACTATGGAAATACCTCAAGATAAACTGTGGGTCACAGTTTATCTTGATGATAATGAGGCTGCAGACATCTGGCTTAAAAAAATAAAGATAAATCCTAAGCGATTTTCACGCATGGGAGAAAAAGATAATTTTTGGTCGATGGGTGATACGGGTCCTTGTGGACCTTGCAGTGAAATATTTTATGATCATGGAGCGGAGGTCCCAGGAGGACCCCCAGGCTCAGAAGACGAGGACGGGGATCGATATATTGAAATCTGGAATCTAGTGTTCATGCAATATGACCGTTCTGCAGAAGGTGTCATGACACCTTTGCCAAAACCTTCTGTAGATACTGGTATGGGCTTGGAGAGATTGGCTGCAGTGATGCAATCTGTGCATAGCAACTATGAAATTGATCTATTTAGTAATTTAATCAATGCATCAAAAGAGATACTTGGATTGAAAGCTGATCAATCAAGTTCTTTAAATGTTATTGTCGATCACATTAGGGCCTGTTCTTTTTTGATTATTGATGGAGTGATTCCGGGCAATGAAGGAAGAAGCTATGTGCTTAGGAGGATTCTTAGAAGAGCGATCCGTCACGGTAAGAAATTAGGTATTAATGAGACATTCTTTTACAAACTGGTAGCTCCTTTAGTTATAGAAATGGGTGATGCATACCCAGAACTAGTAAAAATGAAATCAACTATTGAAAATTCAATCAAAGAAGAAGAGGCACGCTTTGCGATTACGCTTGATCAAGGGATGGAAATACTTGAGACCTCTATTAAAAATATGAAAGATAATGTACTACCGGGTGATGTTGTGTTTAAGCTCTATGATACATATGGGTTTCCAGTAGATCTAACTAATGATATAGCCAGAGAAAGAAATTTTGAGATTGATTTGGGTGGTTTTGATGCTGCTATGCAATCACAACGATCAAGAGCTCGAGATGCTAATAAATTTTCTCATTCGAGTGACTTGAGCATAAAAGTCCAAACGATCTCTACTTTTGTGGGATACGAATCTACTGAAGATAACGCAGAGATAAAAGAATTATTTTTTGAAGGTAAAACAACCACCTCACTGACAAAGGGCCAGCATGGGATTCTTGTCACTGATAACACTCCTTTTTATGCTGAATCAGGAGGTCAGATAGGTGATATTGGGCAAATTCAATCTAAAGATGGTTTTTTTAGAGTAACAGACACAAAAAAACAGAATAAAACCATTATCCATCATGGATTTATGGAAAAAGGTGAAATCAAAATATCTGATAATGTCGTCATGGATATCGATAATAATAGACGTTCTAACATAACAGCCAATCACTCAGCGACTCATCTAATGCATGCAGCTTTGAGGAATATATTAGGCAATCAAGTAACACAAAAAGGGTCTCTGGTTGATGAGAATCGTTTACGCTTTGATTTTTCTTACAACAAGCCGTTATCACCATCTAACCTTTTTGATATAGAAGTCCAGGTCAATAACGAGATTCGGAAAAATTATGTATCAAAAACAAAACTTATGCCTTATGACGATGCTATTAAATCAGGAGCGATGGCGTTATTTGGTGAAAAATATGAAGATGAGGTTAGAGTTCTAGATTTTGATGGGTATTCGATTGAGTTATGTGGAGGAACCCATGTTAAGCGTACTGGGGATATTGGAATTTTTAAAATAACTACTGAGAGTGGTGTTGCATCGGGAGTCCGAAGAGTTGAAGCCATAACGGGTGAGATAGCATTTCAGTGGCTTACAATGCATAAAGAAAAAATGGATAAATTAGCGCTATTATTAAAATGTTCCCCAGATCAGATTTATCCTAAGATCGAGCAACTCCAAGCCCGAAATAAATTAATAGAAAAAGAGCTCTCGGTGGTCAAACAAAAGATATTGGGAGGCAGTTCCAGTGATCTTTCAAGTAAAGCCATTAAAATTGCAGATGTTAATGTGCTGGTGCAAAGAATAGATGGAGTCGACTCAAAAAATCTCAGAATAGCTATTGATCAGCTCAAAGATAAATTAGGAACGGCTGTCGTGGTTTTGGGTTCCATTGATGATGGCAAGGTAAAACTTGCTGTTGGCGTCACTAAGGATACCGTTAGCCGTATCCGTGCTGGAGATTTAATCCAGTCTATAGCCACAGTTATTGGCGGGAAAGGTGGAGGAAGGCCAGACTTCGCTCAGGCTGGCGGCTCAGAAAAAAATAAAATCGATAAAGCATTGGAATTAGCCTCAGATTTAATAAAAAAAGAACTATAAGTTGTTTTTATATATAGTTACATATGAAATAATTAAATCTTGAAATATTAGTAGTCTTAAAAAGACATTATTAGAGGGGCGTTATTAGATGTTAATACTGACTAGACGAGCGGGTGAGGCGCTTATGATTGGAGAGGATGTTTCAATCACTGTGCTTGGGGTAAAGGGCAACCAAGTAAGAATTGGTATTGATGCGCCTAAAGATGTGGCAGTTCACAGGGAAGAGATATTTGATCGAATTCAAGATGACCAAGAATCTAATCTAAAAGATTAAGTATAGTATTTCTGCTTGCTCTAATTAGCTAAGCTCATATTCTCGATATTTGTTTGCCAGATATACTAAGGTTTTTCTCAAAAATATGACGGCATTGCACGGTCCATAAAAAGTGATTAAATAAATATTATCACTTTATTTTATGCAGTAACCTTCTATGCATATAGTTCTTAACATTGCGTTGCAAAAATTTTATAAAAAAATATAAAATTTAACTCGACCTTATCCTTACAAATCCTTATAGTTCGCTACCTTGATTCTAATCGACCGTGACTATTGATTCCAAGAATCCAATAAATTAATAAATTTAGATTACCTAGGAATACTCGATTGATTTCAACTTCCAACATCACAATGCAGTTTGCAGCAAAGCCTCTTTTTGAAAATATTTCTGTAAAGTTTGGTGATGGTAATCGTTATGGTCTTATTGGTGCTAATGGCTGTGGTAAAACGACTTTCATGAAGATATTAGATGGCAGTCTCACCCCAAGCTCGGGTCATGTGTCCATCAGTCCGCATGAGCGTATTGGTAAATTGAATCAAAATCAATTTGCTTTTGAGGCATACAGTGCTGTTGATACAGTAATTATGGGACATCAAGAACTATGGAAAATTAAGCAAGAGCGCGATCGTATCTATGCTTTGCCAGAGATGTCTGAAAAGGAAGGCATGCAAGTGGCTGATCTTGAAATTCAGTACGCAGAACTGGATGGTTATACTGCTGAGAGTCGAGCTGGTGAGTTACTTATGGGAGCTGGTATTGCTCAAGAATTACATTATGGTGAAATGAGTGCGATTGCCCCAGGTTGGAAGTTAAGAGTCCTCTTGGCTCAAGCACTATTCTCAGATCCAGATATCTTATTGCTCGATGAGCCAACCAATAACTTGGATATTAATGCAATTCGATGGTTAGAGGGAGTATTGGCTCAACGAAAATCAACGATGATTATTATTTCTCATGATAGACATTTTCTAAATTCAGTTTGCACGCACATGGCGGATATAGATTATGGTGAGTTACGCTTATATCCAGGAAATTATGATGATTTTATGACAGCCTCGACTCAAGCTCAGGAAAGATTGCATGCTATAAATGTAAAGAAATCTGCAAAAATTACTGATTTAAAGCAATTTGTAAGTCGTTTTTCTGCAAATGCATCAAAGGCGAAACAAGCTACTTCTCGTGCGAAACAATTAGAGAAAATAAAATTAGAGGAAATTAAACCTTCCAGTCGTGTAAGTCCTTATATTAGATTTAATCAAATTAAAAAATTATACCGTCAGGCGTTAACTCTTGAAGATTTTGGGCATAATTTTGAGCATGAAAATTTATTCAATTCAGGTAATTTAATTTTATCGGCTGGTACACGTTTAGCAATTATAGGTGAGAATGGCTCTGGTAAGACTACTTTTTTGCGTTGTTTAATAGGTGAATTGAAGAATAAAACTGGAATAATTCAATGGGCTCAAAATGCATCACTAGGATATTGCCCGCAAGATAGTACGACTGATTTTGAATGTGAAGATACATTATTTGACTGGATGAGCCAATGGCGTAATCCAAGTCATGGAGATCAAATTGTTCGTGCAACCTTGGGCCGTTTACTTTTTTCATCGGATGATTTTGAAAAAAAAGTAAATGTTTGTTCTGGTGGTGAGAGAAACAGATTATTATTTGGCAAATTAATGATGATGGAGCCCAATATTTTGCTTATGGATGAACCTACAAACCATATGGATATAGAGGCTATTGAATCACTTAATCTAGCTTTAGAACATTTTGAAGGTACATTGATATTTGTAAGCCATGATCGTGAATTTGTATCCTCATTAGCTACCAGAATTATTGAGATAAAAAATGAAAAGTTAATTGATTTTAAAGGGACCTATGACGAGTATTTATTAAGTCAATTAAATGAAATTGAGCGTGTTGAATCTTAACTATTATATTAATTAGTTTTTTATATAGTTGCATCAGGCTATTTTTGTGCCATGAATCAAAGTAGGGTACCATCAAATTTCCCTATTGCGCTAAAACTTCATCCAAGAGAAGGAATTTTATGATAGTAACTATTGCTGCTACGCAAATGGCATGTAGCTTGATAAACTTATAGAAATAGAAGCTATTGAAGAGCTTAAAAGTTCTGAACTACAAAACTCTGATCCGACTATAAATATTCTACTACAAAAAATTATCAATTAAAGTTAGGAAGCTACTTGAAAAAAAAACGTCTTCTTTATCTGAATAATGGAACGAGTCCAACTTCGGTAAATAAGCTCGCTGATCGATTCAAGGATTTCGGTCTCGAAGTTGAAAAATATTGGGTATTTAACAATGAATTTCCAAGAAACTTATCTGGTTATGATGGGATATTTATTTCAGGTAGCCCGCATGGTGCTTATGAGGATGTTCCCTTTATCAACGAAGAGCATGATTTAATTTTAGCGGCAGCGCATAGAGATATACCCATGCTTGGTATTTGTTTTGGTCAACAGATATTGGCATCAGCATTATGTGGTAGAGAACAAGTTTTTCGAAGAACATCTTGTGAAGTAGGGTACAAATACCTCAAAACAACGGATCTAGCAAAGGATGATGGTATCTCTTCACATTTAGGTAAAAGCGTCCATATGTTTGTTTGGCATAATGACGAAGTCTATCCCAATCATCCTGATCTCAATATTATTGCTTATTCTGAAGATTGTCCTAATCATATCTTTCGCTACAAAGACAAATTAATTTGGGGTATTCAAGGGCATCCAGAAATAACAGTAGAAGAATCAAAAATATGGTTTGAAGAAAACCGTAGTGACCTAGAAAATGACGGCGCTATCATTGAGACATTAATAAATGAAGCAGATGAGGCTAAACCAGCTAAAATTATGATAGAGCGATTCGCTAAATTAATCTAATATTAAGTGATATGGATAAAGTAAAAAACTCATCTTTATATGCTTCATATCTTATTTTGATATTTGCATGTTCTAGCGTGAACGCAAATGAACTCGTCTTTGCAAGTTGGGGGGGTGCATATCAACGCGCCTTAGAAAAAGCTTGGCTAGATCCATTTTCAGATGCGAGCAATATTGAGATATACAGAGATACAGAACCTGAAATTGCGAAAATAAGAGCTATGGTTGATACCGGGAATGTTCAATGGGATATCGTGACCGGTGGTGGGGAAACCTTAATGAAAGGTATTGAATATAATTTATTTACAAAAATTACAGACGAAATGGTAGACCAAACATCAATATTAGATTCGATCAAAAATCAATATGGCGTGCCTACCGAAATTTATTCGACTGTGATTGCTTTTTCTAAAGACAAGTTCCCTGATGAAAAGCCAAAAACATTTTCAGATTTTTGGGATATTAATAAATTTCCTGGTAGAAGAACGCTACCAGATGATCCAGCTTCAGTGCTCGAAGCTGCGCTGCTTGCTGATGGAGTGAATAAAGCAGAGGTATATGAATTATTGAATACTGAACAAGGTTTGCAACGTGCGCTCAATAAAATACGAGAAATAAAAGATCATGTTACTTTTTGGTGGTCAAGTGGAGCACAGCCAGTGCAAGCACTAGGTAGTGGAGAAGTCGATCTTGCGCTCGGTTGGAATGGTCGGTTTCAATCAGGTATCGATAACGGTTTAAATATTGAAATGGCTTGGAATGAGAGTATATCTCATGTTGGTTATATGATGATTCCTCGTGGAGCACCCAATCAAAAAGAAGCTCTAGAACTTCTCAACTATATTACTCAGCCTCAAATTCAAGCAAAAATTAGTAGCTTTATTTCATATGGACCCGCAGGTGAAGAGGCGCTCAAATATATAGACAAAGAAATAATGACTAAATTACCGTCTACCAAAGAACGAATAAATAATACCTTATTTATGGATATTTCTTGGTGGGCAACATACTCAACTCAGGCTCTAGAAGAATATCTTCTAGTGATACAGGAATAATCATTGAATAATATAAAACCAGAGTTATGGTTTTCTGAAGAAGAATATCAACATCGCATCTCAAAAATAAAGGATAAAATCAATCAATTAAAAATTGATGCGTTGATAGTATTTTTTCCTGAGAGTGTGACTTGGTCCACTGGATTTTTTACAAGAGGTTACTCTTCTTTTCAATTTGCCATCATTCCTGCAGTTGGAAAACCACATATTATTTGCAGAGACGTAGAAGAATTTTACATAAAAAAAACATCTCCATTTTCAGACTATACTCTATGGAATGACAGTGATGACAAAATTAGTGTGGCTGCAAAAGCTATTGAAGCTGTTATAGGTAAACGTTCTTCAGTTGCGATTGAAGAGCATGCATGGTCATTATCAGTTGCAAAATATCGTGGGATAAAAAAACAACTCACTGGCTATAGATGGCAAGATGGATCAAGTATTGTCAGTGAACTTCGATTAATTAAATCCAAAGCTGAAATTAACTATCAGAAGAAAGCGGGTCATGCTGCAGAAATGGGTATGGCTGCTGCTATAGAATTGGCCATTACAGGGAAATCTGAAAGAGAAATGGCCGCGAATGTCTGCAGTAAAATGATCATCAATGGAAGCGACCGAGCCGGTCCTGGAGTGTTATCTTCTGGTGAAAGAGCCATGTATTTACACGGTGGCTATAATGACAGGATATTTCAAGAAAAAGATAAAATTCAGCTGGAAACAACACCACATGTCAAATATTATCATGCACGTTTTATGCGGCCCATAATGGTTGGAGATGCAAATGATCATGATTTTAGGTTTGTTGAATCTCTAATAAAAATTCAGGATGACGCTCTGAATGAAGTAAAACCTGATGTCTTAGCTACCATTCCTGACACTATATATAGAGAAGGATTATTGGATCTTGGTATCGTAAAAAAATATACAAACAAAACTTTCTACTCTATTGGCCTTTTGATGGAACCTAATGGTGGTGAACCATTAGAAGCTCACCCGCTTGCGACATGGAAATTTAAAAAAGGAATGACATTCCATACTTATCTTTTGTTAAATGGGTTTGGGATGTCTGAAACTATTCACATAACTGCTAACGGTTACGAGAGATTGACAAATTTTCCAAGAAAGCTGTTTATTGGTGGGAAATCAATATAGCCAAACTATGAGCTTAAAAAAATCAAAATGGTCATGGCTAGCCGTAACTCCAATGCTAATTTTTTTATCAGGAATATTTGTTTGGCCTGTATTTTCTTTTTTGTTAATAAGTTTTGGGGACAATATAAGCGCTCCTTCATTTGTTCATTATCAAAAAATATTCAATACCTCTATATACAGACAAATAATCTTTAATACGTTCAATATCGCTTTTTTAGTGACTATTATTTCGGTTATTTTTAGCTATCCAATCGTATATTTGTTGGCTAATGTTTCCAAGCGAATGAGAAAATTCTTATTCATCCTTGTTTTACTGCCTTTTTGGACGAGTGCATTAGTAAGAACTACGGCCTGGATCGTCATACTTCAGCGAAAAGGAATTCTTAATGAGATGCTTATGTCCACAGGCATCCTCAATGAGCCAATTTCATTTATTTATAATTTTTCAGGTGTCTTGATTGGTATGACGCATGTGTTGATGCCGTTTGTTATTTTCCCTCTCTATGCATCGTACAAAAATATTGATTATTCACTGATTGAGGCAGCGGAAAGCCTGGGATCAAAGTCCTATCAAACGATTAAACGTCTTATTATTCCCTTAACAATGCCTGGTGTTATTGCTGGATCTATAATTGTTTTCATGAGTGCAATTGGATACTACATTACCCCTGCGCTTATGGGAGGGCCAAAGCAGACAATGATTGCCATGCTTATCGAGAATAATATTAACCGAACCTTAAATTGGGAGATGGCTGCGGCGCTATCTTGTGTTCTTTTACTCTCAACACTGCTTCTTTTTATAGTATTCCAAAAATATTTCGGGTTTGATAATTTACTGAGTAATAGTTCACAAAAAGGTTCAAGCCAAAACTACGAACCAAAAGAAAAATACTCCTCATCTAAAATTATAATGTATCTCTTGGGTAGCGTAGTTTGTATTTTCTTGATTGCTCCAATTATTATTGTTTTTCCAATGAGTTTAAGCGCCTCACCCTTTCTTGAGTTTCCCCCGCAGGATTACAGCCTAAGATGGTACGAAAGTTTTTTTTCAGATAATCGCTGGATGAAGGGATTATGGAATTCACTTATTGCTGCCTCAGTTACTATTATTATTTCATTACCAATTGGAACACTTGCTGCAATAGGTGTCAGTGAAATGAGAAGAAAAGTACGTCTTTGGCTTGAAACTTTCTTTATTTTACCCATGGTGATACCGGTAATAATTTATGCCATAAGTTTGTTTTACTTTATTGCACCATTAAGACTGAACAATTCACCAATCACATTAGGTGTCGCTCACAGCATCCTAGCTATGCCATTTGTTTTTTTGACGGTCAGCGCCTCTTTAAAGAATTTCAATAGAAATCTTGAGCTTGCTGCTTATGGCTTGGGTGCGTCATGGAAAACTATGTTCTGGAGAGTGATGTTACCTTCAATTACTCCAGGTATTATTGCTGGAGCAATTTTTTCTTTTATCCAAAGTTTTGATGATGTTATCTTGGCTTTATTCTTAACAAATATAAAGTCCAGAACACTACCGAGAATAATGTTTGAGGGTATCGCTCATGAAATTGACCCAACAATTGTAGCGATATCAGGTCTATTGATAATACTTACTGTCGTATTATTTGCTATTAATGCATTATTTGCATCGGAAAAAAGAAAATGACAAAACCAAAAAACTCACTTGTAATTAAAAATTTAACCAAGAAATTTGATGACGTTATCGCATTGAATAATATCTCCTTGGAAGTAAAGGCAGGAGAATTCTGTACCCTTCTTGGTGCATCTGGATCAGGTAAAACCACATTATTAAG
The DNA here is from genome assembly GCA_964275745.1 of uncultured Woeseiaceae bacterium. Taxonomy (GTDB): domain Bacteria; phylum Pseudomonadota; class Gammaproteobacteria; order Steroidobacterales; family Woeseiaceae; genus SP4260. The sequence goes on along the minus strand of CAXYCT010000022.1, from coordinate 6,088 downwards.
AGTGATAGCAGGTTTTGAATCTCCAAATAGTGGCTCTCTAGAAATAAATGGAAAAAATGTAAGTGCATTACCTATTGCAGATAGAAATATAGGTATGGTTTTTCAAAACTATGCTCTTTTCCCGCACATGAGTGTAAGAGAAAATGTGGCCTTTGGTTTAGAAATGAAGAAATTTAAAAAAATAGATATAAAAAATAGGGTAAATGAAGCATTAAAACTGGTAGATCTAATGAATGAATCAGAGAGATTCCCTAATCAACTTTCAGGAGGGCAGCAACAAAGAGTAGCGCTAGCAAGAGCTATAGTAATAAAACCCTCAATTTTGTTAATGGATGAACCGCTTGGTGCTCTTGATAAAAACTTAAGAAAAGAGATGCAGGTACAAATAAAAGCATTACATAAAAATATCAATGTAACTGTTATTTATGTAACTCATGATCAGGAAGAGGCATTGTACTTATCAGATCGAATTGTTTTACTTGATGGTGGTGAGATTATTCAATCTGGTCAATGCAAAGAACTTTACTTAACTCCAAAAAATAGAATGGTTGCCAATTTTCTTGGCGAATGTAATTTCATTGAGTTAGAAGATGGTAAAAATATCACTATACGTCCTGAATCATTCAAAATATTAAGTGAGAGGATGAATGAGGAAAGTATTGAAGTAGCAGTAAAAGATTTTATTTTTCTTGGTAGTTTCATAAAACTCATTGGTAATTATAATCATCAAGAAATTACAGCTATCTTTCGTTCAAGTGATTTCAATCCAAATATCAATAAACAAGATAAAATTTATCTTAGCTATGACAAAAATTGTTTGATTAATCTATAGGGTTTCTATCATTTTCTCTCCGTATCTTTAGCACAGAGAAATGAGTATTAATTTTCTACAAAATATGTGGAAATATTTTTATTTCACATTATCACTAAAGTAAAAGTCTTCTGGTGGTGCAACTTTTTGAAGATGCTCTACAAAATAATTCCAGCGCTTTTTCATAAAATAACGATTATTTCCAAAGCCATGTTTAGCGTTTGGAAATATCACTAGATCGAAGTCTTTATCAGCATCGATAAGTGCCTGAACCATTAACAGAGTATTACTAGGCGGGACATTGTCATCCATCATGCCATGAGCCAACAAAAGTTTACCTTGTAAATTTTCAGCCAGCAGCTGATTGGCTTGATTATCATAATTGGTTGATATGATTTCATTTCCATCTACATCGATCACAGTAGAAGTTTCTAATAAGCCCTGCCATTTCTCTCCCCAATCATCCTCATAATTTCTATTGTCATGGTTACCAGCACCGGAAACTGCCACTTTATAAAAATCTGGATACCTAAGAATGGCGGCAGTAGAGGCAAAGCCTCCACCTGAATGACCCCAGACACCTACTCTTTCTAGGTCCATCCACGGTCGTTCAAGAGCTAATTGTTCGATCGCAGTTATTTGATCTGGTAATCCATTGTCTCCCATATTTCCGTAATAAATATCGTGAAATGATTTTGATCTCCCTGGTGTGCCCATTGCATCAACTTCGATAATGATAAAGCCCAGTTCAGCCAGTGCTTGCTTATCTCTGCGAGCTGAACGAAATGCTCTTGAACCTACACTTCCAGTTTGTGGGCCAGGATAAATATAATTAAGAACAGGATAGGAGTGATTTGGATTAAAGTTACTTGGCTTATAAAGAAGGCCATAGAGATCAGTTGATTTATCACGAGCTTTAACAATGAAGGATTCAGGCGGGACCCACCCTTTTTTCATAAGGGCAGTGGCATCAGCTTTTTCTAGTGGCAACATAATTTCTCCAGCTGCATTTCGAATTACACTCGTTGGAATTATATTGGGAGTAGAAAAGCTATCTACAAAGTATTCTCCTGAGTTTGACCATTCTATAGAATGATGCGCTACTTCAGGGGTGAGGTTTACTGGTTCACCTCCATTTAGATTCAATTTATAGAGATAGTGAAAGTAAGGATCGCCTCCTTCTTTATTTGCTGCAGTAAAAAAAATAAAGCCATTAGTTTCATCTACTTGTTGCAAGTCTAAGACAGACCAATTTCCAGAAGTTAATTGACGTTTAAGTTTGCCTGATTGGAGGTCATGCAGATATAAATGTGCCCTATTATCTTTTTCTGAATACCATATAAATTCATTTCGATCATTTAAGACACGCCAGTTTGGGTTTATGAAGCCAGATTCATAATAGGTATCAACTGACTCATTATAAATGTCTTTTATTTCACCTGTGTGAGGATCTGCCAGTCTTAATATTGCTGATTTATGATCCCGCGAAGTGGAAACAAAAGCGAGCAAATTACTTTCATTGTTCCATTCAACATCAAGAAAACGTCCTTTCCTGCCTGCAACATGATCTCCAGTTGATGAACGGTGAGCATCAGGTGGCATATTTAATTTTACCAAACGAGGTGTATCATCAAGATGCAATATGATGCGTTCGATCATAAAAATAGAATCATCACCTGGCAAAGGATATTTCCAAGCATCAAGCTCTGGGTGCCCAACTTTAGTGGAAACCAAATACATTTCACCAGCATTACGACTATCATGACGAAAAGTGGCAATTTTTTTAGAGTCTGGCGACCACAATAAAACTGGACCATCATCACGTATCCAGCCTGCATTATTGGTTGCATAACCATAATTTTTTTTACCATCAAAGGTGAGTTGGCTTATATTATTATTTTTGGTATCTCTTACCCAGAGATTATAATCTCTTATGAATGCTGATTTTGAGCCATCGGGAGATAAGAATTCATTCTTATATTTATTTTTTATTTGTAATAGTGACGTACTCAAAGTATCAAATAAATACCTTTCATTGTTATACGTAAATTGAATCTCATTAAGTGCTTTATTAATTTCAAGATCTCGTAATTCAAGATCTCGACTATTAATGAATTCACCAGTGATTTCTTTAATATCATTAACCAAATTGTCGTTATCGAATAGGGAAGTCTTATTTCCACTTTGTGGGTTGGCGATTAAGGTTTCGAAACCATCTGCAGTTATTTTTTGATAAATAAGCCAGTCGTGTTTTTGCCAGTACTGTTTTGTGATGCGATCGGTAACCAAATGATTCAGATTTACAGGCAGGAACTGTTCTGCGCGTTTATAGTCATCCAGATTCGCTGCTGTCTCATTTTTAGTTCTTTCAAATAAATTAGAAGGCGAGCAAGCTGTGATCACCCCCATGAAAATAATAAAAAATATTAATAAAAATAGACGAGTTTTTATTGGGATTAAATTTTTGTTGTTCTTTAAATAAATATTCATATGGCAAGAATAGCAAAAGCAGGAGGATTCACAAATTTTGTAAGGTTGTGCAAAGACCTATATAGCTCTATAGTGTTTTCAAAATAAGAACAGCGTTATGCTGATTATAAGGATAAAGAATTATTAGAGCGAGTATATATCGTTGTCCAAGCTTACAGAGATAAAAACCATTAACTCTCCGTGTATTGGACTATGCGATATAGACTTTGATTTTACTGACATTTGTAGAGGCTGTGGAAGGTCAATAGATGAAATTGCTGACTGGTCTTCCTACACAGATGAAAATAAGATTTTGGTAAATGAAAAAGCAATGCAACGCATGAAAGAAAATAATTCATAAATGTAATTAATCATCAAGTCAGACTAAAATCAGCAGCATCATTCGCAAATTTTGTAAGTTTGTGTAGGCTGGTGTAATGATGAAATTAATGGAGACTGCAAATGAGTCCAATTAAATCCCATGAGAAGAAATATTTTTTAAGATGATAATAGTAAATTGATACTTTAAGCTTACATCGCTAATTGCATATGATTATAAAAACTGAAAAACTTGTTAGGTCTTTTGAGGTTGGAACTCAAAAAATTGATGCGCTAAAAGGTATAGACTTATCCGTAGAAAAGGGAGAATTTATATCAATAATGGGCCCATCAGGATCCGGAAAGACGACCTTGATGAATATAATTGGATGCCTAGATACCCCAACCAGTGGTAATTATTATCTTAACAATCAATTGGTTAATAATCTCGATGATGATGAGCTTGCGAGAATACGAAACAAAGAAATTGGTTTTGTTTTTCAATCATTTCATTTGCTTGCGAAAAACTCAGCCTTAAGTAATGTAATGCTGCCTCTAAAATATGCTGGAACTGAAAAGAATGTGGCTGAACAAAGAGCCAGGGATGTTTTAAAACAGGTAGACTTAACTGATAGAATGCAACATGGCCCATCAGAATTATCAGGGGGACAACAACAAAGAGTTGCTATAGCAAGAGCGCTTGTGAATAAACCAAGTATATTATTTGCTGATGAGCCAACAGGTAATTTAGATTCAAAGACTGGTGAAGATGTAATCAATTTATTCAAAAATCTTAATGCAGAAGGTCAGACTATTATTTTAATTACACACGAAGAGGATATTGCTAGACAATCGAAAAGAATTATTAATATTAAGGATGGCTTAATCGAATCGGATTCAAAAGTTTAAAATTATGAAACAAATTAATCATAAAAATTCACTACTAGTCTTAATCATGGCTTTTTTCATGGCATCCTGCGGTTCTGATGATGCACCTGAGCAAACAACTTTTTATACAAAAGAGGTGGTTACAGAAAAAAAATTAGAATTAACTATTGAAGCCTCTGGAGTAATTGAGGCAATTTCATTTGTTGAAATAAAATCTAAAGCATCTGGTGAGATTTTATATTTAGGTGCAGAGGTTGGAGATTTTGTAGAAAAAGGTTCTATGCTGGGGCAAATTGATCAAAGAACACCAACAAATATATTAGATCAATCTGCATCTGATCTAGAGGCTTCAAAGGTAAGGCTTGAGAATGCAGAGTCCCAGTATGAAAGAGGAGAAGAATTATACTCACAAGGAAATGTATCCGAAAAAGACTTTGAAGATATCCAAGAAAATCTTGCTCAAGCTAAATCAAGTTTGGTGAGGACGCAAGTTACCTATGAAAATGCAAAGATTGCGCTTGATGATACCGTTGTGAGATCACCTCTCGATGGAACAATTATTTCCAGACCTGTCGAAGTGGGTCAAGTTATCTCATCGCCTACATCAGCAGTTGGTGGAGGGACGGTTTTGATGACCATGGCCGATTTGTCAAAAGTAAGAGTTCGAGCTCTTGTAGATGAAATTGATGTAGGCAAAGTTTCTATTGGGCAAGTAGTTTTAATCAAAGTTTCGGCTTATAGAGATAGGGAATTTTTTGGTACAGTTGCAAAAATTGAACCTTTAGCAAAAATTGAGCAAAACGTTACCACTTTTCCAGTACTTATTGATATTAATAATGATGAGAATTTACTGCTTTTAGGTATGAACACAGATGTAGTGATAGAAGTGATGAATAAAGATGTCTCTGTTGGTGCGCCGACTATGTCTTTAAGGACAAGAAAAGATATTTATTCAGCTGCCTTAATCTTAGATATACCAGAGGAAAAAGTTGATTTATTTTTAAAGAATAAAGTAAAAGGCGAAAACTATAATAAATATATTGTGATTAAAGATTCTAGAAAAGGACCAGAATTATCATGGGTTAAAATTGGTTCTTCAGATTTATCTTACGTTGAGATATTAACAGGCCTAGAATCAGAAGATACTGTGTTTATTTTACCAAGCAAAGGCCTTTTTGATTATCAAAAAAGATTTAAAGATAGAGTTAACTCTCGATTTAGTTTCGGCTAATGCTTTTTAAAGAATCTTTAATTTCAGCAACAACCTCTATAAGAACTAATGCTATTAGATCTTTTCTTACTTCTCTCGCAATTATTATTGGAACTGCAGCTGTAATAGCGGTAATAGGTATTGGTTCTAGCGCCAATAAAGCTCTAGAGGCAAGTATAGATGATCTTGGTGGGAGAACCTTAACTATCAGTCCGGGGCAGAATAGGAGAGGAGCAGTTACGAAAGGATTGATTCCTCTGGACATCAAAGATGCTTCGGCCTTAGAAAAGAATAAAATGTATAATTGGAAAATTTCACCCACCATCAGAAAAAATAGGCAAATAAAATATCAGAATGCAAATATAAATCAAAGGGTGGGTGCATATCTCCCA
>CAXYCT010000021.1:0-34023 GCA_964275745.1 uncultured Woeseiaceae bacterium | reverse complement strand
AAAATAAAAAATACAAATGAAGTAATCTCTCTAAAGAAGGTTTCTTTTGAGTTTTTTCCACCAAACGATAAAGAAATGGAAAAAACGATGTGGCAATCAATTGATAAACTTTCCCCACTAGATCCAAGTTTTGTTTCTGTAACTTACACTCATGATGAAGTAGTTCGACAACGAACTCATCAAGCATTGAAAAAATTAACTAGTTCTACCACTCTCTGTGTTGCTCCTCATTTAACCTGTATAGGCGCATCAAAAAACGCTATAAATAATATTGCAAAAGATTATTGGAATCAGGGCATTCGTAATATTGTCGCATTACGCGGTGATTATCCGAACAACCATAAAACCAATAAACAAGGTACTTTTAAGTTTGCCAGTGAGTTAGTAGAAAGTTTAAAGAAAATTGCAGATTTTGATATCTCTGTTGCAGCATATCCAGAGATCCACCCTGAAAGTAAAAATAGAGAAACGGATATCAACAATCTAAAGAGAAAGATAGATGCGGGTGCATCACGCGCCATTACTCAATTTTTTTTCGGTACCGACGTCTTTCTCTATTTTCGTGACAAGTGCGCAAAAAAAGGTATTGATGTGCCCATAATCCCTGGAATATTACCAATCACAAAATTTCCTCAATTAAAAAGTTTTGCAAAAAAATGTGGGGCAACCATCCCAAAATGGATTGAAGATAGGTTCGTAGGATTAGATAATGATCCAAAAACTAGGAAACTGGTAGCTGCGAATATTGCTATAGAGCAAGCTAAAGCACTAGAAAAAGAAGGCGTTGACGAATTTCATTTCTATACCCTAAATCGAGCAGAATTAGTCTATGCAATATGCCATTCCTTGAATATTAGAGAGACTTAATAGGAATTATTTATGTTCAAAAAATCCCTAATACATCAAATCATTAGTAAAAAAGGTTACTTGATAGCCGATGGTGCAACTGGAACAAATCTTTTTTCAATGGGTCTTGAATCAGGCTATCCTCCAGAATTATGGAATATAGAAGCACCTCAAAATGTTGCAGAAAATCATAAAAAATTTATTGAAGCTGGAGCTGATATTATACTAACTAATAGCTTCGGAGCTAATAGACATAGGCTCAAACTTCATAAATCTGAACATATGACTTATGAGATAAATTATGCTAGCGCAAAAATCGCAAAAGATATTATTAACAAAAATGAAAAACGTGTTCTTGTGGCTGGCTCAGTCGGTCCAACAGGAGAGCTAATTACACCCTTAGGTGAATTGACTAAAGAGGATGCAATTGAGACTTTTTATGAGCAAATAAAGGGGCTAAAAGATGGTGGAGTAGATTTAATTTGGATAGAAACCATGTCTGCAGAAGAAGAGATGGAATCTGCCATTATTGCAGCCAAACAGAACAATCTCCCCATAATTTGTACCTATAGTTTTGATACGCATGGAAAATCTATGATGGGGTTAGAGCCAAAAAATTTAGCTAGATTAGCAGAAAAATATTTTCCTGATGTTATTGGTTATGGAGCTAATTGTGGAATTGGCGCTTCTGAGCTTATTGGAACAATGATTTGTTTGGCAAATGAGAGAGAAAATGAAGATATGCTTCTTATCGCAAAAGGAAACTGTGGTATTCCAGAATTTATTGAGGGAAAAATTGCTTACACAGGCACGCCAGAATTAATGGCTGAATATGCCAACTTTGCTAGAGCAATCGGGGTAGATATTATAGGCGGTTGTTGTGGTACAAAGTATGAGCATATCATGGCAATTCGAAATGCTTTACTAAATAAGAATCAATCAAAAAATATCGATATTAACGAAATAACCCAATCATTAGGAGAAATGTCAGCTGGTAATAAAGCATTAATTGATATTTATTTAAATCCTAATAAGAAAAAAAAACCATTCGTAAAGAAAAAAACGAGGCGCAGAAGAAAGAAATCAGATTAAATATCAATGCTCTCTAGTTCTTTGTAATTTAATATCAGGCCATCGCTCTTCAGTAAGATTCAAATTCACTCTTGTAGGGGCGATATAAACAAGAAGCTCGCTGTGATCAAGTGCTAAATTATCATGTGCCTTACGCTTGAATTCTTCTAACATTCTAGAGTCATCACATTCTACCCATCTCGCAGTTGCTACATTAATTGATTCAAAATTACATTCTACTTTATATTCATCAAGTAAACGATGCGCCACAACATCAAATTGTAATAAACCAACCGCACCCAAAATTAAATCATTACTCTTCATCGGTTTGAATAATTGGGTTGCTCCTTCTTCGCATAACTGCGATAGTCCTTTTTTCAGTGCTTTTAGCTTTAAAGGATCTTTGAGAATAACTCTTCGAAAAATTTCCGGCGCAAAATTAGGTATTCCTGAAAATCTTATCAACTCACCTTCTGTGAATGAATCACCAATATTAATGGTACCGTGATTATGAATACCTATAATATCTCCAGCAAAAGCCGAAGAAGTCTTTAGTCGATCAGCCGCCATAAAAGTAATTGCATCCGTTATTTTCATCTCCTTACCTGAGCGAACATGCAATAACTTAATTCCATTGATATATTCACCAGAGCAAATTCTCATGAATGCTATCCTATCTCTATGTGCTGGATTCATGTTTGCTTGGATCTTAAAAACAAATCCCGTTAATGTATTTTCATTGGCCAGAACGATTCGTTTGTTAGACTCTCGAGATCTTGGTTTTGGCGCATCTTCAATAAAACCATCAAGTAATTCCTTAAGACCAAAATTCGAAATAGCAGAACCAAAATATACGGGACTTTGCTTGCCTAATAAATACTGCTCCTTATTGAATTCTGGATAAACACCAGCAATTAATTCAACCTCATTTCTGACTATTTCTGCCTCATTGCCAAGAAACTCATCTGCAAGCTTAGAATTTAATCCTTCTATTATTCTAATTGATGAGGTTCTTTCGCGCCCTTTATCGGAGCTATAAATAAATATCTTATCCTGCTGAAAGTGATAGATACCCTTAAGAGAGCGACCCATTCCAATTGGCCACGTTATTGGCGTACATTTAATCTTTAAGATAGCTTCAATTTCATCCAATAGCTCAATTGGCTCTCTTCCTTCACGATCTAATTTATTAATAAATGTCGTAATTGGCGTATCCCTTAAACGACATACTTCCATTAACTTTATAGTTCTAGCTTCAACACCTTTAGCACAATCAATGACCATCAACGCTGAGTCGACCGCTGTCAGAGTTCGATAGGTGTCTTCAGAAAAGTCTTCGTGACCAGGCGTATCCAGTAAATTAATAATGCAATTATTATAGGGAAATTGCATAACTGAAGACGTTACTGAAATACCACGCTGTTGCTCTAATGCCATCCAGTCAGATGTAGCATGGCGACTGGCCTTGCGACCTTTAACAGTTCCTGCTAATTGAATTGCACCACCGAATAATAATAATTTTTCAGTTAGAGTTGTCTTCCCAGCATCAGGATGCGATATGATCGCAAAAGTTCGCCGTTTAGATGATTGTAATTCTATGGAATCCATATAAACCTTATATATAGCTATCAAAATACAGGTACTTAGTGAGTAAAAACTAATAAATAAATATGCGTTATTAGCCAAATATGGTCAGTATTGTATATCTAAGTAACCTATTTTACTTGTATATAAGATATAAACATCCGCATCCTCACGTCCATTAATATGCCTATAATAAGATGGTCTTTTCGCAATTTTTTCAAATCCTTTTTTAATATATAGTGCGATCGCTTTTACATTAGATGGACGGACCTCTAAAAATATTTTTTTAGTACCACTTGCTTTGGATTGGTCAATCAAATAATCCAATAATTGATCCCCAAAACCAAGACTTCGATAATCTTCATCAATACAAAAATTTAAAATATGCGCCTCATCCATAGCTGAAGATAAAATAGCATAACCCACTATAAGATTGGCTTTTTTAACCACTACACTTGTGTAGCCAGATAATAGGCAATCTCTAAAAATATTCTCATTCCATGGGTAATCGTAACTATTTCGCTCGATACTCACCACACTTGGGATATCAATCTCAAGCATCTTATTTATTTTAATATCAAGATCAAATACTTGCATAAAATAAAAACCTAAATAATACTTCTGATTAAATTAAGATCTTTAGATACTTCTTTTTTTAAGCTAGAATTTTTAAATATTTCATTTGGATGAAAAGTTACGATAGCGGGAACCTCATCAATGAAATGTATAGTCTGACGTAGCTCGTGTATAGATTTTTTAGATTCAAGAACTATTTGTGCAGATTTTTCACCGAAGATAACAATTTTTTGTGGTTGTAAATTGTTAATTTTCTTTACACTAAAGCCCCTACAGCAAGTTACTGAAATCGCAACATCACCTAATTTTAAATTCATAGAATACAAGATAGCTTCAACTAAATTTGAAACTTTAGAGATTAAAAATTGACTGCAATCATTATCATTGTTTGAGTTTTCAGCTAATAAAAGTAAACCGGAAAAATGATTACTCTCTAATGCATCTTCTAGCAAATGATAGGTGTTGCATTCATCGCATAATACTTTTTCACTTCTTTTGTTATCACTGGCGCTCAAATTGGAAGCGCTTGATTGATCTATGAGCGAATCATGAGTATACCAAATATCAATACCCAATCTTTCCAAATAATTTATTCGCTGATTATCAGTCATAGAATTTCGCATATTAGAATTAGTTACTATACAAAGATCGCTTATTTAAATAAAAATCATACTTAAAGAATTAAGTAGAGTTAATTTAATGCCTATGTATTGAGAAAAATATATACTATTAACCACCACTACTTTACATTCTTTAACGTGTAAAATAACAAAAAATACAACAAACAAAAATAAATACTATGCTTTACTCAAAATTAGGCCTCACAACACTGAAAGAAAATCCGGTTGATGCTGAGATAATCAGTCATAAACTTATGCTAAGAGCTGGATTAATAAGAAAGCTCTCCTCTGGTTTATATACTTGGATGCCAATTGGATTAAGAGTTCTAAGAAAAGTAGAGAATATAGTAAGAGAGGAAATGAACCGTGCAGGTGCGCAAGAAATATTAATGCCAGCTGTCCAGCCTAGTGAACTATGGAAAGAATCAGGACGTTGGGATCAATACGGATCACTCTTATTGCGTATGAAAGATCGTCACGATAGAGACTATTGTTTTGGTCCAACTCATGAAGAAGTAATTACAGATATTGCTAGAAAAGAATTAAGAAGCCACAAACAATTGCCTATAAATTTCTATCAAATACAAACTAAATTCCGAGATGAAATTCGGCCTCGATTTGGGGTTATGCGTGCTCGTGAATTTATAATGAAAGACGCTTATTCATTTCATGCTAGCCAAACATCGCTTGAAGAAGGTTACAGTCAAATGCATAAAGCATACTCATTAGCATTTTCTAGACTAGGATTAGAATTTCGTGTTGTCGATGCTGATAATGGTGAAATTGGTGGAAATCGCTCACAAGAGTTTCATGTAATAGCCGATTCTGGTGAGGATGCCATTGTATATTGTGATGAAGAAAATTACGCCTCAAATATCGAATCAGCCACAATTAAGAAAATTGATAAGCCGAGACCTTTACCAAAAGAAGAAAAAAGAAAAGTACTAACGCCTGACACTAAAGATATTAATTCCTTGTGCAATTTTTTAAAAATAGAGCCTAAAAATACAATTAAAACATTAATCATTAATGGGTCAGATCAACCAATAGCATTAGTTATTAGGGGTGATCATGAGCTCAATATGATAAAGGCTTCAAAAATACCTGAAGTTTCATTGCCTGTAACTATGGCAAGCAAGGAAGATATAAAGAAATTCTCAGGTTTTGAGCTTGGCTACCTAGGGCCCATTAATCTCGATATTCCAATTTACTTTGATCACGCTATTAATAATATGAGTGACTTTGTATGTGGAGCAAATGAAACAAATTATCACTTTGTGGGTGTAAATTTTGAGAGAGATATTAAGGAATCTGAAACTTTAGATCTTAGGGTTGTGAAAGATGGTGATCCCTCCCCCCTTGGTAAAGGTAAACTCAAAATTACTCGAGGAATCGAAGTTGGACATATTTTCCAACTTGGCACTAAATATAGTGAGGCTCTCAGTGCTACCGTTCAGGATAATGAAGGAAATGATACAGCTATGTCAATGGGTTGTTATGGGATAGGAATTTCAAGAATTGTTGGTGCAGCCATAGAGCAAAATCATGATGAAAGAGGGATTATTTGGCCTGAAACACTGGCACCATTCAAAATAATCATCATTCCAATTGGTTTTGATAGATCTGAAGCTGTAAGAAAAATCACCAATGAATTATACGCCCAAATACTTGAATTAGGGCTTGAAGTTCTTTTTGATGACAGAAATGTCAGACCGGGAGTCAAGTTTGCAGATGCTGAACTCATTGGTATTCCTCATAGAGTAGTTGTCAGTGAGAAAGGTATTGAAGAAAATAATATTGAGTATCGTCACCGTTCCCAGAAAGATTCTAAAATGATGACTATTGATAATTTAATGAAACTAATCAATCTTTAAAAAAAACAAAGATATTTTCGATGAAATTAACTATTTACCACAATCCACAGTGCTCTAAATCAAGAAATACATTATCATTAATTAAAGAGCAAGGTATACAACCTGAAATCGTCCTTTATTTAGAAAATATTATTGCTGCTGAGGATATACTTAATATTGCGAACTTATTGGGCTCCCCAGTGAGTGACATAGTTAGAAGTAACGAAAAAGATTATCTAAAAGAAAATAACTATCCTTTGGGAGGAAATAATATTGAACTATCTATTTGGCTGGCTAAAAATCCTAAAGTATTGCAACGCCCAATCGTTGTAAATAACTCAAATAGCAAGGCAATTATTGGTAGACCTCCAGAAAATTTATATGAAATATTGTAATCTATGATAGAGATACTAGTATTGTATTATTCAAGGCATGGCTCAACTGAGGCTCTGGCAAGAGAAATATGCCAAGGTGTTGATTCTGTAAAAGGAGTATCTGCAAAACTCAGAACAGTCCCTAGAATTTCAGCGGTATGTGAATCTACAGAGGATGAGATTCCAAAGAGTGGTCCTGCCTATATAGACAAAAAGGACTTAAATGAATGTAGTGGCCTAATACTTGGTAGTCCAACTCATTTTGGAAATATGTCAGCAGAATTAAAGTACTTTTTTGATAGCACTAGCAATGAATGGTTAAATAATACACTTTCAGGTAAGCCAGCTGGTCTTTTTACCTCATCACAAAGCCAGCATGGCGGTCAAGAAACTACCTTACTTACCATGGCTATTCCTCTTATACACCATGGAATGTTGATTACTGGGATACCCTACTCCACAAAAGAATTGTCTACAACAACTGGAGGAGGCTCACCATATGGCCCAAGCCATGTGTCATCTGGCGATTTTAAAAATGGACTCACTGATGATGAAATAGTGATTGCGCGAACATTAGGTAAAAGAATTGCCTCTATCGCTTTGAAACTCAATCCAAATCAATCATAACGCTTTTTATAAAAGGTATTGTAAGTTTGCGTTTTGCTGCTAGTGACTCTGTATCTAGTTTATCCAAAAAATCATACAGTATTTTCATATCTCTTTTGTTGTGAGTGAGCATATAATTTACTGTATCATCAGGTAAATCTAAGCCCCTCTGAATTGCTCTCAACTGAAGAGCGGACTTACAATCTTCATCATTCATTGATTTCAACTTATATACAGAATATTGAGAAAATCTACTGGTGAGATCCAATAAAAAAAAGTCATTTATTTTGGGCGAATATAATGAAGAAACTAACAAAGTGGACTGAAGCTCTATCAAGCGATTAAAAAGATTGAATAATGCAAGTTCCCAATGATTTTTCTTAGCACAGAGATGAATATCATCAATACATATAAATTTTCGTGATGTAAGACCCTCCAATAAAGATGGGTCTTCATCAATTAATTCCTCCATCGGAAGATAGATAGCATTATCTCGCAATCGCTCACACACAGACTGTAATAAATGACTCTTACCACTAGAATTAATACCCCAAAGCCAGCAACTCGGTGAATAATTTTTTTTGGAAATCATCTCTGTGAGAAAAGTTAATACATCATGATTATCCGCTGGAAAATAACTCTCAAATACAGCGTAATCATCAAATTTAATTGGAAGCCCTAATTGTCCCATACTATATCCTTGAATATATTTTTAGAGAGCTATGCATGAATATCATGTGTTTTTACTCTGCGAATCCAAGATATAATATAGTCAATACCACTAATAACTACTGTTACGAACACCGCTGAACCTATTACGGTAATTACGAGTTGATTTGGCCACATAAAGGCAGATGTGCTGAGTACCATCAGAACAAATAGTAATTCTAAAAAAGTGTTAACTTTACTAATAATGGTAGGCTCACCCACAAAAGGCTCAATTACAAAACTATAAAATAATACACCGCCAGCAATAATTAAATCTCTTAAAATTACAATTGAAGATAACCAAAATGGGATTAGACCAAGCCAAGTTAAAATAATATACGTACCTGCAATCAATAATTTATCAGCAACAGGATCAAGTAAAGCACCCACCCTAGTTCGCCAACCAAAATGCTTGGCTAGATATCCATCCAATGCATCTGATATACCAGCGACTAAAAATAGGAGTAAGGCCCAATCAAATTGAGAGCGATAAATTAATACTAATATAGGTATTATTAAAATAATTCTGGTTATAGATATAATATTGGGAATCCATTTTAAGTGCATGATATATATATATTTTATATTAAGGTTTTAATTTATATTCTATATTATAACTTTCGTTATTTTGTAATTTATTAGGAACTCTTGCGGCTTCTTCCCATAAATCAAGATTATTTATTGTTGCTACCAAGTCACTTGTAAAACCATTATAGCTGATCGAATATTGAGCGTAACTCTCATGAATGTCCACAAGAGTAAAGGACTCAATCATACTCAAATTACTTAGAGCTTGGAATATTTCACCGAACTTATTTATCGAATTGACATTATCAAAAATAATATCAATTTCTCTGACTGGAACTCTATCTGAATATGAATACCTATCCATTAACCTATCTGCTAAAAAATTAATTGCATCTTCTGGAGTCGCACTAAATGAAGTTGAGGCTTTATCAAAATATAAAGTCCAATCATTAATACCCCCCTCATCATTACGAACTTTACCAGAAAGTACTACTGAAGCATCAAAGCTTTGAGCGATGCTCATTAAATTCTCACTAAAACCACCCCATATATCGCTAAAGCTTATATTAAATTGATTTTTATCATTTTTTACTGGAAATATAATTGGGATACCTCGAGAATCTGCTATTGAGTGCATTTTTTGTCTCATTAATTGATTTTTATTAGTATTTTTTGATTGATTTAAATTACCCATCAAATCATCACCAATGACTACCTCTCTTTCGCCCATTCCCTTATCAATAGCCATAAGAATTATAGTTATCGGTCTATCAATACCCCATACATTTTTACCAGCATCTAGAAGAATTTCTTGGATTGCTTCACCATCCATCGAGACAACAACATCGTTATCATCGTTAGGTTTGAATTGACGAATAAATCTACTTGGATCAGGAAAATGTTGCTCTATCAACATTGAGATACTCTCATCATTAGATATCATCACTCTAATTAATAATTTCTCAAGTGCTTTTTTATGTGCATTTCTATTCGATCTAAAATTTACCATATCATAGGCTACTGTAACGTCATACAGTCCTATTATTTCAACGGACTGAGCATTGGCAGTATAAAAAAAACAAATAATAATTAGTTTTGTGAGTAATTTTTTAATTAAAACCATAATTTAAAATTATTTATATAAATTGAAAATATAACCTTATCGACTTATTTACTTTAAGTATATAATCACATAAGCGATACTATAAAAAATAATAATCAATCTACAAATAATAAAGTTTTTTAAATAAGAAAACCAAAAAACATGAAAAATAAAACCAAATCGATGACTTATCGTGATGCTGGAGTTGATATTGATGCCGGTAACCAGCTCATCGAAAAGATTAAGCCTTTTGTTGCAAAAACTAAACGTGCTGAAGTAATGGCTGGACTCGGAGGATTTGGTGGCTTATTCGCACTTCAATCAAAAAATTACAACGAACCCATCCTAGTCTCAGGAACAGACGGTGTAGGTACTAAATTAATGCTCGCACACAAAACTAATTGCCATGAACATATTGGCATTGACCTAGTGGCAATGTGTGTCAATGATGTTCTTGTTCAAGGTGCTGAGCCTCTATTTTTCCTTGACTATTTTGCCTGTGGAAAATTAGATATTGATATTGCTACTAAAGTAATAGCTGGAATTGCATCTGGATGCAAGCAAGCTGGTGCAGCCTTAATTGGGGGTGAAACTGCAGAAATGCCCGATATGTACAATAATAATGATTATGATTTAGCCGGTTTTTGTGTAGGGGTAGTTGATAAAAATAAATTAATTGATGGCACATCAATTAAGCCTGGAGATGCAATTATTGGCATGGCGTCGAGTGGACCACATTCAAATGGCTATTCACTTATTAGAAAAGTCCTTGATATAGCAACAACAAAAGAAATTGACGGGGTTCCTGTTAACGAACTACTACTCAAGCCGACCAAAATATATGTCAAATCAATTCTAAAGTTAATGGAAAAAGTTAACATAAAAGGCATGGCTCATATAACTGGTGGAGGACTAACTGAAAATATACCTCGTATTTTGGCTGCAGAAATTCATGCTGAGATTAATATAAATAGCTGGAAAGAGGATCCTATATTTGACTGGTTAGCAGTATCTGGAAATATCTCTACAGAAGAAATGAGAAGAACATTTAATTGTGGTATTGGTATGGCAATTATTGTTGATCAAAATGATATAAAGAAAACTCTTGATATATTGCAGCAGTGTAATGAGAGGGTATGGGAAATTGGTAAAATTAATAGTGGTCCCGGAGGAGTTGCTTTCATTTGATCAACACAATAAATAAAACAGCTGTTATCCTAATATCTGGTAGCGGATCAAATCTTAAAGCTTTAATAGATGCAGTAAAAAATAATGAATTAAAATTAACAATCTCTGCAGTTATTAGTAATATTGACACGGCTAAAGGTTTAATTAAAGCTGAAAAAGAAGCTATTCCAACTATCTGCATCAGTCATAAAGAATTCTCTAAAAGAATAAGTTATGATCGCGCACTCTTGAAAGAGATTGAAAAATACAAACCTGATTATATTGTTTTGGCCGGATTCATGCGTATCTTGACGCCATATTTCATTAATCAGTACGAAGGGTTAATTGTTAATATTCATCCTTCTCTTTTACCAAAATTTCCTGGTCTAAACACCCATCAGAGGGCGATTGATGATAAGGAAAAATGGCATGGCTGTAGCGTTCACGTCGTCACTGAAGAGCTCGACGGCGGCCCATCCATTATGCAAGCTAAAGTATCAATAAATGATGATGATGATGCAATTACACTTTCATCTAGAGTATTAAAAACAGAGCATAAAATATACAAAAAAGTCCTTCAATTGTTAGTCTCAGGCAAACTAGAATACAAAAATAATGATATTTGGCTTAATAAAAAAAGGCTTAAACGACCCATTGAAATGATATTTTGACACTTAGGTCTTGGGAAGCGTAACTCCAGTTTGACCTTGGTATTTTCCACCACGATCTTTATAAGAATTCATGCACTCCTCATCAGACTCAAAAAATAGCATTTGTGCTACACCTTCATTCGCATAGATCTTAGCTGGCAATGGTGTCGTATTTGAAAACTCTAATGTTACATGGCCTTCCCATTCTGGCTCAAGAGGAGTGACATTAACAATAATGCCGCAACGAGCATAAGTTGATTTACCCAAACAAATTGTCAGCACATTACGAGGAATTTTGAAAAATTCAACTGTTCTGGCTAAAGCGAAAGAGTTGGGTGGAATAATACAAATATCTGCAGTTTTATCAACGAAACTAGACTCATCGAAGTTCTTAGGATCTACAATAACTGACTCCAAGTTAGTAAAAACCTTAAACTCATTTGAGCAGCGCACATCATAGCCATAACTTGATGTTCCATAGGATACAATCCGTTCTCCATTAACCATTTTTACTTGATTGGGCTCATATGGCTCAATCATTTGATGATTGGATGCCATATCTTGAATCCAATGATCTGATTTAATACTCAATTAACTCTCCTCAATCACAATTTTTGGAAAATGCTGACTATAATCTTTCTTTTTCGTCGCCAATCTAATGGCTAGTTGCCTCGCACCTCTTTTATACCGAAGTGCATAATCACTTTCTGGATCAGCGACTACTGATGGAGTTCCCTCATCCGTTTGCTTTCTAATTAAATGATTAAGTGGAATATTACACAATAAATTTATATCAAATTCTTCCGCAATACTAATGCCCCCACCATCTCCAAATATCGCTTCTTCATGCTGGCAGTTACTGCATATATGTGTACTCATGTTCTCCACAATACCAAGAATTGGTACTGAGACTTTTCGAAACATCTGTAAGCCTTTTCTAGCATCCAATAGAGCTATATCTTGAGGTGTGGTGATAATGACCGCACCACTTACTGGTACCTGCTGAGACAAAGTTAACTGTATGTCACCAGTACCTGGTGGCATATCAACGATCAAGTAATCAAGGTTATCCCATAATGTTTGTTTTAATAACTGATTTAATGCTGATGTAACCATGGGTCCCCGCCAAACCATCGGCTGTTTTGCGTCTATCAAAAAACCAATAGAGCTTATCTGAATACCATAAGCAACTAGTGGATTCATGGTTTTACCATCATTACTAGTCGGTTGCTCATTCTCGATACCAAATATTAAAGGCTGAGAGGGTCCATATATATCAGCATCAAGAACACCAACTCTCGCTCCATCTTGATGCAAAGCTAGAGCAATATTTGCTGCTGTGGTTGATTTTCCAACCCCACCCTTGCCAGAAGCAATAGCAATTATATTTTTAACCCCTTTAATTGGAGTTAATGTTGGCTTTATTCCATGAGGCTCTATATAACTATCAATCTTAATACGAATTTTTCTACTACCCAGTTTTGAAGATACAGCCTCAGAAAAGAGATTCTGATATGAAGTAATCTCTGACTCAATATGAAAACCAAGCTCTATATTAATAAAGCAATCTTCATCACTCATTTCAATCGATTTAACACGACCTACGTCTTGAAGTATTAATTCTGTATCTGGAATGACTATTTTATTTAGGAGTTCTGTAATTTCGATGTTATTTTTTGTTTGCACAATCCACTCTTTTGAGAATAAATTAATTATTGTCGTTATTGTAACGAAGGTTTTAGAAAAATTTATGTTTTTATCAAAAAAAATAGAAAAATCTTAAAAACAATATAATTGTTGCTGATCATGGCATAATTCATAAATTAAAGTTTATTAATAGTTAATCTTGGTTAATCCCTCACAAATTGAATTAAATGAAAAATAAAAAACGAGATATCCTAGTTACGAGTGCCCTACCATATGCAAATGGTTCGATACATATGGGTCATTTAGTAGAATATATACAAACTGATATATGGGTAAGATATCAAAAACTTCAAGGCCATAATTGCCATTATGTCTGTGCAGCAGACGCACACGGCACCCCCATTATGATTAAAGCCAGAGAAGCAAATATTTCCCCTGAGAAATTAGTAACATCTATAGCAAAAAAGCAACATCAAGACCTAAAAGACTTTGGCGTTGAGTTCGATAAATTTCATACCACTCATTCAGAAGAAAACAAACTCCTTGTAGAAGAAATCTATACATCTCTCCAGGAAAAAAATCATATATACACCAAAAACATTGATCAAGCTTTTGATACAAAAGAAAACATGTTCCTGCCAGATAGATTTATTCTTGGAACCTGCCCTAAATGCGCTGCAATAGATCAATATGGAGATGCATGTGAAAGTTGTGGGGCAACATATTCACCAGATGAGTTAATCAATCCAATTTCAACCTTATCTAATTCAAAACCTATCTGGAAAAAATCTGAACACTTCTTCTTTAAATTAAGTAATTTTGAAAATGAGTTAATGCAATGGATTGAAGATGCAAAATTGCACAAAAATATTAAAAATAAATTAGGCGAATGGTTCGAGATGGGCCTAAAAGATTGGGATATATCTAGAGATGATCCTTATTTTGGTTTTAAAATACCAGGCACAAAAAACAAGTACTTTTATGTTTGGCTCGATGCTCCAATTGGATATCTTGCTAGTTTTCTCAGCTTATGCAAAAACAGGAGTGATCTAAATTATAATGCATACTTTGAGAAAGATAGTAATTGTGAGCTCTATCACTTTATAGGCAAAGATATAGTTTATTTTCACACACTCTTCTGGCCTGCTGTTCTTGATGGAGCCAATATAAGAAAACCGACCTCAGTATTTGCGCATGGCTTTCTGACCATTAATGGTAAAAAAATGTCTAAATCACGTGGCACGTTCATCAACGCTAAAACGTACTTGGATAATTTAGATCCTAATTTTATTAGATATTATTATGCCTCTAAACTTGGTCCAAGCATGGAAGATATAGATCTTAATATGGATGATTTTGTAGCCAGAGTTAACTCAGATCTAGTAGGAAAATTAATAAATATTGCGAGTAGATGTTCAGGCTTTATTAATAAAAACTTTGATGGTGAATTATCAAAAGAACTTCAAGATCCAGAATTATTTAGTATATTTTCTCAGAGCTCTCAGTCAATAGCAGATCACTATGAAGCACGTGAATATTCAAAAGCTATGAAGCTAATTATGCAACTTGCAGATAAAGCTAACAGATACATAGAAGATAAAAAACCATGGGTGATGATAAAAAAAGAAGCGCAGCGTCAAGATGTGCAAAAAGTTTGTACACAGGGACTCAATTTATTCAGAATACTTATAATTTACCTAACCCCTGTCATCCCTGAGATTGCTGAAAAAGCTAAATCTTTCTTTAATGAGAAAAATTGGTACTGGAATGATGTTTTTAAGCCCAATACTCGGAGTCAAGATAAATAAATACATCCCACTTTTAACCAGAGTTGAAAAAGAAAAGGTAGATAACATGATGATATCATCAAACGACACAACACCAAAAACATCAGATAAACCTGAAAAAGACCTGATCACAATTGATGACTTTTTGAAAGTTGATTTACGCGTGGCTCATATTGATGATGCAAATGAAGTTGAAGGAGCGGATAAATTGCTTGAGTTAACATTAGACCTTGGAGAGAGCAGTCGAAAGGTTTTTGCTGGCATAAAAGAAGCTTATGATCCAAAAGATCTTATTGGCCGTCACGTTATAGTTGCTGCTAACCTAGCACCAAGAAAAATGCGATTTGGAGTTTCTGAAGGTATGGTTTTAGCTGCAGGACCGGGAGAAAAAGATATTTTCTTATTATCTGTCGATACTGGAGCTAAACCAGGAATGAAAGTAAAATAATATTTACTTATGGTCAAAAGTAATTTAGTTGCGACAATAAATGAATCTCTATGCATCGGATGCACTCTGTGCATAAAAGCATGCCCTTTTGATGCAATTATTGGTGCAAATAACTATATGCACACCGTCCTATCATCAGAATGTCCCGGCTGTAAGCTATGTATTCCAGCCTGCCCAGTAGATTGTATTGAGCTTATTGAAGGTGGTGAGAGAAAGCCTAAAAATCTCTTCAAGATACAAGCTAAACTTCATATCCATAGAAAACAAAACAAATTGGATAAAAGGAATAAAGAATTTAATTTACAAAAAGACTCTATCTTAAAAAATAAAACAAATACCATCGAAAGCTTGATGAATAGAGTTAAGACAAAAAATCCGCCGAAGTGATTTATTTCTATTTCTTGGGCATATACAAGTCTGTTAACACTCCTTCTTGAGCTTCAGCAGCAAAAGCAATAGTTTCTGATAGTGTTGGGTGAGGGTGGACAGTCATACCAATATCTGCAGCATCAGCTCCCATTTCAATGGCAAGAGCTACTTCTGAAATTAGATCTCCTGCACAACTTCCAATGATACCTCCCCCGATAACTCTACCAGTTTCTTTATCAAACAATAGCTTGGTAAATCCTTCATCTCTTGAGTTTGCTAAAGATCTTCCACTTGCTGACCATGGAAATTTGGTTTTTTCATAAGTAATATTAGATTCTTTTGCTTCATTTTCTGTTAAGCCTACCCATGCTATCTCAGGATCGGTATAGGCGACTGACGGAATTACTCTAACATCAAATGCACTTTTCTTACCTGCAGCGACTTCAGCAGCAACTTTTGCTTGATGAGTTGCCTTATGAGCTAACATTGGGTTTCCAGTAATATCTCCGATAGCAAATATATGAGGTTTATTGGTCTTCATCTCCTTATCAACTTTAACAATACCTTGCTCATTAAAATCAATTCCAGCAGCTTCTAGGCCAACATCAAAAGCATTAGATCGTCTTCCAATTGCAACCAATATGCGATCAAAAACCTCAGAAGTTGTACCTTCTTTTCTCTCAAATCGAACTTTAATACCTGTTTTTAATGCTTCAATTTTGCTTACTCTGGTATTTAAGTGAATATTTTCATAACGTTTTTTTACAATTTTATAAAATGGCAAAACGAGATCAGGATCAGTTCCTGGCATTAGTGTGTCAGTTAATTCGACAATACTGACTTTAGTTCCAAGAGCGCTATATACACAAGCCATCTCCAAACCGATAATTCCACCTCCAACAACCAACAGACTGTCTGGGATAATATCAAGCTCTAAAGCCATACTTGAGTCCATGATTCTTTCATCAATAGGCACATCAGGAAGAGATGCACTTTCAGAACCCACTGCTAATATGCACTGCTTAAAATCGATTGTGTCCTTATTATCTAAAACCACTCTATTGGGAGATTGAAAAATACCATTGCCTTGTATGATATTCACCTTTCTTTGAGAGGCTAAATGCTCTAATCCTGAAGTTAATTTCTTGATAATAGAATCTTTCCAAGACACCAGAGCTTTAGAGTCTATCTGAGGTTTAGCGAATTTTATTCCATGATCCTTCATTGCAGCAGCATCATCGATAACTTTAGCTGCATGTAATAAAGCTTTTGAAGGAATGCAGCCCACATTTAGACATACACCACCAAGAACCGACCATCTCTCCAGTAAGGTTACCTTCATGCCTAGATCTGCAGCTCTAAAAGCAGCTGTATAGCCCCCTGGCCCTGCACCTAGAATAAGAAGATCAGTAGAATGAGTTGCTGACTTTATCTTTTTGTCAGTAGGTTTATTTTTTATTTTCTTTGTTTTCTTAAATGTTGTCTCCACTTTTTTTATTGATAAAATCGAGTCACCTAGAGATACTTTATCTCCAATTGAGACATGAATTGAGGAAATAATTCCGGCATGAGTTGCTGGAACATCAATTGATGCTTTGTCCGTCTCAAGTGAAATAAGATTGTCATTTTCTTTTATAGAATCTCCAATCTTTACCAGTATCTCTATAACCTCAACATTATCGAAATCACCAAGATCAGGAATTTTAATATCAAGAAATTTACTCAATTACTCATCCATCCTTGACTAACGTTTTAATATCAATAGTTTGTTGGCCAAAAAATGTTGTAAAACGGGCCGCACTAGCACCATCAATTACACGATGATCATAAGAAAATGACAATGGCAGCA
This sequence comes from uncultured Woeseiaceae bacterium, assembly GCA_964275745.1. Taxonomy (GTDB): domain Bacteria; phylum Pseudomonadota; class Gammaproteobacteria; order Steroidobacterales; family Woeseiaceae; genus SP4260. The sequence goes on along the minus strand of CAXYCT010000021.1, from coordinate 16,238 downwards.
TTAATCTTGGATTAAATTCTTTTCCATCCCAGATTGGCTGCATTACTGCACGTGAGACCCCTAATATAGCGACCTCAGGAGCATTTATAATTGGCGTAAACGCTGTCCCACCAATACCTCCAAGACTTGATACAGTAAACGTAGCGCCTTGCATTTTTTCAGCTGATAATTTTCCAGTACGAGCCAATTCGGAGAGCTCATCTAACTCTCTGGCAATATCAAGAATTGATTTTTTGTCTACGTTATTGATAACAGGCACAACAAGTCCATTTATCGTATCTGCAGCAAAACCAATATTAATATATTTTTTTAGTACTAATGATTTTCCATCATCAGCCAAAGATGAATTTACTCTTGGAAAATTCTCTAGAGTTAATGCACAGGCTTTAATAATGAAGGCCAGAGGAGAGATCTTTAATTTTTTATTTTTTGCTAGATTTTTTTGTCGCAATCTTTCTTTTTCCATTTCTGTGATATCTGCTAGATCATGCTGAGTTACATGAGGTAAATTAATCCAGCTCGCTTGCAGACGAGGTCCTGATATTTTTTGAATACGTGATAGCGGTTCAATTACAATTTCACCATATTTGGCATAATCTACTGTTGGAACTTTCGGTAAACTTGGCCCTGATAGAGATTTGCCAGATAAAATCGCCTTAACAAAACCTTTAATATCCTCATGCAAGATCCTTAATTTTGGTCCCGAACCATTTACCTCAATAAGATTTACTCCAAGCTCTCTAGCAAATTTTCGAACCGAGGGACTAGCATGAGCAGTTGAAAATTGCTTCTCATCTATATCTGGAAGTACTCTTGGTGATGATGAAAATGATGTAGCATTATGATCCTGAGATTTGATGCTTATTTTTTCTTCTAAATTTATTTTTGAATCTTTTGTTTTTTTGGGCGGCTGATTTTTTACCTTGCTTTCAGTAAAGGCTAATATTTTCATATTACCAATAATATCGTCTTTCTTGACGAGGTCTCCTACCTTCACATTTAGTAAGTTTATTTCACCATTTTCTGGTGAAGGAATATCCATACTTGCTTTATCAGTTTCAAGGGTAATTAAACTCTCTTCAATTTTAACTGAATCTCCCTCACTCACTAAAATCTCTATCACTTCAATGCTATCAAAATCACCTACATCAGGAATTGTAATATCGATTAGCTTGTTTAATTTATTGCTCATAAACTTGTGACTTAAACTTTTACAGGATCTGGTTTTTTTGGATTTATTTTAAATTTTTTCATCGCCTGAAGGATTATTTTCTGGTCAATTTCACCTTGATCACATAAAGCATTTAGTGTCGCTAGAACAATATATCTGCTATCTACTTCAAAATGATCTCGCAATGCACTTCGGCCATCACTTCTTCCATAACCATCGGTACCAAGAGTAGTATATGAACCAGGAATCCATTTTTGAATCTGATCAGGTAACAATGTCATATAGTCTGTTGCTGCTATAAAAGGACCACTCCTCCCTTTTAAGCATCGCTCTAAATAAGATAATTTCTTTTGTGATCCCGGATTTAGCTGGTTCAAGCGGTCTTTTTCAAGAGCCTCTCTTCTTAACTCATTGAAACTGGTAACAGACCATATATCTGACGAGATATCATAATCATTTAAGAGAATATCTGCTGCATTAATAACTTCTCTTAATATCGTACCTGAGCCCATTAACTGTGGCTTATTAATATTATCCTTAGTTTTGCCTTCTCGCAGTAGATACATTCCTTTCAGGATTCCTGCTTCTGAACCTTTGGGCAAAGCGGGATGAATATAATTTTCGTTCATACAGGTAATATAATAGAAGATATTCTCTTGCATGCCCATCATTCGGCGTAATCCATCATGAATAATTACTGCTAGCTCATAGGCATAGGTTGGATCGTAAGCAACACAATTGGGTATAGAGGAGGCGCTAATCAAGCTGTGCCCATCTTGGTGCTGAAGACCCTCTCCCGCAAGAGTTGTTCTTCCGGCAGTTCCACCAATTAAAAAGCCCCTAGATTGCATGTCACCACCAGCCCAAACAAAATCTCCAATTCTTTGAAACCCAAACATTGAGTAATAAATATAAAACGGAATCATTTGCTGATCATGGTTACTATAAGAGGTGCCAGCTGCCAGCCAAGAACAAAAGGCACCAGCTTCGTTTATTCCCTCTTCTAATATTTGACCCTTTTTATCCTCCCTATAGAACATCAATTGATCAGCATCTTGAGGCGTATATAGTTGCCCTTTGGATGAATAAATACCAATTTGCCTAAACATTCCTTCCATCCCAAAAGTTCTAGCTTCATCTGGGACAATGGGAACAACATTTTTTCCTATTTGTTTGTCACGAACTATTGAGGTAAGAATTCGAATAAATGCCATGGTTGTTGATGCTTCTCTGTCACCGGTTCCTTCCAATTGACTCTTGAACATCTCTAATGATGGAATTTTTAAATTTTTTGACTTAATTCGTCGTTGCGGAAGAAAACCACCAAGATTCTTTCTTTGTTCTTGCAAATACTCTAATTCTGGACTTTTTGCAGAAGGTTTGTAGTAAGGCACATCCTTTATATCTTTATCTGATATAGGGATATTAAAACGATCTCTAAATTCTTTCAAAGCATCAATATCTAATTTCTTTTGTTGGTGAGCAATATTTTGGCCCTCCCCTGCAGCCCCCATACCAAAACCTTTGACTGTCTTTGCAAGGATAATAGTTGGTCTACCTTTATGATTAATCGCCTGATCATAAGCTGCATATACCTTCTTGGCATCATGGCCACCTCGATTTAGCCTCCAAATATCTTGATCAGATAAATTAGTTACCATTTCTCTAGTTTCTGGATATTTTCCAAAGAAGTTCTCTCTTACGTAATCTCCACCTTTAGATTTAAAATTTTGATACTCGCCATCAACACACTCTTCCATTATTTTTCTGAGAAGACCATCAGTATCCCTAGCTAATAGAGGGTCCCATCTGGAGCCCCATATCAACTTAATGACATTCCATCCAGCGCCACCAAATGCAGCTTCTAATTCTTGAATAATTTTACCATTGCCACGAACTGGGCCATCCAATCTCTGTAAATTACAATTAACAACAAATACAAGGTTATCTAAGCCCTCTCTGACAGGCATCGTAATTGCCCCCATTGACTCTGGCTCATCCATTTCACCATCGCCCAAAAAACACCAAACTTTTCGATCACTTCGTTGAATCAAATCACGATGTTCCATATAGCGCATAAAACGTGCTTGATAAGTCGCCATCATTGGTCCTAAGCCCATCGAAACTGTAGGAAATTGCCAAAAATCTGGCATCAACCAAGGATGTGGATAAGAAGATAGACCATTACCACTCGCCTCTTTTCTGAATCCATTTAATTGAGATTCATTCAAACGACCCTCTAAGTAAGCTCGCGCATATATACCTGGCGAAGAATGCCCTTGAATGAATACCATATCTCCTTGATTTTCTTTTGTTGGCGCTCTCCAGAAATGATTGAAACCAACCTCATATAGTGTTGCTGAAGATGCATAAGTAGAGATGTGACCTCCAAATTCAGAGCTTTCTTTATTGGCCTGAACAACCATAGCCATCGCATTCCAACGAATAATTGCTTCGATTCTTTTTTCAATTGCTCTATCACCCGGATAGCTAGGTTGCTTTCCAACAGGTATAGTATTGAGGTAGGCAGTATTATGAGAGAAAGGGAGGTATGTTCCAGATCGACGAGCATAATCAACCATTTGATTAAGAATAAAATGCGCTCTTTCTGGACCATGTTGTGCAATAACAGAATCTATAGAATCAAGCCATTCTTTGGTCTCAACCGGATCTTTATCGTCTATTCTGCTAAAGTCACTCATAGTAGATTATCCATAATCTTTAGTATATTAAGGGTATTATAGGTTTTCTGTAGTAAATTAACCAATATCTCGTGCTTAGATTCTCATAATGCAATATAAGCGTTAGATTTGATTTGATTCGTAAACTAGATATCATCCAAATATAAACATCTTTTTGATCAGTTATTCAATCTAAGGTAAACCAATGGCAGAACTCCATTATAATGATTTTAAGAAAAATGTCCGTATCATCCAGCAAACTGGAATCCCTAAAAGTATTGATTTAGAAAAAATCGATCAAATTTTACTAATTTTACCTAAAAAAATCTCTAATGATATTTGGAAAAATATTCCACAAGGTGAGAATTTAAAGTCATTAATAACAAAGCGTTCTTCTGGTGGTCTTCCAGCTATTTCAACTAGATTAAAAAATGAAAAACAAACAGCTCTGCATGTTGGAAAATTTGATCCAAAGCATGACGCTCATGAATGTTTAACTTCCGCAAGAAAAATGATTCAAGCAACCTCTAATGAAAGATCTGGAATTATTGGTATTTGGATTTTAGGTTTCAATGACAATAATGAGGAAACCATTGCTAGGGCGATGATATCAGCTGCATTAGCCGCTAAATTTATGATGCCTGAATATAAATCTAATGCTGCTAAAGAAAAAATTAATAGCATCAGATTAATTGGCGTGAGTAAAAAAATTAATCTTGAGAGAGAAATTGCTGAATCTCATGGGAATAATATTGCAAGATGGTTGACAGCATTACCCGCTAATAAACTAGATGCGGTCAATTATATAGATCTCTTAAGTAAATTATCAGACGACCTTAACTGGGAACTGACTGTCTACAAAACAGAAGAATTGAAAACCATGGGTGCTGGGGCTTTTCTTGCGGTATCACAAGGCAATGAAGATGATAGTGCGGCAATTGTGAGGTTAAAATTTAAACCTCACAACAAGGAAGTCAAAAAAACACTAAGCTTGGTTGGGAAAGGCATAATTTTTGATACAGGTGGTAGTAATTTAAAGCCTTTTAATAGCATGCTTGATATGCATATTGATATGGGAGGAAGCGCAGTTGCGTTAGGAACACTTCTGACAATAACAAAACTAAATCTGCCCATAGAAGTAGATTGCTGGCTTGCAATAACAGAAAATCGAACTGGCCCCAGAGCCTATAAATCACAAGATGTTATCACTGCAGCAAATGGTAAAACGATACAAACTATCCACACTGATGCAGAAGGAAGAATGGTTCTTGCTGATACCTTATTTTTTGCAGCAGAAGAGAAACCTGATTTTATCATTGATTATGCAACTCTGACTGGCGCTTGTATGACTGCCGTTACAACACGTTATAGTGGTGCATTTACAAACTATCCAGGCCTTCATCCAACTATTAAAAGAAGTGGATTTGAAAGTGGTGAGAGGGTTTGGCCATTCCCAATTGGAAAAGAATTTATGTCTGAACTTGCCAGCACAACAGCAGATATAAAACAATGTTCACCAGGTGGAGGTGGGGATCACATTTTGGCGGCTTGTTTTTTAAATGAATTCGTAGACCCTCAGATACCATGGATACATATAGACTTAAGTGCCGCTATAAATAAGGGAGGCCTTGGACATATACCTTCTAAAATTACAGGTTTTGGTATTCGTTTTAGTTTGAATTTAATTATCGAAAGAGACATTCTTAATACAAAAGATGAATAATACATTTCACATAGCAAATAGATTTCGAGGCTACCTGCCCGTGATTGTTGATGTTGAGACTGGTGGTTTCAACCATCAAACTGATGCATTGCTAGAAGTAGCTGCGGTAATGATTGACCCACAAGACGATGGGACATTATTACGCGGCTCCACTACACGTCATCATGTAAAGCCATTTCCAGGCGCTAATCTTGAACCTGCCTCTCTAGCAGTAAATAAAATAGATCCTGACCATCCCTTAAGGCTTGCGATTGAAGAAAAAGAAGCACTAAATGATATTTTTAAGAAAATACATGAGGCCATGCATGAGCTTTCATGCAAAAGAGCAATTTTAGTCGGTCACAACGCTGCGTTTGATTTGAACTTCATTAACGAGGCGGCTAAGAGATGCTCCCTAAAACGCAATCCATTTCATCCATTTTCTTGTTTTGACACTGCGACTCTTTGCGGAATTACATATGGACATACAGTATTAGCAAGAGCTGTAGAACTTGCTGGTTTCGAATGGGATGCCGATCAGGCTCATGGTGCAGCCTATGATGCTGAAAAAACAGCAGATATTTTTTGTGATGTCGTGAACCGTTTCAATCCAATCTTTCATAAAAATAAATCTTAAATAATTCAATCTTCTTCGACTAATAATTCAGCTAGCTCACCATTTTTATACATTTCCATTACGATATCACAACCACCTATCAAGTCCCCATTTACATAGAGTTGAGGAAATGTAGGCCAATTTGAATATGATTTTAAACCTTCTCTGATTTCAGGATCCTCAAATATATTGACATAAGAGAAGGGCTTACCAATCATTTTAAGGGCAGAGACAGTTTGGCTGGAGAATCCACATTGAGGAAAATCAGGTGTGCCTTTCATGTAAAGCATGACTTGATGACTTTCTAGTTGATCTTTTATACGCTCATTAATATCCAAAATTTTTACTCTCTTATTGATTTAAATAGTATAAATATAATTCTAACTTAACCAGTTTCCATTTGTCTCTTAAAAAAAACTATTTATATAAACTATCTACAATATAAATAACTTATCTCATTATTAACCTGTTAAAAACAGGTATCATGATTAATAATAATTTTCTTTACTTATTTCTTATAAAAATATGACTATCAGTGACCTACTAAAAAATGAAATCAAACTATCTATTAGTCGATCACTAAAAGAAGATATTGGTGATGGTGATATTACAGCAAGTATAAATAATGATATATCCCATTCAAAAGCAGAGATTATTTGTCGTCAACCTATGGTTTTATGTGGAAGGCAATGGGTAAATGAAGTTTTCAGGCAACTTGATCCATGTATTAAAATAGAATGGATGTTTGATGATGGCGCCTTCATTGAAGAAAATACGATAATTTTTAAGCTCTCAGGATCAACTAAGAATATTTTATCGGGTGAGAGATGTGCATTAAATTTTCTACAAACATTATCAGCAACTGCTTCTGTTACAAGACTATATACAGAGCAATTAGAAAATTTAAACTGTAAAGTACTGGATACAAGAAAAACAATCCCAGGACTACGCTTAGCTCAAAAGTATGCTGTTTTATGCGGTGGAGGCGCCAATCATAGAATTGGATTATTTGATGCGATTTTGATAAAAGAAAATCATATTATCGGTGGTGGTGGGATTGAGAGTGTCATACAAAAAACAAAATTGATGTATCCAAACAAGCCTATTCAAATTGAGGTTGAGACAATTGAAGAAATGGAATTAGCTATAAGTGCTGGAGTTGACCGTCTATTACTGGATAACTTTAATATTGAGATGTTAAATAAAGCGTATGAAGTTAATCAATCTTTATGCGATTCACCAAAAGTACTTGAAGCATCTGGAGATATAAGTCTTGAAAATATTCGAAAAATAGCTGAGACGGGTGTTGATTTTATATCGGTAGGCGCCTTAACAAAAAATATCTCAGCCATAAATCTGAGTATGCGAATTACCAACTAAAAGATAATACGATTTAGCTATTTCTGACGAACTTTAATTAAGATTTCAATGTCGTCTTTGCGTGTTCCAGGAGGCAAAGTGGGGAAGGCTTCAATATTAATTTTATCCTCTGGAATATCAATAACTTCACCTGTATCAACATTATAAAAATGATGATGTGTATAAGCAGCTGAATCATATACAGCTTTCGCGGAGTCAACATTCAGCTCCCGAACCAATCGACCAGTTTTAAATAAGCTTAATGTATTATAAATTGTTGCTTTTGATACTTTGCTGCCTTGCTTTCTAAGTAAGAGAAGTAATTGGTCAGCAGAGATATGTTGTGGCTTTGCTAATAATGCATTAGCAATTTCTAATCGTTGTTTAGTTGGGCTTATTCCCTGCTGTCTTAATAATTTTGAGTAATTCATAAATTTATAATTATAATTAATTAGTAATTATTCGAGTATAAACCAAATAAATCATAAAATAAAAAACAAAGTTCTTTTCCTCTAATGTAATTCTTTATTGATAATCGCATCAATTATTATTAAAACAGCTCCTAATGTTATCGCTGCATCTGCTACATTGAATGACGGAAAAGGCCATCCATTTATGAGCACTTGAGCATAATCAACAACATAGCCCAATCTTATTCGATCAATGACATTTCCCAAAGCGCCACCTAATACAAAAGAGAGGCCGTAGGATAAATACCACTGAGAAGTTGTTCTTAATTGATAAAGCCAATGGATAATATACCCACAAACAAGAATAGCTAATACAGAAAGAAACCATCGCTGCCAACCACCCGCATCTGCAAGAATACTAAATGCAGCTCCTGTATTTTGCTGATGTGTGATATTAATAAAAAAATTAATATTGATTTTCTCATAAAGAGAGAGATTCAAAACTATCCAATATTTTACCCATTGATCCAAAATAACAATTAATGTTGTGATCAAGCCCCATGTAGCGAGTAATTTGGACTCTTTTGAATAATTTTTTATGCTCATATTATGTTAGCTCTTATCTAATTTATTGAGATGATAGGATCTTTTTAGCATCATTTGCATCTTTATGCATTTGATCGATTAATTCGTCTGCATTATCAAATTTAATCTCATCACGTATTTTTGAGATAAAATCTACATCAATATAACGACCATAAATATCTTTATTAAAATTAAAAATATGGACTTCGAGTAAAGGCTTCTGTCCCTCATAGAACGTAGGTCGTTTACCAAGACTGGCAACTGCATCCAATGGTTCATCTGCTAGCCCATGAACTCTTACTGCAAAAATACCCATTAAGGCACTCTCTAATCGATGAATATTGACATTTGCAGTTGGATAACCAAGTTCTCTTCCTAACTGCTGCCCAGTAATAACTCGTCCTGACATCTGATATGACTTCCCCAGGAACTGACTCGCTTTAATTAAATCCCCCTGACGCAGTAACTCCCTTATCAAGGTACTACTTGTTCTTTTATCATTGACAACAATGCTTGATATTTTTTTTATATCAAACTCAAGCAACTTTTTAACTTTCATAAGTTGCTCATAATTGCCAGACCGTTTTCGCGCAAAATGAAAGTCATCTCCTATCACTAAATATTTTAAGTTAAGCCTCTGAATTAATAATTGCCTAATAAAATCATCAGCCTCAATATTTTGCATTTTTTTATCAAACCTAGGGCAAAAGAAAATATCAATTCCTAGATCTTTAAGTGCTTGATATTTTTCTCGAAAACGCATTAATCTGGCAGGCGGCTTATCTCGTGAGAAAAATTCACCTGGTGTGGGCTCAAAACTCATAACTACCGATGGTAAATTACTTTCTTCACTTTTTTTTATTACGTTATCTAAGAGACATTGATGTCCTAGATGCAAGCCATCAAAAGCACCTATAGTTAACACACAACCATTTTCTAAGCGCTTATATGGAAAATTATTAATCGATCTGATCAGCTGCATAATAGTTAATCGTCCTTGGGCTTTAGAATATCCATCTTAATACCTGATAGAAATAACGCACTAAAATAAACCAGCATACTAATTATAATTGTTATTAATAACCAGAATGAACGATGCAATAGATCATGAGATAACCACCATGAAAGTGGTTGATAGACGAAAGATAGATAAAGAAACATAGAAAAGTTAGCAATAGCAATCTTAACAAGAAAATTAAACCAATTTTTTTCTCTATCTATAATTTTATTTTTTCTAAGCCCCATATATAACAACAGACCATTTAATGAGGCCGCAATTGAAATAGCTAATGCGAGCCCTGCATGCGCTCCTGCATAATTTAATTCTGTAAGATAATAAGCAAATGAAATACCTAAAACTAAATTTAGCATCAGACAAATCAAGCCTATTTTAACAGGAGTTTTAGTATCTTCTCTGGCAAAATATGCTGGAGATAGAATCTTTACAAATGAAAACCCAATAAGCCCAAAAGAAAAAGCTCTTAAACTCAATGCTGTCATCTCAACATCTGTTTGATCAAACATCCCTCCATAATAAATCACTGCAATCATGGGCTCTGCCAGAAAAAAAATACCAATAGCGGCAGGAACTACGAATAAAAATACTAACTTCATTGACCAATCAATCACTTCAGCAAATTTCTTCATAGATTGCTGAGCAAACTGACTCGACAAAAATGGCATGGTTACAGTAGCGAGCGCTATACCAAATAAACTCAATGGCAATTCCATTATCCTATCAGAGTAATAAAGTAAGCTTATCTTTCCTATACCAAGCATTGAAGCAATTATTCCGCTGACCAAAATATTAATTTGCGCAACAGAAGAGCCAAATAGTGCTGGGGCCATCAACTTGCCTGCCCTTCTAACACCTTCATGACTAATACCCCATCTAGGTCTTGGAATTAGATTAATTTTCGATAAAAAAGGTAATTGAAATATTAATTGAATGATCCCAGCAATAAAAACTGCATAGGCGAGTGCTAGTCCAGGGTTATCTATTTTTGGTGAGACAAAGATTACAGCTAAAATGAGAGTTATATTTAATATTACTGGAGTAAACGCAGGTACAGAAAATCTGCCATATGTATTTAAAATTCCTCCCGCAAATGCCGTCAAAGAAATAAACATTAGATATGGAAATGTAAAGCGCAACATTAAGGTAGCTAAATCAAAACGCCCGTTGTCCATAATGAAACCAGGAGCAACTATAGATACTAGTATTGGCGCCATTATCACGCCTATAAGTGATACGATAAAGAGTATTAAACCAAAAGTACCAGCAACTGAATCTACTAATAATTTCACCTCAGCATGAGTTCGCTTCTCCTTGTAATCAGCAATAACAGGAATAAAACCCTGATTAAATGCTCCTTCAGCAAAAAAGCGCCGTAACATATTGGGGATACGATTAGCGACAATAAAAGCATCCATAACAATGGACACACCAAAAAATCTGGCAAAGACAACGTCTCGTATTAAGCCAAATACACGCGATAGCATCGTCATTGAACTAACAACAATAGTTGAGCTGATTAGTTTATTCTTAGATTTTTTAATAGAAAGAATCATGATTATTATTTTATAATAATTGTACCTAATAATAATCTAGATAATTTTTTATTTTTTTCTAAAGACCGAATTAGAAATTTCTTAAATTATCCGATTGACAATCCCCTATTATAAAAGAATAATACGCCGCTCTATTCATTCAATGTAAAATATAATCACTAGAGAATGAAAATTTAATTAATTAAAAAAATGGACAATATTAAAAGTGGCAAATATTAAATCAGCAAAGAAAAGAGCTCGTCAAGGCGAAAAAACACGTGCACATAATGTAGGACTGAGATCAAAGCTCAGGACTAGTATTAAAATTGTGATTAATGCTATTGAATCAAAAGATCACAAAGCATCTCAAGAAGCTTTTAAAAATGCAGTTCCAGTGATAGATAGTATGGTAAACAAAAATATTATCAAAAAAAATAAAGCGGCTCGACACAAAAGTAGGCTAAACAAAATGATTAAAGACCTATCTAAATAGTTAAGCAAGCTTCAATCTAATTTGAAACTAATGAGTCCAGTTCAAGCATTATAGCTTTTCCAAGCTCATCAACCCCATCACCTGTAATAGCGCTAATTTCAAATACGGGTCCATTCCAATTTAACTCTTTGATAAAATCCTTACATATTGTATGCATTTCTTCCTGAGGCAATAAATCTGTTTTATTGATTATCAACCATCGTGTTTTATTGATTAAATCTTCAGAGAAATTTTCTAGCTCCTGCTCTATATCCCTAAAAGCTTGTGCAGGTTTAACAGGTAAATCATAAGAAGCAATATCAACCAAATGCAACAAAATCCTTGTTCGTTGCAAATGCTTTAGGAATTGAATACCCAAGCCTGTCCCTTCTGCAGCACCTTGGATTAGGCCCGGTATATCCGCCATAACAAAACTTTGTAACATACCAACCGATACAACTCCTAAATTAGGATATAAAGTGGTAAATGGATAGTCAGCAACTTTCGGCTTAGCACTGGACATCACTCTAATTAAGCTTGATTTACCAGCATTTGGCATACCAAGCAGTCCCACATCAGCAATCAATTTCAATTCTAAACTTAACCGTCTAGTTTCACCTTGAGTACCCTTCGTTATCTTTCTAGGGGCACGATTAACACTACTTTTGAATCTTGTATTTCCTTGACCTGATTCTCCTCCCTGCGCTACTTTAATTCGCTGATTTATTTCTTTAAGGTCTCCAATTAGCTCACTAGTATCAATATCAATTATTGTTGTGCCCACCGGAACAACTACATCTAAATCATTACCTGATTTACCCGTCATATTTTTACCTGAACCTGGTGTACCATTCTCAGCAGCATAAGTCTTGATTATCCTAAAATCTGCAAGAGTGTTAGTAGCATCACTTGCAACGAAATATACGCTGCCACCATCACCGCCATCGCCGCCATCTGGACCACCCTTAGCCACAAACTTTTCTCGACGAAAGCTCAAGCATCCACTACCTCCCGAACCAGCCGCGACTTTTATTAATGCTTCATCTACAAATTTCATAATAAAACCATCTTAATTGGATAAAAAAAACCCCGCAACGGCGGGGTATTAACTTATTTAGAGAAAATATTATACTTAAATGACATTAACATATTGTCTATTTTTAATTCCCTTTCTTTGGAATTTTATCTGCCCATCTGCTTTTGCAAATAGCGTATGATCCCGACCAATACCAACGTTAACGCCTGGATGAAAACGGGTTCCTCTTTGACGAACTATTATATTTCCGGCAATAACTTCTTGACCACCATACATTTTAACACCTAGGCGTTTACTTTCCGAATCTCTTCCATTCCTAGTACTACCGCCTGCTTTTTTATGTGCCATTAAATTTCCTTAATAAACTCGTTCGAATTTCTCTGAATTCTATTTTACACTAAAAAAATAACTTTTTATGCTTTCTTCTTAGCCACTTTTTTTGTTGCGGCTTTTTTAGCCACTTTTTTTGTTGCGGCTTTTTTAGCCACTTTTTTTGTTGCGGCTTTTTTAGCCACTTTTTTTGTTGCGGCTTTTTTAGCCACTTTTTTTGTTGCGGCTTTTTTTGGTACCTTTACTTCTTTTTGGTCTCCAATTGCAGTTATTTCAACTTCAGTAAAAAACTGTCGATGTGTTCCTTGACGAAGATAATTTTGACGTCGTTTGAATTTTACAACTGGCACTTTTTTGCTTTTACCTTGACGCAAAACTGTTGCTACAACAGAGATATCCTTTAAGTAAGGCTTACCAATTTCGACATCAGCACCTTCACCTACAAGGATCACTTCATTGAAACTAATACTGGCGCCTTCCTCAGCCTGAATTTTTTCAAGTTTTAAGCGATCACCTTGAGTTCCACGATACTGCTTACCACCCGAGCGAAATACTGCGTACATCTCTAATACCCCAAAATAAGTATATCTTTTGATAAGTAACTGAAAAATATATGTTAATTACAATTTTTAAATATAGACAGAAACTATTGTTATTTTTACTTTTAATAAAGAATGGCAATAGTATAGATACTATTGAGCTAGGTCAACGCAAGGTAAAATAATAGTTTTTTAATTTGTCATCGACTTAAATATAACGATAGGTATTCAGTAAAAATTTGATCGCGAATATTTAAATTTTCAGGCATTATCGCAAATATATGAGCACTCTAAAAAAAACTTATAGTGAAAATCAATTTGAGCTAGTTAGAGATTTGATAGAACTTGACTCTATTGCTGTTGATGATCTTATTCGAAAAAATCTTCAGAGCGACGTTACACTAATCTCACAAGTGTCTGAATACATCATCAATAGTGGAGGCAAAAGAGTAAGGCCATTAATTACACTATTGGTAGCAAAGGCCTTGGGATATTCTGGCAAAGATCATATACAAACTGCTGCAATCATAGAATTTATTCATACTGCTACTCTCTTACATGATGATGTAGTGGACGAATCAAAACGCAGAAGAGGTCAGGATACTGCGAATATTATCTTTGGAAACCAAGCCAGTGTTCTAATAGGAGATTTTCTTTACTCTAGGGCATTTCAGATGATGGTAAAGTTAGACGAAATGAAAGTACTGAGAGTCCTCGCTGATACGACAAATACTATTGCAACAGGAGAGGTAATGCAGCTCATCAATATTCATGACCCCAATATTAATGAAGATAACTACACTCAAGTTATTTACAGAAAAACAGCTTGTTTGTTTGAAGCAAGTGGTCATGCAGCCGCAATTCTTGCTAATTCTGATAAACAGAATCGACAAGCTATGATTGAGTATGGGAAACAATTAGGGATTGCTTTTCAGCTGATAGATGATGCTTTAGATTATAGTGCTTCTTCAGAAGTTTTGGGGAAAAACCTAGGTGATGATCTTGCAGAGGGAAAACCTACCCTTCCAATAATATATGCGATAAAAAATAGCACTCTCACTGAAAAAAAAGTTATTCAAAAAGCAATCGAGAATGGAGACCTTACAAAACTATCAATCATTCAAGAAATTATAAAATCCACTGGTGCAATTGAATATACCGAAAAGCGAGCCCAACAAGCAGCTGATAAAGCGATAAAAGCCAGTTCAATCTTACCTGACTCAAGTTACAAAGAAGCACTAATATCCATTGCCAATTTTGCCGTTCAAAGACAAAATTAAAAAACTACTTAAATTTAATGAAAGAGATACTTAAACCAGTCACTGCACTATTGATTAGTGTGGCAATACTAAATACTGGAGGAGGACTTCAAGGCACCTTACTACCAATTAGAGCCTCCCTGGAAGCATTCTCAACAATCTCTGTTGGCTTTATCGGAGCGGCATATTTTCTGGGATTTACTATTGGCTGTATTTTTGGGGCTGAATTAGTAAAAAGAGTTGGGCATATTAGGGTTTTCTTGGCAATGACAGCATTGGCATCTACCTCAGCTTTAATCCACTCCTTGATTCTTAATCCATGGATTTGGGTGATATTTCGAATGTTAACTGGTTTTTGTTTTGCAATTCTTTATATAGTTATTGAAAGCTGGCTCAATGATCGTTCAAACAATCAAAATAGAGGATTGATTTTTTCAATCTATGTAATGATTACATTAACAGTTCAGGCACTTGGACAATTAATGGTGTTACTTTATGAGCCAAGTGGAATTGAATTATTTGCAATCATATCCATCCTCATCACATTAGCAGCTATCCCTGTCGCCTTATCGACATCACCTGCGCCAGAAATAAAAAAGACGGCAAATTTTAATCTTAAAAAATTATTTATAATTTCACCTGCGGCAATCATTGGTTGTTTATTTGTAGGTTCGGTAAATGGTTCTTTTTGGTCATTAGCGCCTATTTTTATGACCTCTCTCTTCTCAGATATAAGTTATACCGCGTGGTTCATGACTTCGACTATTATTGGTGGCGCCTTGTCCCAATGGCCAATAGGATTCTTATCAGATAAAATTGGTCGTCGAAAAATGATTGTCCTTAATGCATTATCGGGTGTATTTATTGCCTCATTAATTATTTCTTCCATTCAATCAATCGATTTTATTGGAATTAATTTATTAGGTGCGGCATGGGGAGCAGTTTCTTTTCCTATGTATACCTTAACTGTCGCACACGCAAATGATAACGCTGATCCTAGCGATTACGTCTTAGTATCAAGTAGTTTACTTTTAATGTTTGGTATAGGGGCAATACTTGGACCAATGTTATCATCGACATTAATATCTTTTACTAATCCTAGTGGATTATTCGTTTTCACTGGAGTTATGCATTTGCTTTTAGCTATTTACCTGTCTTATAGAATTATACGTCGTGATAGCTCTCCAATTAATGATCATATATCCTATAGTGACGCCCTTACAGCAACCTACACTGCATCACAAGTCTATGAATACGATGATGAGGATATTGACTCGCAATCAGAATAATTATTATTTTTTATAATTTTCACCTATGCGTCGATAAGCCTCTCTGAACGAAACACCCTCTTCTAATACCAATTTATAGGCTTCTTCAGCAGCAAAAAGACTTTTATCAAGTTTAATATTCTCAGGCTTGAATTCTAATGAAGAAATCAAGTGCGTCATAACCTCAATACTCTCAATAGTAATGTCAATGGCTCTAAATAAAGGTGCTTTAATTTTTTGAAGATCTCTTTGAAAACCTG
>CAXYCT010000020.1:0-66440 GCA_964275745.1 uncultured Woeseiaceae bacterium | reverse complement strand
GTCCTCCTCAGAGTTAAATACTCTAGCAGAACCCTCAAAAAAAAGACCTTCTTTTCCAGAAATCTTCGCAACGGAACCTTCTGGAGCAAGATTACCATATAATATGCTTAAGTGACTTTCTGACTTTATTGGAGAATCAAGATCCATAATAATTTTTTGATTTGAGGGATAATCCTTAACATCTGATAAGTTTTCCTCTAAGGTTTTTCCCGTCACTGTTATGCAATCACCATGCAATAACCCTGCTTTTAAAAGTCGTTTCATCAATGGCTGAATACCGCCAATTTGAATCAAATCAGACATTAAATACTTTCCGCTGGGTCTTACATCGGCTAACACTGGAACACGAGCCCCTATTCGAGTAAAATCATCAAGAGTTAAAGCTACCCCTGCCTCCTTAGCCATGGCAATCAAATGTAATACTGCGTTTGTTGAGCCACTCAGGGCAATCACCACTGTAATAGCATTTTCAAATGCATTTTTAGTCATTATATCTCTTGGTTTTATGTCTTTCTTTATTAAATTAATTACAGCTTCTCCAGCTTTTTGACAATCAATTAATTTATTATTCGAGACAGCCTCTTGAGCGGAGCTATTCGCTAAACTCAAGCCCATAGCTTCAATAGCAGACGCCATGGTATTTGCTGTATACATGCCACCGCATGCTCCTGGCCCTGGAATTGCAGTACTTTCAACTTCTAACAATTCTTTTTCGTCTATTTTTCCACTTGATATCGCACCTACTGCTTCGAAAACAGAGACAATATCTCTATTTTTCAATCCAGGCTTGATTGTTCCACCATAAACAAAAACAGAGGGCCGATTGAGTCTTGCCATTGCCATCGCACAAGCAGGCATATTCTTATCGCATCCACCAATAGTTACGAGCCCATCGAACCCTTGAGCTGATGTGACTGCTTCTATTGAGTCTGCAATAATTTCTCTAGAGACTAAAGAATAACGCATGCCAGGAGTTCCCATAGAAATTCCATCAGAAACCGTTATAGTATTGAAAATAACTGGTTTAGCACCAGATTTTTCTACTCCAATTGATGCCTCTAAAGCTAATTTATCTAGGTGCATATTACATGGGGTAATTGTGCTCCATGTAGATGCAATACCAACTTGAGGTAACTTAAAGTCACCGTCTTTAAAGCCAACCGCTCTAAGCATTGCTCTACTTGGTGCTTGTTCGAAGCCGTCAACAATTTGTTTTGAATACTTACGTAATGATTTTTTTGTCATAGTATTTACCTAAAAAATACAAGATCAATAAATTTATTATTATGAATTATATTATAAAGCCAAAAGATAAAATATCAGTATAAAGTAGGATAGTATAACTCACTTAATTAGATAATTTTTCCTGGATTCATAATATTCATAGGATCAATTGTTTTTTTTATAGAGCGCATTAAATTAATTTCAAGATCAGTCTTATAATGTAATAAATCTGCTTTCTTTAAAATACCCACACCGTGCTCAGCACAGATACTTCCATTAAATTCCATAATACAATCGTAAACTTCTTTTGAAATTAATTTTCTAAATTTTTCAAAATCTGCCAGTGCCATATTCTTTGGTTGTGACACATTAAAATGAACATTTCCATCACCAACGTGGCCAAAGGCTACTATTCTAGATGTTGGTAAAATTTTTAAAATTTTCTTCTCTAACTCAACGATTAGAGAAGCAACTTCACCAGAGGGTACTGATACGTCATGCTTGAAACTCTCACCTTCATTTTTTTGTGCCGCAGAGATTGAATCTCTAATTTTCCATAACGCATTTTTTTCTGCTAAATTCTTTGTAATTATTGCATTATTGATATGATTTGAATTCATTAAACTCATCAAATGATCATTGCATTCATCAATAGTCGATTTTGTTACCTCTAGTAATATGTACCACGAATATTTACTATCAAAGGGATATTTGATATTCGGTATGTTCTTTTCTACAAAATTTATCGCTCTATTCGATATCAATTCAAAAGTTTCTAAATTATTTCCATATTTTTTTCTCATTTCAAACATAATGTATTGAACGGATAGTATCTGATCAAAACCAAGAAAAGCTGTAATCATATTGCCGGGGCAGGGATAAATCTTAAGTGTAGCTGAGGTAATAATCCCAAGTGTACCTTCAGCCCCAATAAAGAGTTGTTTTAGATCATAACCAGCATTATCTTTAATTAAACTAGTGATTCCATTCCAAATCTTACCATCAGGAAGGACTACCTCAAGACCTAAAACTTGCGTGCGAGTAGTTCCGTACTTTAATACATTTGTACCTCCAGCATTTGTCGAGATATTGCCTCCAATTTGACAGCTACCTGAGGAAGAAACATCTATTGGAAAAACTAGATTATGGCAAGCTAACTCTTTATGAATTGCCTCTAAAATACATCCAGCTTCAAGCTCAATTGAGAAATCATTTTTAGATATTTTTTTAATTTTATTTAAATTTTTTAATGATATTACGACCTGCAATCCAGATTTATCTGGTATTGCTCCCCCGCAGAGACCAGTATTACCACCTTGTGGAATAATGGGCATTTTGTGAGAAGCACATAATTTTACGATTTCAGATACCTGATTTACAGAATCAGGAAATAGCACAACTAGAGGTACACCAACATAAGTATCACGCCACTCAGTAATATAGGGTTGCATCTCACTTAGATCAGTAATCCAAGCACCTTCATTTACAACAGATTTTAGAGCCTTAATTGGAGAATCAGACATCTTAATTATTTATTATTGAGTATTATCATTATAAGTATGCCAATCGATATTACTGCCACACATAATTAAAACAACTTTTTTGCCATTTATTTTATCCCTCAATGGGCCCAATAAAGCGGCGGTAGATACAGCGCATGCTGGTTCGACAGCCAACTTCAATTCATCAAAGAGGATATTCATTGATTTAATTATTTCATTGTCACTAACCATAAGTGATTCTGAGAGATTATCTCTACAATGTTTGAATGATATAGGCATTGCAAAGGGAGCTGCTAGGCTATCTGCGATAGTACTCATACCGGTACATTTTTGAGGAGAATTATTTTTTATACTTTCGTTTATAGAATTTGCATTAAGTGGTTCTACTCCATAAATACAAGTGGCAGGTGACTTCCCTCTAACATATGATGATATTCCTGCACAAAGACCACCGCCACCTATCGGAACTATGACTGCATCCATTTCATTGCATTGTTCACAAATCTCATAACCTAGTGTGGCAGTACCATGAATTATATTCATACCCTCAAACGGATGAATAAATACACGATTTTCATCATATTTAATTTTTTCAACTCTCTCAAAAGCTGCAGTTGCATCGTCAGCGAAAACAACCTCAGCTCCTAATTTTCTGCATGATTCAACTCGGAAGATATTGGAAGATTTTGGCATAACGACTTTTGCATTGACGCCTAACATTAGTGAAGCATAGGCTATTGCTATAGCATGATTTCCGGCACTTACAGCTGTAACACCGTTTATTAGTTGTTTTTTATTCAGATTTAATAATGAGGTCAACGCACCTCTTAATTTAAATGTTCCTGTATGTTGAAGGAACTCCATCTTTGCAAATATTTTTGTATTGCTAGAAAAGCGTTGCTCTAGTTCGAAGCAACGAACCATAGGTGTGTTAAGTATATATTTATCTAATGTACTTCTTAATTTCTCTATTGCGATTAAATCAACTGAAGTATTCATCTAATGGCCTAAATTATAATTACTATTAATTATTTATTTAAAAATGGTCGGGACGGAGAGATTTGAACTCACGACCCCCACAACCCCATTGTGGTGCGCTACCAGGCTGCGCTACGCCCCGATTTTTATTATGGATTAGCTTTTTTAAATTTGTAAGATAGACTGAGATATTAATTACGTAAGATTTTATAAACTTCTTCAAGTTCTACGCGTAACTGTTTGATTATTTGTTGACTTTTTGTGACATCAGATTTAGATTCATCACCTGTTAGTCTTTGACGTGCTCCTCCAATCGTAAACCCTTCGTCGTATAGTAAAGCTCGTATCTGTCTGATAATTATTACATCTTTTCTTTGGTAGTATCGCCTATTCCCACGTCTTTTTACAGGTTTTAACTGAGGAAATTCTTGCTCCCAATACCTTAGAACATGCGCCTTAACTCCACACAAATCACTGGCTTCGCCGATCGTAAAATACCTTTTTCCTGGAATTGGAGGTAGCTCGTTATTATTTGCCGGTTCCAACATATCCCTCTACTTTATTTTTTAATTTTTGACCTGGTTTAAATGTGACAACTCGGCGAGCTGATATGGGAATATTTTCACCTGTTTTTGGGTTTCTTCCTGGCCTTTGCTTTTTATCGCGTAAGTCAAAATTTCCAAACCCAGATAATTTTACTTGTTTGCCACTTGCTAAAGCGGACTTAAGCTCATCAAAATAAAGTTCAACAAGCTCACGGGCCTCTCTCTTGTTTAAGCCCAATTCGTTATATAACGATTCAGCGATATCTGCTTTTGTTAGTGCCATTAATCTTTAATCTCTCAATTTAGCGGAAAATTTCTTTTCAAGCGAATCTATAACTTTTGAAATTATCTCATCTGCAACTATGTCTGTAAGGGTGCGTGATTTTTCCTGTAAAATCAAGCCCAAAGCGATACTTTTTAGCCCTTCTTCTATGTTATTTCCCTCGTAAATATCAAATACCTTTATAGATTGAATAATCTCAGGCTTTATTAAGTTAATCGATTTTATTATATCTGATGCTTTTATGTCTTTTTTAATAACAATTGAGATATCTCTTCTAATTAACGGGTACTTAGAAATCGATTTAACTTTCAGAGTTTTAAGAGGAAAGGCCTGCATGATATCTAATTCAAATAAATAAACATCACGCTTAATGGAGAATTTTTTAGCTAATGTTGGGTGCAACTTTCCTACTGAACCAACCCTTTTATTGTTAAGGAGCAATTTCGCTGATTGACCTTGCTGCAAGGATGGATTGTCATCTGCCTCAAATTCAAATTCAATCCCTATTGAGTTAAATCTTAAAATTGATTCTAAGTCACCTTTTACGTCATAGAAATCAA
Organism: uncultured Woeseiaceae bacterium; assembly: GCA_964275745.1. GTDB lineage: Bacteria > Pseudomonadota > Gammaproteobacteria > Steroidobacterales > Woeseiaceae > SP4260. The sequence goes on along the minus strand of CAXYCT010000020.1, from coordinate 61,348 downwards.
CATTAATTAATTTTTCTGACCAATGTTCATCTCTTAATGGCCCCATAACAAGTCCTGCGACTTGCTCAATTTCGACATGACCATGAGAAGTACTCTCAAATATTTTGCCTATTTCATATAATCTTACTCGATCAATTTGTCGAGCTACATTCCTAGATGCTGCACTCAATAGTCCCGGCCATAATGAACCTCGCATTGTAGCCATATCTTTGGACAATGGGTTTGCTAACCCTAAATCTGACTGCTTACCAGTGATAAGCGTATTCACACTATCATCGATAAAGCTGTAAGTAATGACTTCCTGGTAGTCTCTTGAGCATAAATGATTGGCTATCTTATCTATATTATGTAAACCATTATTTGGCAAAGCAAGCGATCTTGATGAAACCTCAGTAAGCTCAGGTATTTTATCAAAACCATATATTCTGGCTATTTCCTCGATTAAATCATCTTCTATTTTTAGATCAAAGCGATATGAAGGCACGCTCACTTGCCAATTATCTTTATTTACTTGTATTGTAAAATTTAGCCTAGCTAAGATTTCAGAAATTTCATTAAAATCGATCTTATGGCCTAGTATTCTCTCAAGTCGAAAAGGTGTTAATTTAATACTTTTATTTTTTGGCAGATAATCCTCGTTTCTGATATCAGTAACCTTACTTGCATCCCCCCCACATATAGACATTAATAACTCAGACGCTCTATTTATAGCAATCTCTTGTATCTCCGGGTCAACGCCTCTCTCAAACCTTAAGGAAGCATCTGTATGCATACCATATCGTCTAGCCACTCCAGCCATTAATTCCGGAGGCCAATAAGCAGCTTCAAATAAAACAGAAGATGTAACTGATGAAACTGAGGTCGATAAACCTCCCATAATTCCAGCCATACCAACTGGTCCAGAATCATCGGAAATTACAATAGTATCATTTTTTAACTCCACCTCGGATTCATCAAGCAGAACCAGACGTTCGCCTTTTTTTGCAAATCTTGGGACTATCGTTCCATTTACTTTATCTAAGTCATAGGCATGCAAAGGTTGTCCTAGTTCTATCATTACAAAATTAGTAACATCCACAACTGGATTAATCGATCTAATTCCTGACTTTCTAAGCTTTTCAACAACCCATATTGGAGTTATAGCTTTATTATTCACATTAATTATTGCTTGCGCTGCCAATCTTGGGCACAAATCAGGATGAGGGGTCTCAATAGAATACTCGATTTTTGCGCTTATTTTATTTTTAACACCAAACCTATAATTAATATTTTCCTTACAGGTTCCTGCTAAATCTCTTGCTATACCCAATACAGAAAAACAATCGCCACGATTAGGTGTCAAATCAAGATCAATAATGCGATCAGGTAAATTCAGATAGTCGGTTAAACTAGAACCAATTTTTGCATCTTCAGGAAAATCCATTATGCCATCTGAATCAAAGCCTAAACCAACTTCAGCAGCAGAACAAAGCATTCCAAAAGATTCGATATCACGAATTTTAGATTTTTTAAGTTTTACGCCATTTGGTAAGGTCTTTCCAGGTAATGCTAATATCGATTTCATTCCTTTTCTTACATTTGGTGCTCCACAGACTATACTAATTGTATCCTCACCATTTGTGGTGACCTGGCATACGTTTAATCGATCAGCATTGGGGTGCTTCTCAAATGAGATTATCTCAGCAATCTTAATCCCCTCTAAGTCATCTCCATCAATGTCAGAAGAGTCAACCTCATGCCCAATCATTGTGAGCTTTGCTGAAAGCTCTTCTGATGATAAATTAATATCAATTATTTCCCTTAACCAAGATTCAGAAAATTTCATCAATCCTATACCAATAGTTAATTAAACTGACGCAAAAATGATATATCATTTTCAAAAAATACCCTTAAATCATCGACTTGATACTTAAGCATAGCTAATCTTTCAATCCCCATACCAAATGCATAGCCACTGTAAATTTCTGGATCCACACCTGCATTTACTAGAACATTAGGATGTACCATTCCGCACCCTAAAATCTCGAGCCACTTATCCTTTCCCCAGAGAACATCCACTTCAGCGGAAGGCTCTGTAAATGGAAAATAGGATGGTCTAAAACGTAATTCAATTTCCTTATCAAAAAAACAAGCAACAAATTCATGCAGAACAGCTTTAAGGTTTGCAAAGCTTACATCCTTATCAATAACCAATCCTTCAACCTGATGAAACATTGGTGTATGCGTTTGATCTGAGTCACACCTATAGACTCGACCAGGAGCGATGATCCTTATAGGTGCTCCTTGTGATAATAAAGACCTTATCTGAACTGGAGATGTATGAGTTCTTAGTAAGCTTCCATTATTTAAGTAGAACGTATCATGCATGGCTCTGGCTGGGTGATTATCAGGAATATTTAGTGCAGTAAAATTATGATAATCATCTTCAATTTCTGGACCAGATTTGATTTCATATCCAGCATTCTTGAAGATTTCTTCAATCCTTAATCTTGCTAGTGAAATAGGATGACGTCCACCGCTAGATGACATATGGCCATCTAGAGTTACATCGATTGAATTTTGTTTGAGGATCTCTTCTAAGGCTATTGCTTCGAGCCCAGTTTTTCGGAGTGACACCGCTTTCATGAAAGCAGACTTTGCCTTATTTATCTCTTCCCCAGCAGCTGGTCTATCTTCATCTGAGAGAGATCCAAGTGACTTCAAGCTCAAGGTAAATTTACCTTTTTTACCTACATACATAACCCTAACCAAATCCAGGCTATTAATATCAGAAGCATCAGTTACTTCTTGCAACGAAATTTTTAAAATTTCAGATATTTTCTTCATTGGATATATCAAGATTTAACATTAATCATTAACCATAATGTAACGATAACATGCTTTTAATCAAGTATCCGTTAGCGCAGACTTTGCTTGATTGGCAATTGATTCAAATGCCGCTGGATCGTGCACCGCAATGTCTGCTAGTACTTTTCTATCGACAATAATCTCAGCTTTGCTCAAACCATTTATTAAGCGACTATAAGATAAGCCATGTAACCTTGATGCGGCATTTATCCTTGCAATCCACAGAGCTCTAAATTGACGCTTTCTTTGACGTCTATCTCTATATGCATACTGACCAGCCTTAATGACCGCCTGTTTTGCCGTTTTAAATAGTTTGCTTCGAGCACCATAATAACCCTTAGCCTTACCAAGAATCTTCTTATGTCTAGCTTTTGCTGTAACACCACTTTTTACTCTTGCCATTTTTCTATCCCCTATTAACTATATGGGAGCATGCGACGCACGCTCTTAACATCAGAAGCAGCCACTTGAAGCGTCAAACCTAATTGACGTTTCCTCTTTGACTTTTTCTTAGTGAGGATATGATTTAAATGCGATTGAGCTCGCTTAAAGCCACCCTTGCCAGTTCTTTTAAATCTTTTTGCGGCACCGCGATTGGTCTTCATTTTAGACATTTTACTTTCCTTTTATTAAGCCTCATACAAGATTTCAATTATTTGAATCTTGATAGGCGGGTATTGGTATTTTTTTATTAAAAAAAATAATACCGTTACTCACTTTTTCTTTGGACCGAGAATCATCACCATTTGCCTACCCTCTAATAAAGGGGTTTGCTCTACTGAACCATAATCTTCCAAATCTTTTTTCACTCTTTCTATCAGCTGCACACCTAAATCTTGGTGTACCATTTCTCTTCCTCTGTATCGTAAGGTAACTTTTGCCTTATCACCATTTTCAAGAAATTCTCTTAATTTGCGCAACTTAATTTGATAATCGCCTTCATCAGTGGTTGGACGAAATTTTATCTCCTTAACCTGCGTTCGTTTTGTTTTCCTTTTTGTATTTTGACCTTTCTTGTTAATTTCAAACAAGTATTTACCAAAATCCATTATTCGACATACTGGAGGGGCTGCATTTGGCGATACTTCAACCAAATCAAGACCTTCATCACGAGCCATCTGAATTGCCAAATCTAAAGCCATTACACCTGCCTGATCTCCAGCAGAATCAATAACCCTGATCTCAGCGGCTGTTAATTCTTCATTTCGTCTAATACGCTTTGTTGCCGCGATACTCCATACTCCTAATAATATTGAACTAATCTAGTTTTTTATTTTCTCAAGGATACGAATTCTATATTCGAGAGTCCCTATAAACAAGGTTTAATCAATTAAATTTGCATTTAATTTTTGGTGGGCGATGGTGGTCTCGAACCACCGACCTCCACGATGTCAACGTGGCGCTCTACCCCTGAGCTAATCGCCCTATTTTAATAGGGTGTTGTTACTGAAAGCCTATGATTCCAACTCTTAGACATAATAGCATTTAGTTATTGTTATTCAAAGAATAGGAGGCATTGCTCTCGGTGATACAATTGTTGATACCTTTTATCTCTACCACCGTTTTTATAGGGTATCTGGGGTGATCTACATTAAAGAATTTGGAGAGTGATAAGAGATTCGACCCCCATTTCGTTTTGCTACGCAGGAACGAATGCGAAGGACTCAGCAGATCAGCTTCAAACTCTAGATGCTGGAAGTCTCGCGCTGGATAGCTAGCAATACACTGGTATCTTTTCCTAGCTTGACTGGCACAACTCGCCAATGCATCAGAAATGGTGTGCCGTCTTTTTTGTAGTTGATCGCCTTACCCTCAAATCGACCGCCGTCACTGAGTGTTTTACTTAGTCTCGCAATTACTGTTTTGTCGGTAGCTGCTCCCTGCAATATCTTCGGCGTTTTCCCCAGAACCTCAGCGGGGTTGTACCCGGTCAGTTTCTTGAAAGCTTTGTTTGCATAAAGAATTCTGGTTCGATTCGTCGCGTCTGTTATCAGTATGGAATCAAAACTATTTTCCACCAGTGCTTTCAGAGCGCGGATATTTAATTTGGGATCCTGAAGGACCTTATCGAGTGATTTGATCATTTAATGTTCCTGTAAGTATTAGGATTTAAGGGCAAGAAGAAATATAAATTCTAGAAAGTGACACAGATTTTTGGTGTTTCAGTTTTTTAGATCACTAGAATTTAATCTTAATATATTGCCTGTTCCGCATTGTAAAAAGCAGCGTAACTGTGTAACAAGTTGTATCGGTTGAAAAACTCTGGCGCTATACCCCTGACAGATACTATTTTGGATATTTTGGAAAATGGCTCGGTGCAAGCATCTTTGCTAAATTTGAAGTGTCTGCGTTAATTATTAATAAAGATGTTTTATGAGGCTGAGTTAATTGTGGTGATACGATTGGTGGTAACTTTTACTCCGTTTAATTAAAAAGAGGCTGGGATCTGGACTAAAAGAGCAAACGCTTAGAGCTCCAAACCCTTATTTTATAGGCTTTTTGAAGAAATCTAGCGGGGGCTTAATCTCACAATCTATTATGTCAACGCGTGCTCTAGCTCTTAGCTAATTACTCTAAATTCTAATCACTAATAATACTTAGAACTTAACTATTATTTTGATATTTCTTTTTTATCAAAATCATTTACTCAAACCTAATGCCCCATCACGTAAATTTGAAATTTCATCTCTAAGGCGAGCTGCATCCTCAAATTCTAGATTACGAGCATGTTCTAACATAACAGTTTCTAGGTCATTAGCTTTTTTCAATAATTCGGCGGGTTTTAGATTATTTTCAGTATAATTATTCTTATCATTTGGACCTCGCCCGGGAACAGGATATGCACTTTCCATAATATCGGCAACTTTTTTTACTATACTTTTTGGCGTTATATTATTTTTCTTATTGTATTTATTTTGTAACTCACGTCGACGATCAGTTTCTTCAATAGCTCTTTGCATTGAACCTGTTATTTTATCACCATAGAGTATTGCTTTACCCTCAATATTCCTTGCTGCCCGTCCAATTGTTTGAATTAAAGACCTATCTGATCGCAAAAATCCCTCTTTATCCGCATCTAGAATTGCAACCAAAGATACTTCAGGCATATCTAAACCTTCTCTGAGTAAATTGATACCTACTAAAACATCAAAGACTCCTAACCTCAAATCACGAATAATTTCAGTTCTTTCAACTGTTCCTATATCAGAATGAAGATATCTAACTCTAACTCCATGCTCACTTAGGTAGTCCGTTAGATCTTCAGACATTCTCTTTGTTAGAGTTGTTATGAGCACTCGATCACCATTTTTTACCCGATTACCAATTTCTGATAATACATCTTCAACTTGATTTTGAGCTTTTCTTACTTCGATAATCGGATCTACTAGGCCCGTTGGTCTCACCAGCTGCTCAACAGTCTGATCAGCAAACTCACCCTCATATTTTCCAGGTGTTGCAGAAACATAAATAGTTGCTGGAACCATTCTTTCAAATTCATCGAAACGTAATGGTCTATTATCAAGTGCAGATAGAAGTCTAAACCCATATTCCACCAATGTTGTTTTTCGAGATCTATCGCCCTTATACATACCTCCTAGTTGAGGTATTGTAACGTGACTTTCATCAATAAAAAGTAAAGCATTATCAGGAGCATAATCAAACAAACAAGGTGGTGGCTCACCCTCATTTCTGCCTGACAAGTAACGGGAGTAATTTTCTATACCTTGGCAATAACCAAGCTCTCTTATCATTTCGATATCAAACAGAGTTCTTTGCTCTAATCTTTGCGCTTCGAGTAATTTATTATTTTCTCTTAGATACTCTAAGCGACTCTTTAATTCTATCTTTATATCATCAATGGCATCCATTAATTTCTGACGAGGAGTAACATAATGCGTCTTTGGAAAAATTGTAACCCTTGGTACAGATCTAATAACAAGCCCAGTCAATGGATCAAAATATGAGATTCTTTCAACCTCATCATCAAATAACTCAACTCTAACAGCCTCTCTTTCTGACTCAGCAGGAAATATATCGATAACCTCACCTCTTACGCGAAAACATCCCTGAGATAGCTCAATCTCATTCCTTGTATATTGCATTTCTGCCAGCTTCCTTAGCATCTCCCTCTGATCTATTCTTTCATTTTTTGATAAGTGTAATACCATACTAAAGTATGCTTCTGGATCCCCCAAACCATAAATGGCTGATACTGTCGCCACAATGATTGTGTCATTCCTCTCTATTAGAGACTTAGTAGCAGACAATCTCATTTGCTCAATATGCTGATTGACCGAAGCATCTTTTTCTATAAATGTATCTGAACTTGGCACATATGCTTCTGGTTGGTAATAATCATAATAGGAAACAAAGTATTCAACGGAATTATTTGGAAAAAATTCACGCATTTCACCGTATAATTGAGCAGCTAAGGTTTTATTTGGAGCTAAAATAATTGCTGGTCTCTGAGTTAATTCAATTATATTCGCAACTGTGAACGTTTTACCAGAACCAGTGACGCCTAGTAAGGTTTGTTTTGCTAACCCATCATTAAGACCTTCCACTAAAGAGGATATAGCTCCCTCTTGGTCGCCAGCTGGTTTATAATCTGATACAAGATTAAATACATCACGATTATCTGTGTTTTCATCTTTTGAATGACCTGTAGATTGTCGTATCATATTAATTTTTACCAAAGGAAACTTGTCAAATGCCGTTAGTTTCAGAAAGAATGGATCGAGTTAAGCCCTCAGCTACTAGCGCTGTCCTAAATCTGGCAGCTCAATTAAGGGAAGAAGGAAAAGATATTATCAGTCTTGGTGCTGGAGAGCCAGACTTTGAGACCCCAGCTCACATCAAAGATGCTGCCATAAAAGCTATCCACGATGGATATACTAGATACACAGCTATTGATGGATGCGCAGCTCTGAAAAATGCGATTCAAGAGAAATTTCTGCGTGATAATAATTTGAAATATTCGCACGATGAAATATTAGCTTCCTCTGGCGCAAAACAAACGTTATTTAACCTTTGTATTGGCCTATTAAGTAATGGTGATGAAGCAATTATACCAAGTCCTTATTGGGTATCCTATCCTGATATGGTTCGTGTGGCTGACGGCATTCCTATAATAATTAAAACGGGCATAGAAGATGACTTTAAAATTACTGCTGAACAGCTTAAGCGAAATATAACAAATAAGACCAAATTACTTTTTCTTAATAGCCCATCCAATCCAACCGGGAGCTGCTACTCAAAGAATGAATTAATCGAGCTATCTAAAGTACTTATCAATCATCCAAATGTTGTTATCGCAGTTGATGATATATATGAAAAAATTTATTGGGGTAAAACTCCATTCTATAGCCTTGCAACAGTTGCACCTGAACTTAAAAATCAAATTATAACTATTAATGGTGTTTCAAAATGCTACGCAATGACTGGCTGGAGAATTGGTTATGCTGGAGGCCCAAAAGAAATAATTAGCGCTATGAAAACTATCCAAAGTCAATCAACTGGAAATCCATGCAGCGTTTCACAAATTGCGGCTATTACAGCACTTAATGGAGATCAATCATGCATTCAAGAGATGAATATTGCATATCAAGATCGTAATAATTTTTTAGTAACTGCGTTAAATTCTATTCCAGGATTTAAATGCAAAAAAGCTGATGGTGCATTTTATGCTTTTCCAAAAGTAACAGATGCAATCATTCAAAAAGGACTAAAAGATGATATTGAATTGGTTGATTTAATTCTAAATAAAACTGGGGTTGCAATGGTTCCTGGAACTCCATTTGGTGCCCCCGGTTACATAAGGCTATCCTTTGCTTGCTCAAAGGAGAATTTAATGGAAGCCATAAGGCGAATTAAAAAAATAATCATCTAGTATTATATTAATTTTAAAAGAATTTAAGAGAATACTTGACTTGCGAAGTTGGCTAGATCAAAATCTCGATCCTATTTAAAAGTTTATAAATCCCTGGTAGCTCAGTTGGTAGAGCAGATGACTGTTAATCATCTTGTCGTTGGTTCGAGTCCGACCCGGGGAGCCATCTTTTTAAAAATGATAGTGTTCCTTCGTAATATCAATACTTTCATCGAATTATAATATACGTATAAATTATTTATAAATTGCTAACTTTTATCAGTAATCACATCTCTAAAACCTGGTAAATAGAGTTTCTGCTATTTATTATTTTAATACACGATCAAGCGCATCGATAAGATGCTCCACTTCGCCCATAGTATTATAGTGAGTTAAGGAAATTCTTACCGCACCATTGGACTGGTCCAGTAATAATAGATCAGATAAACGACGGGCATGAAAGTCACCAAATCTAATTCCTATTTTATGCTCATCCATAGCAAGACAAATTTGATCAGAAAGTTTTCCATTAATTGTGAATGAAATCGTTGGTACTCTAGATATGTTATTACCATCATCAATACCAACAATGTTACAATCATTACGATTTCTCAAGTAACTTAGTAACTCAGAACCAATAATTGCTTCATGGTCAGTTATTAAATCAAAAGCACTTTCTATTTTTTCTCTATCAGTTCCAAATTCATTTGCTTTAGAGCCCAATTCAACTAGATAATCTGCAATGGCACCAGAACCATATGAAAGCTCATAATTTGCATTGCCTGGCTCCATTTTTGCGGGAATTTTATCCTTCCCATAAAAATAATGGTAAAGATTATCAAGTTCAGTCATTCGATCCATGCGACAGTAAAGCGCAGCATGATGAGGTCCAAAAGTTTTATAGAGGCTGAATGCATAAAAATCTACCCCCCATTCAGAAACGTCAACCGCGCGATGAGGTGCATAAGCGACAGCATCAACACAAACCATAGCGCCATGATCATGGATAAATTCTGTAAATTCTTTAACAGGATTTATCGTACCTACAATATTTGACACATGAGTAAATGCAACCAGCTTTGTTTTATCGGAAAGTAGTTTTTTTAAGTCATCTAAATGCAAGGCATGTGTATCTAAATTAATATTCCAGAATCTCACAATAACACCACGTTTTTCTAACTCAAGCCAAGGTCCAATATTGGTTTCATGATCCATTGTAGTCACAATAACTTCGTCACCTTTATTAAATTGACTTGCTAATGATTTTGATAAAAATTGAAGTAAAACAGTGGTAGATGGCCCAAACACTATTTCTTCTGGTAATTTGGCATTAAATAATGTGGATACTTTCTTTCTACCTTCTGCGAAAGCTTTTGCAGCGGTTTGAGAGGGCTCATAACTTCCTCCAAGTTGAACGTTACATTTGTAATAATACTCACTTATATTATCCACACAGCCTTTTAATATCTGAGTCCCTCCAGCATTATCCATAAATGTCCATTCACTGTTGAGTGCTGGAAACTGACTTCTTACAAAATTCAAATCTAATGTCATTAAAATATTCCTTTATTTACTGTTTTAATCATGTCTTTAGGACAGATTTCAAAAAAATTTGTGTTCGCTCTTTCTTGGGGTTATCAAATATTTGACTTGGACTGCCTTTTTCCAGAACAAAGCCTCCATCCATAAATACAATATTATCAGCAACTTGCCTGGCAAAGCCCATCTCATGTGTAACTATAACCATAGTAACTCCCGTGCCTGCTAGATTTTTAATTACATCAAGAACTTCACTCACCATCTCAGGGTCAAGTGATGATGTTGGTTCATCAAATAATATGATTTTTGGTTTCATAGCCAAAGAACGAGCGATTGCAACCCTTTGCTGCTGTCCTCCCGAAAGCTGGTATGGAAATTTTTCTGACTGATCTCTAATCCCTACTTTGTCAAGAAGATCATAAGCGATTACCCTGGCATCAGATTGGGAAATCTTCAATGACCTTATGGGGCCAAGCATGACATTTTTTAATATAGTTAGATGTGGAAAAAGATTAAAATTCTGAAAAACCATTGCAACTTCTTTTCTAATATTTTTTAGATTATTTCCTTTTTTAACTACAACACCATTAACAGTTATTTGACCATTATCATCATATTCTTCAAGATAATTAATACATCGAATCAAGGTAGATTTACCAGATCCAGAGGGACCAATAATACAAAGCACTTCACCTTCATAAATATTTAAATTAATACCTTTGATAGCACAAAACTTTCCATAATACTTGCTCACATTTTTTAGATTGATTAAAACGCTCATATTTGTTTTCCTGACTTATATCTTTTTTCAATATGAGAGACCCATAGAATCATGGGTAATAAAAATGCTAGATATACAATAGCTGCAACAATCAAAGGAGTTGGGTTTGCAGCTATAGCTTGAGCTTGTGTGGCCTGCTTTAGGAGATCTGGTAATGCGACAATCGACGCTAAGGCTGTGTCCTTCAAGACATTTATACAATTATTAGTTAATGGTGGTGCAACTATTTTGATTGCCTGCGGCAAAATAACATCAATCATCGTATGATAAGAGCTCATGCCAAGTGATCTTGCAGCTTCAAATTGACCTTTCGGAATTGCCTCTATACCAGATCGAAAAATCTCAGCAAAATAAGCACCAGAAACCATTACCAATGAAAAAAGAGCAGCATTAAATGGAGAGAATCTAATTCCAACAAAAGGAAAGGCATAAAAAACAACAATCAAAAATACAAGCAATGGAATTGATCTAAATACATTAATGTATACTTTAACTATGAATTTTAGTAATACGTTTGAATATAATCTAATTAGTGATAATAAGAGACCCCAAATCAACCCCAATAGGATACTGAATAGTCCTAGTTGGGCTGTTATATAAAAACCTTTGATAAGCATAGGGTAGGTTTCCAAGAAAACCCTCTTATTCAAAAATGTCTCAGTCAAATTAAGGTCAGTCTTAGTATTTGATTTAGGTATATCTAAGACTTTAATTGTTGAGCTATTTTGATCAGCTGATTTTCCAAACCACTTTTCATGCAACCCATTCAGCTTACCACTAGCTTTCATTTCAGTTATGACATCATTTACTTCAAATAAAAGAGAATCATTTTTTCGCATCATCATTGAATAGGTTCCTCCAGTTGATATCTTTTCAACAACATGCAGATTTGGTTTATCCTTTGTATAATAGAGTAAAGCAGGTATATCACTTATATATCCACTTACTCGCCCTATAACTAAGTCGAGCATTGCGGGAACAAGACCCTCATATCTGCGAATTTCTGCGAACCCATATTTATCTTTATTTTCCGTTGCCCAGATATCTCCTGTTGACCCTGTATCAACCGATACAATCAAACCTTTAAGGTCATTAAGACTTTTAATATTGCTGTCAATGAGGACAGTTAGGGATTGATCACTATCATAATAGGGCTGGGTAAATGAGACAGACTCCAGCCTTTTGTCTGTAATATTGATAGATGAGATAGCTAAATCAATACGTCCAGATTGAACAGCAGCAAATAATCCATTAAATGGAATATTAATTATCTTTATTTTACGATCAATCTTTGAGCCAACTGCACTGACAAGGTCAATCTCAAAACCCACATAAGTGCCATCTCTATCTTGAAACTCCCAAGGAACATTTCCTATATTTGCTCCAACAACAATGGTGCTATTATTGTTTTCCACAGAATATAATTCTATAGGAAATAAGAGAATAATCAGAATCTTTAGGACGGAGAGATAAGTTTTTAAAATAGTATTCTCAAAAAAATTTATTAATTTAGAAAAGCTTTAACTACTTATAGCTTTTCTTTGAAGCAGAGAGTCAAATTTTACGCTCAAAAATGGTCTTTGAGTTTCCCAATCTTTACAACTAGGGCATAGCCAGAGTAATTTTTGGCTTGAAAATCCACATTCATTACATTGATAACGTGGATTAGTTGTCCCAAGAACTTTCAAGCCGTAACGAATTTTATCTATCGCATCAATTCTAATACTTAGATCAGATTGAAAGATGTCATTAACATTAATAAATTCAGAAAGTGCACGATCATCTTGAATATATTTCTCAATACATTCATTAATAACCACTGAACCTCTTATATCATTCAAAATTGCTGTATATGCAATATCATTCCTTATGTTTGGATGAGACTTTAAAATTAATGATAATTTTAAGTCAAGGTCAGATAATTCATCTTGTTTTTTATATATATCAAATAATAATGGCAATGATTCGGTAATTAAATAACTACTTTTATTAAGTATTTTATAATAAATCTCAGAGGCAATTTTTAAATCATGCTTAATAAAAGCGATATTAGCTTTTATCAAATCAATACGTAATGTTGTTTGATCATTCACTTTGATTCTACTAATTTGTGAAGAAGCTTCTTTAAAGTTTTCAATACTAATTGCCTCTTCGGCCAATTCACATGAATAATGCGAGATTTGATGCTGATAAGAATCCTTATTACTCAGCTTACTCAACTTTTGCGATGCCTCTATTGCCTTTTCCCACTCTTTTTCTTGCTCATAAATACTTATTAAATTAAGAAATGCCTCCTGGGAATAATCTGAATCATCTGACAAGCGAATAAATAATACTTCAGCACGGTCAAGAAGCCCTGCGTGTAAATAATCTTTCGCCAAGGAATTAAATGCCTGGTCTCTTTGTTGATTCGATATATCAGGCCGTGCAATTATATTTTGATGGATCCTAATGGCTCGATTTACTTCCCCCCTTTTTCGAAAAAGATTACCTAATGCAAAATGAGTTTCTATTGTTGTGTTATCAACCCTAACCATCTTCAAGAAATGCTCAACAGCTTGGTCAGTCTGATCATTCAAAAGGAAATTCAAACCTTTAAGATAATCAATATTTAATGGTGGCTGCTCGTCACGTTCTCCAAAATATCCCAATAACCAGCCAGTTGCAGCTAAGATGAGAAATATGGAAGCCAATATAAATGTTGATTCAGTTGGCATCTTCTAGAGACTTATTTTTCAACTGATTGATTTCTTTATCTTTATCTCTTAAAAGAGATTTAGATATACGATTTCCATTCAGGAGTTTTAGGATATAAAGAAGGCAGCACAAAAGCCCAAAGAACCAACCGCTAAAAAATATTACTGCAAATATAATGCTGGCTGGTGACGTAATTTGGATGACTTCCAAATCAATTGAGATCAAATTAGAATTATTATTATTGAACCATAAGGTTAATATAAATATTAATACTACTAATAATATAAGTGTTATTTTTTTTATCATTGTATACCTAGCCAGAAAAATTGATTAATTTACAATGAATATTAAAATCTAAACGTCTTTGCAGTTGACTAAAGTGTATTTACCCATCTATCTCTTGATCTTTCCCCTCATTTACTTGGAGCTTTAGATCTTTGCCAGGCTTAAAGTGAGGTACATGTTTACCAGATAATGCAACAGGTTCTCCTGTTTTTGGATTTCGGCCTATTCTGGCTGGCCGGTAGTGAAGAGAGAAACTTCCAAAACCTCTGATTTCAATCCTATCACCATACGAAAGCGATTCGCTCATCAAGCTCAATATATGCTTTACAGTTAACTCTATATCTTTTGCAGGCAGATGATTTTGTTTAAGAATCATGCTCTCAATAACTTCTGACTTTGTCATATTCTTCCTAATCTAAAATTACTTTTTTAATTCAAATGTTATATTAGCAACAAATGAATGCAAGAGTAACCAGAAATTTATATAAACTATTTTTTAGTCATTTTTTCTTTGAGTAACTCACCAAGAGTTGTGGAACCCGATGACGAAGTCGAGGAATCATTTTGATAACTACTTAATGCCTCTTTCTCATCATGCTCTTCTTTAGCTTTAATTGATAAGGCAACTGATCGATTTTTTCTATCGATATTTGTAATTTTTGCTTCAATTTCATCACCAACTTTGACCATGGTTCTGGCATCATCTACCCTTTCTTGAGACAACTCAGAGACATGCATTGAAGCGCTCACCCCATCACCAATATCAATCGTAATATTTTGTGCCTCAACTTCTGTAACTTTACCATTTATGAGTGAATTTTTTGGATGCTCTGAAAGCCAGTTTGTAAATGGATCTTCGTTGAGTTGCTTTATCCCAAGTGAAATTCGCTCTCTATCTGAATCTATTGCCAGAACAATTGCTTCAATATCTTGTCCTTTTTTATAATTATGAACCGCTTCTTCACCACTCAACTCCCATGAGAGATCAGATAAATGTACCAGCCCATCTATTCCACCTTCTAAGCCAATAAATACACCAAAATCTGTTATTGATTTAATTTGCCCATTGACTGTATCACCCTTCTTGACCTGCTCCGAGAACTCAGCCCAAGGATTTGCCTGGCATTGCTTGACACCTAATGAGATTCTGCGACGACTTTCATCGATTTCTAGAACCATAACTTCAACTTCTTGGCCAACTACTACTAATTTAGCAGGATTAACATTTCGGTTAGTCCAGTCCATCTCGGATACATGCACAAGACCTTCAACACCCTCCTCGATCTCAACAAAACAACCATAATCAGCAATATTTGTAATTTTCCCTATTAATTTAGTATTAACAGGATAACGCGTTTTTATTGCTTGCCATGGATCCTCACCAAGCTGCTTAATTCCAAGCGAAACTCTTTGTTTTTCTCGCTCATACTTCAGAATTTTTACATCTACCTCATCACCAACATTCACGATCTCTGAAGGATGCTTTACTCGCTTCCATGCCATATCCGTAATATGCAATAATCCATCAATACCACCAAGATCAACAAATGCACCATAATCTGTAAGATTTTTGATTATACCTTTAACTGTGATTCCTTCCTGAATATTTTCAAGTAATTCAGCTCTTTCTGCGCTGTACTCTGACTCTACAACAGCCTTTCTTGAAACAACGATATTATTTCGTTGCTTATCTAATTTAATAACTTTGAATTCTAATGTCTTGCCTTCGAGATATGAGGGATCTCTTACTGGCCTCACATCAACTAAAGAGCCTGGAAGGAAAGCTCTAATACTATCTATTTCAACTGTGAAACCACCTTTAACTCTGCTGCTAATTAGACCTTCTATGACTTCACCTTTGTCATGAGCTTCTTGGAGATTAATCCACGATCTTGCTCTTACAGCCTTTTCTCTAGAAAGTTTTGTTTCCCCAAAACCATCCTCAACAGCGTCGAGAGCGACCTCAATCTCATCACCGACAGCTATAGTATCTTTCTCTGCAGCGAATTGATCAATAGGGATAATTGCTTCAGATTTCAGACCTGCCGATACAACCACTACATCACTATTAATCTCAACAATAGTTCCATTAATAATGGTACCAGGCTTAATAATTTTACTAGCAAAGCTTTCTTCAAATAGTTCAGCGAAATTTTCAGACATTTTGTATTCCATAGAATTTATAACAAATTCTTATTATATCGCTTTACAACTTCCGTGCTGCAAGCGGTTACTAAAATTTTTCTTACATCTTGTAAGAAAGTGTTTTACATAAAAATTATACTAATTTAATTGTTTGTATAATTTTATAATTTTTTCAGACACTTCCAGGATCGTCATATCGCTTGAATCGATAATACATGCATCGCTAGCCGGAACTAAAGGTGCATGCTTTCTTTCAACGTCTTGCTTATCACGAATAGAAATATCCCTAGAAACGGCGGTGAGGCTAACATTATTACCCAGCTCTTTCAACTGTTTATGCCTTCTTCTGGCTCTCTCTTCAAGGTTTGCAGTTAAGAAAATCTTTAGCCTTGCTTCAGGAAAGACGAATGTACCCATATCACGTCCATCAGCAACCAAGCCCGGAGCTTCAATAAAGCTTCTTTGTAATAGCATCAATTCAGCCCTTACAGATGAATATTGAGCAATAATTGATGCATCTATACCACATTCCTCGGTTCTTATTAGATTAAGGATATTTTCATCATTCAATAAAATTAGTTGCTTATCGTCATTTGTCGTGTCAAAAATTATTCTTAATGAGGCGATTAAATTTTTTACTTTAGCCTCGTTATTAATATCTTCATTAAACTTCCGCACCGAAAATGCGACAATTCGATACAAAGACCCACTATCCAGAATATTCCATGCTAGCATTCTAGCAATTTTTCTTGAAATGGTTCCCTTCCCCGATCCACTTGGTCCATCAATTGTTATAATTGGTATATCTATCATATTAATAATTTTTCATACTGGGCTCGTTAATTGATAGGGAGAGCCCTAAGTTTCTCATAAGATCCACAAAACCTGGAAAAGAGGTATCAATATTTTTAACGTCTTTGATTTTAATTTTATCTTTAGCTCCAATCGCTGCTACTACAAAAGACATAGCAACTCGATGATCACCAAAACTATCTATTTCACCACCCATAAATTTACTGCTTGTAATCACCACTCCATCTTTTTCCTCTTTAACTGAAACACCTAAATTTCTCATCCCAATACACATAGACTTTACTCGATCACTTTCCTTATGACGTAACTCATTAATTCCATTTATCTTTGTTGTTCCTTCAGCATATGCAGCTAAAATAAAAAGGATAGGAAATTCATCAATCGATAGAGAAATTAAATCTGGATCATCTAAAGTAATGCCTTTCAAGGTCGACGATTGAACATATATATCGGCTACAGGCTCATTGCCATATAATCTATTATTTTTAAGCTCAACCTGTGCACCCATATTTTTAATTATTTTTAAAAAACCAATTCTAGTTGGATTTACACCAACATCTCTTAGAGTTATCGAAGATTTTTTTGTGATTAAAAATGCAGCAATCAAAAATGCAGCTGAAGAAAAATCACCTGGTATTCTCATATTTAAAGGCTGCAGTTTCGCAGGCTGCGATATTTTTATCACATTATTACTGCATGTAATCGAGCAATTCATTGCGCTTAACATTCTTTCAGTATGATCTCTCGTTACACTTGGCTCTGTTATTGTTGATTCAGTGTTTGCGTAGAGGGAAGCCAGCAGGATTGATGATTTAACTTGGGCGCTTGCTATTGGCATTTCATAAGAGATACTTGTGATATTTTTATTACCAATTATCTTTAAGGGCAAAAAGCCAGAAGCACTTTGTATTTCTGCTCCCATCCTTGTTAATGGTTGAATGATTCGCTGCATGGGTCTTATCGATAATGATGAGTCACCTATTAACTCAGAATCAAATATCTGTGACGATAATAACCCTGCTAAGAGTCTTACCGCAGTACCAGAGTTACCAAGATCAATCGGAGCTAGAGGTTTTTTTAGACCCATTAAACCGACGCCATGAATAGTTAGATTAGTATCATTTTGCTCAATATTTATACCCATCATTGAAAGTGCTTTCAGAGTAGCTAAGCAATCACTCCCTAATAAAAACCCAGCATAAGATGAGGTGCCGTCAGCAATAGCACTAAATATCAATGCCCTATGTGAAATAGATTTATCACCAGGCACTGATGCTTCACTGTTTTTTAATTTAGATGGTAGAACAATAAGATCCATAGGTATTTTTATCTAATTTACCACTTTTGGATAAGCCCCTAAAACCCTCAATAATGAGCAGCTCTTTCGCAGTTCCTCGAGGACCAAATGAAGAGATTTTTCATCAGCATGGCCATCTACATCGAGGAAAAAAACATAATCCCAATTTTTCTTGTGGGACGGTCGAGACTCTATTCTAGTGATATTGATATTATTAGCAGAAAAAGGTTCAAGAATTGAGTACAAAACACCTGCACCTGTTTTTGTGTCATCTGCTGATAATAAAATAGTTGTTTTATCGTCACCGCTAGGAGTAATCATATTTCTGCCAATCACTAAGAAACGGGTAGTATTATCAGATCGGTCTTCAATATTTCTAGTTAAAATATTAAGATCATAAACACCCGCAGCTGATTCACCTCCAATTGCAGCAGTCCCTTTCTCGTCTCTAGCTCGTCTTGCACCAACCGCATTGCTACTAACAGCAATTAATTCAATCTCAGGAAGATACTCACGAACCCACCCTCTGCATTGAGCAAGAGCCTGCTCATGCGCGCATATTCTTTTAATACTTTTAAGGTCAGTCATGTTTCCAAGAAGATGATGTTCGATCCTAAGCTCAATCTCACCACAAATTTTTAACGAGGAAGAAAGAAACATATCAAGTGTATTATTAACTGTACCTTCAGTGGAATTCTCAATAGGTACAACACCAAAATCTGCAGCATGGCTTTCAACCTCTTGAAAAACCTCATCGATTGATATACAAGGAAGTGCCCTAACAGAGTGCCCAAATTGCTTGTATACAGCGGCTTGAGTAAATGTTCCTTCTGGACCCAAAAATCCCACTTTCAATGGTTCTTGCTGAGCCAAGCAAGCAGACATGATTTCCCTAAATAATCGAACCATTTCTTCATTTTTTAATGGCCCTTTATTTCTCTCAAGAACAGCTCTAAGCACATCTGCTTCACGCTCTGGTCGATAGAAATCAGTAGAAGAACCATCCTTAGTTTTTGTTAATCCAATACTTTTTGCAAGCTCAGCTCTATCACTGATTAAATTTTGGATTTGGGAATCAAGTGAATCAATATTCTCTCGAATATTAGTCATATTGATAACAATTTTTTTATCTTTTTTACTCATCTTTTTCATTTGAAGTTAAAATAGATGTATAAGCTAACATGTTGTTATTAAATATAAAAATATTAATTCAGTCAATGCCAATATTACGAACTGCAAGAACACCTTCAATACTAGAAATTTGATTGATAACTGAATCTGGTATAACCGCGTCTAAGTCCACAATTGTGTAAGCTAAATTACCGATAGATTTATTTAACAGATCTTCAATATTCAGATTTACTGCAGCAAGACAGGTGGATATCTGCCCAACCATATTTGGGATATTTCTGTTAGATACAGTTAATCTATAAGTTTTAGTTCTTGGCAGGACGGCACTTGGAAAATTTACAGAATAACTGATATTTCCATTTTCTAAGTAATCCTTAAGATTCTCAGCAACCATGATTGCACAATTTTGTTCGGCTTCTAATGTCGATGCCCCAAGATGAGGCAAAGCAATAACTTTTTCATGCTCAATCAAAGATGGTTCTGGGAAATCGCAAACATAACTCCTCAAGATACCCTCATCTAGCGCATTTATAACCTCTTTCGAGCTTATTACCCCACCTCTTGAGAAATTTATCATAATAGAATCATTATTTAATAAACTTAGACATTTGGCATTGATTAAATTTTTTGTTTCGGGAATCAAGGGAACATGAATTGTGACTGCATCTGACCTTTTAAAGATATCTTCTAAGTTTTCTACTTTCTCAACACCAGATGATAGCTTCCAAGCATTATTCACAGTCACTTTAGGGTCGTAACCAATAACCTTCATACCTAAAGCTAATGCAGCATTTGCAACATGCACACCTATTGCTCCTAGACCTATCACCCCAAGCGTTCTTCCTGGCAATTCAATACCAGCATATTTTTTCTTTCCAGATTCAATTGATTTTTTAAGCTCATCACCATCACAATCAATTGATCGAACAAAATCTCTAGCATTACAAATATTTCTTGCAGAAATTAACAATGCGGCAATTGTGAGCTCTTTTACTGCGTTAGCATTCGCACCAGGGGCATTAAATACTGGAATACCTTGATTAGTCATTAACTCTATTGGGATATTGTTAACCCCTGCACCTGCCCTAGCGATCGCTTTAACTGATTTTGAAATAGAGAAATTATGCATATCATATGATCGCAATATTATAGCGACTGGGTCAGTCACCTCAGTACTAACGCAGTAATCATCGACAGAAAATCTGGCTAAACCTTCTTTTGCGATATTATTTAATATTTGAATTTTATGCATAAAAATACTTATATAAATTTATTTATTATCAATCTCAAATTGTTGCATAAATAGAATTAAAGCTTTAACGGCATCGATGCTTAACGCATTATAAATAGATGCCCTCATACCACCAACACTTCGATGCCCTTTTAAGTTTACTAGTCCCTTCTCATTTGACTCATGGAGAAATTTCTTTTCCAGTGACTCATCATTGAGAAGAAATGGGACGTTCATTCTTGAGCGACAATCTTTATTTACTGGATTAAAGTAAAGCATTGACTCATCTATATAATTATAAAGCATATTTGATTTTTTAATATTGGTTTTCTCTATAGCTTTTATACCACCAAGATCAATCAAATACTCAAAAACTAACCCTGCAACATACCAAGAAAATGTTGGCGGAGTATTAGACATAGAACCAGAATCAACATAAGTTTTATAATCCATAAGGCTTGGAATATTCTTTCCAGCAAGGCCAACTAAATCATCTCTTATAATAACTAAAGTAAGACCCGCAGGACCAATATTTTTTTGAGCTCCCGCATATATTAAACCATAATCAGAGACGCTTATTTCCCTTGAGAGTATTGAGCTAGACATATCAGAGATTATTGGTACGCCATTTGATTTTGGTAAGAAATTATACTCCACACCGCCTATTGTCTCATTTTCTGTAATATGCAAATATGCCGCTCCTGCATCCTTAGTCCAATCTTTTTCATTAGCTATTGAAGTGTAATTATCACCTTTTGAATCACATACAATATTGACTTTATTGAATTTAGATGCCTCTATAGCTGCTTTTTTACCCCAACTTCCTGTGATCGCATAATCAACAGATTTATTTTGAGAAGCTAAATTTAGTGCAACCATTGAAAATTGGAGGGTTGCACCGCCTTGTAAAAACAATACGCTATAGTTATCAGGCACATTAAGTAATATTCTAAGATCTGATTCAGCTTTTTCAGCTATCTGAGTGAACGATCCACCTCTGTGACTTGCCTCCATAACAGACATACCATTACCATTCCAATTTGGTATATCTTTTTGGATTTTATCCAGAACCACCAATGGTATGGCGCTAGGTCCTGCTGAAAAATTATACACACGCGACATTAACTAGAACCTTTTTCAGTAACAATAATAGGTTTTCTGGCTAAGATTAGTCATGATCATCATCCTCATCACCTTCAATAGCCTCTATTCCAGCTAAACCAACTAATTTTTGATCATCTACCAATCTTATTAAAGTAACACCTTGTGTATTTCTTCCTACAACAGAAATACCCTCAACAGGTGTCCTTACCAAGGTTCCATTTGAACTAATTAACATAATTTCATCGTCTTCACTTACTTGTAAAGCACCAACTGTAAGTCCATTCCTGTCTGACGTTTTTATTGCAATTACTCCCTGACCACCACGTTTTTGGGTAGAAAATTCCTCAATTTTTGTTCTTTTTCCATAGCCATTTTCAGTTGCTGTAAGCAACAAACCATCATTGACAATGCATAAGGCAATTACTCTATAATCACTTTTTAAGCGAATGCCACGAACACCTGAAGCCGTTCTACCTGTTGGCCTCACATCAGCTTCATCAAATTTAATAGCCTTCCCATTATTTGCTACCAGTAGAACTTCGTTATTTCCGTCAGTAATAGCCACATCAATTAAATCGTCATCTTTTAGACTGATAGCGATAATGCCATTTGATCGAGGTCGTGAAAACATTTTCAAAGGGGTCTTTTTAACTGTTCCGTTGCTAGTTGCCATAAATACAAAAGCATCTTCAGTAAACTCTCTTATTGGAAGAACAGCACTTATTCTCTCGCCTTCTTCAAGTGGCAATAGATTTATTATTGGCTTTCCTCTAGCACCTCTACTCGCTAATGGAACACGATAAACTTTTATCCAGTATATTTTTCCTTTACTAGAGAAGCACAACAGAGTGTCATGAGTATTTGCAACAAACAACTTATCGATAAAGTCTTCATCTTTCATCTTAGTGGCAGATCTTCCTCTGCCACCTCTTTTTTGAGCTTGATAGACGTCCGATGATTGAGCTTTGATATAACCGCTGTGAGATAAAGTAACTATGACCTCCTCATCAGGTATGAGATCTTCATCCATTAAATTGGTATAATCTTGATTAATTTCAGTTCGCCTTGACTCACCGTACTCTAAGACAATCTCGTTTAATTCGTCACGAATAACCTTAAGCAGGACGTCTGTATCAGATAAGATCTCGAGTAAGCCTTTAATCAACTCGAGTATATTTTTATATTCTTCTAATATCTTATCTTGCTCTAACCCAGTTAGACGATGCAATCTAAGGTCAAGAATAGCTTGTGCTTGAATCGGTGAAAGCGTATAGACTTTATCATTTAAACCATACTGTTTCTCCTGATCTATAGGTGCTGTATTCATGCCACCAGCTTTTTGAAGCATTTTATCAACACTGCCAGGCTTCCATGCTTTATTGAGAAGGCTGATCTTAGCCTCAGCAGGTGTGGGTGAGGCTTTTATTAACTTGATAACCTCATCAATATTAGCTAGCGCCACTGCTTGCCCTTCCAGAATATGAGCTCTACCTCTTGCTTTTTTAAGCTCAAAGATTGTTCTTCTTGTCACCACCTCTCGTCGATGCGCGATGAATGCTTCCAAAATCTGTTTTAAATTCAGGAGCTTTGGCTGACCCTCATGAAGAGCAACCATATTAATACCAAAGACAGTTTGCATTGACGTTTGCTTATATAAGTTATTCAACACCACATCTGTCACTTCACCTTGACGAAGTTCTATGACAATTCGCATTCCATCTTTATCGGATTCATCTCTAAGTTCAGTGATTCCCTCTATTTTTTTATCTCTTACTAACTCAGCAATTTTCTCAATGAGTCTGGCCTTGTTAACTTGGTATGGTAATTCAGTAACTATGATTGCTTCACGATTCCGTTTGCCAAGCTCCTCTATTTCTGTTCTTGCGCGGATATGCACTCTACCTCTGCCAGTACAGTAGGCTTCATAAATTCCCTGTGTCCCATTAATCATACCAGCAGTCGGAAAATCGGGACCTGGAACATGCTCCATAAGTTCTTTAATTTCAATCTCTGGATTATCGATCAAAGATAAACATGCAGTTATTATTTCAGTTAGGTTATGTGGCGGTATATTTGTGGCCATACCAACAGCAATACCAGAAGAGCCATTAATCAATAAATTTGGAATTTTTGTTGGCATGACTGATGGTTCAGACTCTGAACCATCGTAATTTTCTAAAAAATCTACAGTCTCTTTATCCAGATCTGCAAGTATTTCATGGGCAATTTTAGCCATTCTGACTTCTGTGTATCTCATCGCAGCTGGAGAATCACCATCAACAGAGCCAAAGTTTCCCTGACCATCAACTAACATATGACGCATTGAAAATGGTTGTGCCATTCTCACAATTGTATCGTAAACAGCCGTATCACCATGAGGGTGATACTTGCCAATTACATCACCAACGACACGCGCTGATTTTTTGTAAGCTTTGTTATAATCATTACCAAGTACGCGCATAGCATATAATACTCGTCGATGGACTGGCTTTAATCCATCACGAACATCTGGTAGTGCACGTCCAACTATGACGCTCATTGCATAATCCAAATAGGATTGCTGCATCTCTTCTTCGAGACTTATTGAAAGTATTTCTTTTGCAACTTCAGACATAGTATTCAGAGCCAAAATAATTAAAAAGTGTCATTGATGAATATAAAAATATATATTTACAATAACTAAAAAAGAAGGCTAACATTAATAGAGTTATACTATCACAATAGAGATATTTTCGGCATATATTATGTATAAATAAGAAGTGTTTTTTACAAAAAAATTATTTTTGCTGTCGACCTATTTCAATTGAAAGATAAAATTAAAAATAATAATAATTATCAGTTACTTATTACATTAAACTAGTGCATTAAATGAGAGAAAAAAATCAAACAAATATAGATGCAGATGAAATTAATAAATTTGATAATCTAGCATCACGATGGTGGGACCCTGAGGGTGATTTTAAACCACTACATCAGATCAATCCATTACGGCTAGATTTCATCTGCCAATTCAATAATGTAAACAACCTAGAAGTTGCTGATATTGGCTGTGGTGGAGGTATTTTATCAGAGGCTATGTCAAAAAAAGGTGCTGTTGTAACAGGTATTGATATGGCCAAAAAAGCTCTAAATGTAGCAAAACTTCACCAAATAGAATCCGAGACAACGGTTGACTATCAACTGACAACTGCTGAAGAGCTCTCCATCTCAAAAAAAGAGAGCTTTGATGTCGTTACATGCCTAGAAATGCTTGAGCATGTTCCTGAACCAGAAGCTATAATTAAGTCATGTGCTACTCTTTTAAAACCCGGTGGTTCAGTCTACTTTTCAACCATTAACAGGAATCTAAAATCATTCCTTCATGCAATTATTGGCGCTGAACACCTGCTAAAATTACTTCCAGTTGGTACCCATGAATATAGTAAGTTCATCAAACCTTCAGAGATAGACAATTGGGCACGTAATTCTAATTTAGAGCTTCATAGCAGCACAGGACTAAAATATAACCCAATTTATGAGAAGTACTCTCTAAGTGACAATTTAGATGTTAACTATATGCTGCATTTCATAAAATCATAATCAAATGAGTAATATCACTAGAGGTATTTTGTTCGACCTTGATGGAACATTAATAGATACAGCCCAGGACATGACTGAGGTGCTGTTAAAGATGATTGAAAAATATCATGGTGATCGTAGTGTAACCAGAGATATTGCTCGTAATTATGTCTCCGATGGATCAATAGGATTGATTAATATTGGTTTCCCATTAGCCTCAAAAAACGAAGTTATGGAGCTCCAAAAAATTTACCTAAAACTCTATCAAGATAACCTATGTATTGACTCTAATTTTTTTCATCCTCTCGAGAAACTACTTGATGATCTCGAAGAAAATCAGATTCAATGGGGAATCGTAACGAATAAGCCAACAAGAATGACACTCCCCCTCTTAATTGCATTGAAACGTTTGACACCATTTGTTATTTCTGGAGACACCATAAGAAACCGAAAGCCAAATCCACTGCCTTTAATTCTAGCTTGTGAGATGATGAATATTCATCCTGAAAATACTATCTATGTTGGCGATGCTGAAAGAGATATAGTCGCAGGTAAAGCTGCTCGTATGAAAACTATAGTAGCTCAATATGGTTATATCAATAGAGGCAATAAGACATCTGATTGGAATTCTGACTTTACCGCCAAAACACCAGAAGATCTGAGCGAAAAAATTAGGAGCGAACTTAATCTATGTTAATAGAATTAAACTCATGGCAATTCATAGGCATAATTATTATAAATATTGTGTTTGGGATTTTAGCCGCTTGGTTTTACTTTAGAAATAAAATAAATATACTTCTGTCAGAAAATAAACATCAAAATAATATTCTAAATGACCGTGAAAATACCATTAAATCAGCAACAGATCCTCTGCGAGAAATTTTTCATGAAATGGCAAGTAAGTCACTACAAAAAAATAGTGAAAATTTTTTACTATTAGCCGAGCAAAATCTTGGTAAACAACAAGAGAAATCTAAACAAGAACTAAAGAGAAGTGAACAAGCAGTTCAAAACCTTATCGATCCTATTAAAGAGGTATTAAAAGAATCACAAAAACAAAATTCCGATATGGAAAAAGCAAGAAGTAAAGCCTATGGTGGTATTGAGTCACAACTAGATGAAATGAGACGAAACAATAAATCCCTATCTGACGAGACTAATAATCTAGTTAATGCCTTAAGAAGACCAGAAATTAGAGGTAATTGGGGTGAAATAACACTTGAAAGAGTTGTAGAAATTGCCGGTATGTCTAAGCATTGTGACTTCGATATTCAAGCCAGTAAAAAAACAGATGAAGGTCTTATTAGGCCAGATATGATTGTAAAAATGCCAAATAAAAGACATCTAGTTGTAGATGCAAAAACTCCATGGGAGAGCTATAGAGCTGCAACAGAATCAACTAACAAAGATACAACAAAAATTTTACTGAAAGAGCATGCCAAGAATGTCCGTAAACATATCAATCAGCTTGCATCAAAAGCTTATTGGAATCAATTTCCTGAAAGCCCAGAATTTGTAATTTTATTTATTCCTGTTGAGAATTTCCTAATGGCTGCTTTAGAGGAAGATCATGGGCTGATGGAATACGCTTTAAAAGAAAAAATAATACTAGCGACACCAGCTAATTTTATCGCCTTGTTGAAAACTGTTGAATACGGCTGGCGGCAAGAAGTATTGTCCGATAATGCTCTTGAAATCAAAAATATTGCTGAAGTGCTTCACGCAAGATTGGGAACATTTTTTGAGCATATAGAGAAATTAGGGAGTGCTGTAACAAGTACTGTTGTAAATTACAATAAAGCAGTTGGATCACTCGAAAGGAATGTCCTACCTCAAGCAAAAAAACTTAAAAAATTGGGTGTGAGTACAAAAAATGAAATTACCGAACCCATGCTTATTGATAAAACAACTCGCGAACTAAATAAACCGAAAGACTGACAAGAAAAGGCAGATCTCGATGGTCAATCAAAAAATTAACAATTATAAATCTAGTGAAAATATACTAAATGATAAGAACATCTTAATCACTGGAGCAACAGATGGTATTGGTCGAGCTTTAGCACTCCAATCTGCAAATTTAGGTGCTAGAGTCATAATTCATGGTAGAAATAGGAAGAAGCTTGAGGCTATTCATGATGAGATAGTGAGTAACCCTAGATCCAAGAAACCAACAATTGCAATGCTTGATTTTGAAATAGCCACCTCAGAGAACTACTCTTCATTATCTGAGAGTATAATGGACGACTTTGATTGCCTTGATGGATTGATTCATTGTGCTGGTATTCTGGGTGATCGGTCTTCAATCGAGCAATATGATCCTGGTTTATGGCAAAAAGTAATGCACGTCAATTTAACCGCCCCTTTCGTATTAACTCAAGCCTTAATGCCCAATCTTAAGTTATCCAAGCAGCCTTCAATAATCTATACCAGCAGTGGTGTTGGTCAAATTGGAAAAGCTTTTTGGGGGGCCTATTGTGTGTCAAAATTTGGCACTGAGGCATTGAGCCAAATACTATCGCAAGAGTTAATTCATACTTCGTTTCGAGTTAACTGTATTAATCCTGGAGCTGTAAAAACAAAAATGCGACTAGCAGCCTATCCAGCTGAAAATCGAGATAAATTAAAATCTCCTCATGAAATTATTGATTCCTATATATATTTATTAGACGATCAAAGCATCGGAGTCACAGGTAAATGTTTCGACGCCCAGTAAGCAGGCTCTATATTTTCGATTGCTTATATGCCTTTATCAATTAGCTTCACTGATTTATATAAGCTTTCTATCTCATCATTTGTCAATGGTTGATGACGGCCACGTCTTAATAATTTTGGTAACTTGATATCGCCATAACCAAGTCGTATCAATTTATTCACTTTGAACCCAACAGCTTCCCACAATCTCTTAACCTCATGCTTACGCCCTTCACTTAAAGTTACTTCGTACCATACATTCGCCATACCACTAGCTTTCTTTTTAACACTAAGGAATGATGCGGGACCGTCTTCTAATTCAACACCGCTTAACAAAGAATTAAGATCATTTGTTGATGGATGGCCATATATTCTGACTGCATACTGACGAATGATTTCATATGATGGATGCATTAATCGATTAGCTAATTCACCATCAGTTGTAAATAAAAGAAGACCTGTTGTCGAAACATCCAATCGACCTACCATTACCCATCGCATGGATTTTATTTTTGGCAAAGCATCGAATACAGACTTCTTGTAATCTGGATCAGATCTTGAGCATATTTCATCATTATTTTTATTATAGATTATGTGTTGATGAGAGAGCTTTTTGGGGCTGACATAAAGTCGCTGCGAACCTAAGTAGAAAGACTCGTCACCTTTAACTGTATCGCCTATTTGTGCTTTCTTTCCATTGATTTTTAATTTGCCTTCATTTATCCAGCGTTCAACCTCTCTTCTGGAGCCATGTCCTTTTGAAGCTAAAAATTTTTGGACGCGCATCATTTTATTTTATTCATCTTTAGATTTACTGACTTGTTCTGAAATTTCAGATGATAAATCGTTTTCGCTACTTCCAACAATATCGTAAAAATTAGTCTCTGAAATCTTTTTAGCTGACTCTAAATCCTCATCATTAATAATTTCATTAGTTTCTATAACTAAAGAATCATTTTTTTTCAGCAAAGGATTCTCTTCACGTTCTGTTTTATTTTCTTGTTTTATTACCTCAGGGAGGTCCAGTTTATCTTTAATTGCCTCCCAATCTGAAAGATCAGTTAAAGGTGGTAAATCTTCAATTTTTTTAAGCCCAAAATAATCAAGAAAAATTTTTGTAGTTCCGAACATCTCTGGTCGACCAGGAACATCACGTTGTCCTGAAATATATATCCACTCTCTTTCCATAAGAGATTTAATGATATTACTACTGACAGAAACTCCACGTACTTCTTCTATTTCGCCTCTTGTGATTGGCTGCTTGTAAGCAATGAGTACTAATGTTTCAAACAATGCACGCGAATATCGGGGTGATCTCCATTCCCATAGTTTATCTAGACGCTTTGATGCTTCTGAAGTTATTTGTATCCTAAAACCAGATGCCACCTCTATTAATTCAATATTTCGTGGTTCATATTCATCTTGTAATAGTTTTATACACTTTCGTATCAAAGCTCTTTCTGGCTTCATATTTTCTTCAAATAAACTCTCAATTTTATCTAATTTAAGAGGCTTATCCGAGGCAAATAGTGCGGATTCAATGAAATATTTAACATCATTCTCATTCATTCATCTAATTCCTTTTTTTGAAATTTTAATTTTAAACTCATCCATCAAGAGAGTGAATTGAAGAAGATACCCTTATATGCATTGGGGCAAATTCCTCATTTTGCACTACTTCTATTGCTGCATCTTTTAACAATTCCAGAATAGCAAGAAATGTTACAGCAACTCCAATTCTTCCTTCATTAGGATTAAATAACTCAATAAAATCGATAAATTTCTTGCTGTGAACTTGATTGATTATATCCACCATTCTTTGCCTAACTGATAAAGTATCTTTTTTAAAGTGAAGCTCCGAATTCATTTCAACCCTCTTCAGAACATCATGAAAAGCTATTAATAATTCCTTTATTGTGACCTCTGGCAATTTTATAACTACAGATTTATTTGGTGCCTCAGCATTAGCAATTACAATATCTCTCTCAAGGCGCGGTAAGGAATCTAACTCTTCTGCCGCGATTTTAAAGCGTTCATATTCTTGAAGGCGCCTCACTAACTCTGCACGAGGATCTTCTTCTTCATCGAGTGTTTCTGGTCTTGGAAGCAACATTCTAGATTTGATTTCTGCTAACATAGCTGCCATCAGCAAATATTCACCCGCAAGCTCTAACTTAATTTCCTCCATCAAATTAATGTAATCGATATATTGTTGAGTAATTTCTGTAACAGGAATATCTAGTATGTTTAGATTTTGTCGTTTAATTAAATAAAGCAATAAATCTAATGGGCCCTCAAACGCCTCTAAAAAAACCTTTAAAGCAAACGGAGGTATATAGAGATCTTGAGGTAATTCAGTTACCGGCTCCCCTTCTACTACGGCGAATGGCATCTCATATTGTTTATTGATATCTGTTTCAGTTTTTATGGTCATTGAGTCAGTCACTTATAAAGATGCTGATGAAAAAGATTTTTTCTAGTTTAAATCAATTAATTCTATATAAAAATTGCTCTAGGACACCATTAGCTTGATAATATACCAGTAAAGTGAATTTAAAGTAG
The DNA here is from genome assembly GCA_964275745.1 of uncultured Woeseiaceae bacterium. Lineage (GTDB taxonomy): Bacteria > Pseudomonadota > Gammaproteobacteria > Steroidobacterales > Woeseiaceae > SP4260. The sequence continues at coordinate 30,798 of CAXYCT010000020.1, read as the reverse complement.
ATAAAGAAACAAAATATCCACAATTAACAAATTAATATGATCCTAATATTTATAAAGTAAATCCAATATGCAATTTCTCACTGAATATATCCCAATAATCATATTTATTTTTGCCTACTTTAATGGTGGTATTTTCTTTGCCACTAAAGCACTTATGATTGCAATGCCGATAGGCTTATGCATCCAGTGGGCGCAGTCAAGAAAAATCAATAAAATTTACCTAGGCTCTACACTTTTAGTGATAGTCCTTGGGGCAGCAACTCTTTTCTTTAAGAATCCAACTTTTCTATATTGGAAACCAACCGTTCTTAATTGGTTAATTGCATTGGTATTTTTTGGTAGTCAATGGATTGGCAAAGAACCAATTATAAAAAGAATGCTTAAACAAGCGGCTGAACTAAAAGATGAACAATGGAAAAAATTAAACTTAATGTGGGTTATATTTTTCATCTTCAGTGGTGCGATAAATATTTATGTTGCGTACAATTACAATGAAGAGTTTTGGGTAAAATTCAAATTATTTGGACTATTTGGAATTACACTTATATTCGTTATAATTCAGAGTATCTGGTTAAATTCAGCAATTAAAAAGAATGGTTCATAATTTTTAGGAGTAGCTATTGTGTGGTATGTAATAATTGGTAAAGACATCGAAAATAGCCTTCAATTAAGAATGGAAACTAGAGACTCCCATCTCGCTAGATTGAATGATTTAACAGAACAAGGGCGTATTCTAGTTGCCGGACCAATCCCAGTAATAGACAACGAGGACCCGGGCGAAGCTGGATTTAGTGGCAGTGTTATTATTGCAGAATTTGAGTCACTAGAAAATGCAAAAGATTGGGCCAATCAAGACCCTTATGTAAAAGCAGGGGTATTCAAAGAAATAACTGTAAAGCCTTTCAAGAAAGTTATACCTTGATGATCGAAAAAGAAATAGAATCTATTTTAAAAAAAACTTTTAAGCCAGATGAGCTGTTGATTAAAAATCAAAGTCATTTACATAAAGCCCATAAAGAATACAATAAGGAAAGTCATTTTGCTGTTCATATAAAATCCGAAATCTTTAACAAAAAAACAAGATTACAACGGCATCAAATGATATATCTAGCACTTGAAGATTTAATGAAATCAAAAATTCACGCCCTGCAAATTAAAGCAATAACGACTGCAGAAGCCAAATCAAACTCAGAATAATAAAATTAATCTAGGATAAAAAAATGATAACTAATAATATATCTAAAATAAATTCAAGAATTCGTAGCGGTCTAGCTTTTATGTTGATCGCTATGATCATCCCAACAATAAGCTGGGCAGAGACGGTTAAAACCATAAATGGCTCTGATATAGATAGTCTTGTTCTGGATATATACATACAAAGCAGAACACAACAACCAGCTGCAGATACAACACCAGAGCAACGATTATTATATCTTGATGAATTGACTGATATATATCTTTTATCAACTCAAGAAAGTGCAATTCAATTAAGTCAAAATCCACAGATAAAAGCACAAATTGAACTGCAGAATAGAGGTTTAATTGCCCAAGCTGTGGCTAGTGAGTTTTTTGTTACTGTAAATGTATCTGAGGAACAAATTTTATCTGAATACAATCAAGTCATAGAAACAACTCCATCCAGAGAATATATGGCTAGCCATATTTTACTTGAAACTCAAAGTGAGGCGATCACAATAATCGAAAAACTTAATAATGGTGAAGTATTTTCAGATCTTGCTACAACAAATTCTATTGGTCCATCTGCAACAGCTGGTGGATCACTAGGGACATGGTTTTCACCTAATCAAATGGTCAAACCATTTTCAGACGCGGTAGCTGGTCTTGATGATGGCAACTATACTACTGATCCAATACAGACTGAGTTTGGCTGGCATGTCATTTTAAGAGAGGACTCAAGAAGTTCAATTCCTCCTACTTTAGATAGTGTTAGCAGTGAAATACGACAAAAGATTATTCAAGATGAGTTCCAAGCATACTTAGAAACGTTAAAATAAGAAATTTAAAGATCGTCAAATTATTAAGAATTAGGAAGTAAGTCCTTTAATCGACTTGCAAGAATTTCTTCGTTTGCTAGATTTATATATTTATAATTTTTTAAAGAGATATATCCTTGTAAGTCCTTCTCAATAATGCATAACCTCTCTAATTCTATGTAAACTGCTTTTGGTGGTGCATCGATCTTTGATTTACTCACTAAATCACAAAATGAAGGACTATTTCCATTATACTCTAATGCCAATGGGCAATTTTTTTGATCTAAAAAATAAGTATCACTCGACCAAATATTTGATAATTTAGCTATCGTGGCATTCATTTCTAAGGAATAATCCTCGTCTTTGATAATTTGATTTTTAATTAAAGCGGCATTTTTTCTCGTTAAGCCAGTCATCAAAGAAATTCTTGAGATATTGGTATCATTAGATCTTAAACCATAATTTTTTGCAGCCACCGAAACGAAAATCTTTTTTGCTATAGAATCAAAAACTTTATACCCTACCCCATACTTAACAAATAGCAAAATAAGCGGCTCAAGTACTCTTTTTATTAAATTAACAAGATGAGGGCTCATATTTGGATTAATTTGCTTTTTCATTCTTAATTAATAATTTTAAACAATTCAAAAAACTCTTGCTCATAAATAACCCTTACACCCAAATCATTTGCTTTTTTAATTTTTGATCCAGGATCTTGGCCAGATATTAAGAAATCTGTTTTTTTTGATACGCTACCTGTGACTTTACCGCCCATATCTCTAATTTTTGCTTTTAACTCTTCTCTTGAAAAGGTGGAAAATGTACCTGTTATTACAATAGTTTTATCTTTAAAAACTTGCTCTTCCTTTTTAATTGGTATGCTAGGAGCCCACTCAATACCGCATGAAATTAGATTTTTAACCACCTTTTTATTATGCTCATTTTCAAAAAAACCTACTATATTCCTTGCTACTATCGGACCAACTTCAGGCACTTCTTGGAGACTCTCTTCAGATGCAACCATCAAGCTACTGAGATCTTGATAGTAGTTCGCCAGAACTTCAGCTGTTGTTTGGCCGACCTCTCTAATACCTAAACTAAAAATAAATTTATCTAATGTGGTGCTTTTACTTTTAGAGATTGCTTGTACTAGATTTTCTGCAGTTTTTGCCGCGACTCTATCAAGATTACAAAGCTCTTCTTTTGTTAATGAAAATATTTGATCTGGAGTTAAAAGCCTTTCCAAATTAACTAATTGCTCTATTAATTTAACCCCAAAACCATCTATATCCATGGCCTTTCTAGAGACAAAATGTTTCAGGTACTCTATTTGTTGAGCCCTGCAATTATAACCGCCAGTACACCTAAATACTGCCTCGCCTAATAACCTAATGATTTTAGAATTACACTCAGGGCATAATTCAAGCATCATGACTTCGCTAGTACCTTTAGGTCGCTTAAGTTTAATTACTCTCACTATCTCTGGTATTACATCACCAGCCCTTCTTACTGAAACACTATCACCCACTCTCACATCTTTTCTGTGAAGTTCATCCATATTATGTAATGTGATATTAGTGATTGTGACACCACCAACAAAAACCGGTTTTACCTTTGCAACTGGCGTGATGGCTCCTGTCCTTCCGACCTGGAAATCAATAGACTCTACTAATGTAGTTTTCTCACCAGCAGGAAACTTATGTGCAATCGCCCAACGAGGCGCTCTTGACACAAAACCTAATTCATCCTGATATGAAATTTGATCTATCTTATAAACTAAACCGTCTATATCGTAATCAAAAGTATGACGTTTTTTTAACATCTCACTATAGAAGTTCATGCAACCATCTATACCATCAACCAGTCTATTTTCTTTGCAAATTCTTAGACCCCACTCTGACAAAAGAGATAAAATATCGCTATGCCTAGGTGGCAAAATAATATCTCTGGAGATACCAACGCCATAAAAGAAAATATCTAGTGGTCTTTTTTTTGTATAATTTGGGTCCAATTGACGAAGACTTCCAGCAGCCGCATTACGAGGATTAATAAAAACCCTTTCATTGTTGATTAGGGCGTTTTTATTAAAATTCATAAAACCAGATAACGGCATATAAACCTCACCCCTAACCTCCAAATAAGAAGGATGATTATCACCCTGCAATTCAAGTGGTATTGATTTAATAGTTCTAATATTATGAGTAACATCTTCACCTTTTTTGCCGTCGCCCCTTGTTGCCGCTCTAACCAGAACACCATCTTCATAAACGATACTCACAGCTGTACCATCAAATTTTAATTCACATGCATAATGAATTGATTGTTCTAATGGTAGATTAAGCCGTTCATGAGCTCGACGATCAAAATCATCCAACTCTTCCCTATTAAAAGCATTACTCAATGACAGCATAGGCAAGGTATGTTCAATGGACTTGAAGGCTGAAGATGGTTCTGCGCCTACATTTTGTGTTGGTGATGAATCGAATTGATATTCTGGATAGTTTTTTTCAAGCTCTATTAGCTCATTGAATAGTTTATCGTACTCATCATCAGAAATTTCTGGCTCATCCATAATATAATAAAGATGATTATGATTTCGAATACAACTAGTTAAACGAGTGATTATCTGCTCAACATTTTTTTCAGGCATGATTTTTTGAACTTTGTTTTTTTATTTCAAATAAGTATTCAATTACTTGCTCTCTAATATATCGTTCTCTCTGTATACTAAATGAGCTCCCAGATTCGTCTAATAGCTCACCTTTCAAGGTAATTGATATTTTTTTTACAACTGTAAGCATCTCATCAAATGCTTCGATACCATTAACAGCAATCGGTAGTGTCATAAAAAAAGTGATACCGGGTATCCTTTGCTCTTTAATCATTTTTAAGTCAAATGTTCCTGGCTCTATCAAGCTTGCTGCACTAAATATCACACTTTTAGTTTGATCTTTATAATAGTGAAATATCCCGTAGTCACCTAATTGCATTCCATGTTCACGTAAAGCTAGAACCAGATCATCACCCGCATAACTTGAATTATTAATTGCTACCAACCGGACAGTTACAACAAACTGTTTTTCTGGTTCTAGCTCCTCAAATTCTGGATCAATCATTAATTTTTGAGAATATTTTTCAGACTCATCTTCGCTGGTTTCTGACTGATTGGAATTTTCATCAAGATTGATAATTGAGGGCTCAACTCTCTCATTAGTTTGTCTATCTGAATATACATCGGATTTATTCCAGACACCAAACAGATAAATACCCAGCACAAGTAACCCGCCAAGCATCAGTAATATCCACCTCATTTCCTCCATTTATTTAATATCCATTTTAGTTGCTAATCCACTGACATCTTAACAGCCTCATCCAAATCAACCGAAACCAATCGTGAAACGCCTGGTTCCTGCATAGTGACCCCAGAGAGTTGCCTAGCAAGCTCCATCGTCGCTTTATTGTGAGTGATGAAAATAAATTGAACCTTTGTGGACATATCCTTAACAATTTCACAAAAACGATTCACATTAGTATCATCTAGCGGTGCATCTACCTCATCAAGCATACAAAACGGTGAAGGATTTAGTTCAAAAATAGCAAACACAAGGGCGACTGCTGTTAATGCTTTTTCACCACCAGACAATAAATTAATAGTACTATTTCTTTTTCCTGGTGGTCTTGCCATAACGGACACTCCAGCCGATAAAAGATCATCGCCAATTAATTCCATATAAGCTTGGCCACCACCAAATAATTTTGGAAATAATTTTTCAAAACCAGAATTAACCTGATTAAATGTTTCTCGAAAACGAGATCTTGTTTCTCGATCAATCTTTCGAATAGCACTCTCAAGGGTAGATAAGGCGCTATTTAAATCCTCCATCTGTGAGTCCAAATATTCTTTTCTCTCAGAATTCGTTTCAAGCTCACCAATAGCGGCTAGATTTATTGGTCCAAGACGATTAATTTTTAAAGAAATTCTCTCTAATTGATCATTAAAATTATCCAAGGTTGCAGCATCTGACATTTCATCAAGTAACTCTTCGAAACTAAAATCAGTTTCACTAAGTTGCTCGACTAAGCCTTCTCGCCTAATTTTGATAACTTGTGATTCTTCTTTGGATTCATCAAGATTAACTCTAGCCTCACTCACCGCTCTTTCTTTTTCTAGTCGAGCTTGATCTAATTGCTTTAAATCATTTTCCATTGTTTCGACAACCGTTCTGGCATTACTTAAATCTTGTTCTGCACTAATTTTTTCTGATAATTGCTCTTCAAGAAAATTTCTACTATCAATCAAGGGTTGTTTATTTAATTCTATTTGCTTTTGAATCTCTTCTTTTCGAGTTTCAAAATGTTTTTGCTGAGAGATCATTCGTTCTAAATTTTGAGCTGCAGAAAGTTTTGTTGATTTTTTACTTTCATATTGAATAATCATTTCTTGTGCAATTTTTCTATCTGCTTCGAATTGACTTCGAACTCTTTCAAGCTCCAAATTTAATTTATTTTTTTCGCTTTCTAAATCTGCATTCAAAGATTCAAGCTTCATTATTGATTGATTTGCTTCATTTAGATTATCTGTAGATTTTTTTATAATTGCTTCCAACCCGCTTTTTTCTGCTTCTAAATTATTAACCTCTTCCATAGAATTAGACTGGTTAATGTTAAGTTGGTCTAATTGATTTACTAATGAATCTAATTCACCTTTTATTTTTAGACAACTATTAGCAATTTCTACCGTTTCATTTTGAATCTGGTCTTTCTTTAGCTCCTTTTTTTGGAGATTACCACGCATACTCTCTAGATCTTTACCCGAAGTATTACAGTCGAAAACCAACTGTTTTATCTCTTTTTCAAGACTACGTATTTTTCTTTCTCTCGGTAAAATTCCTGCCTCAATATCATCTTTACCACGAAACACTCTTATCCAGTCCGTGCTCAACCAGACACCATTTTTAGTTATTACTGATCCTTTTATATTAGAACTCTCACTGAGATCAAGAGCTTGGTCTAATGTATCAGCAATTAAAATGTTCTCTAGCAGTGAATAAATAGCGTCGGGCGCATTCTCAATCTTCGAGGCAAGTGAATTTAAATTAAAGTCAGTCTTTTGTTTGGATTGAGCACTATTGATCATAGTAAAACGACCAGCTTTAATGCCTTTTATTACTTCAATACCTTGCTGTATACCATTTACACATAAACCTTCTAAATAATCACCCAGTACTGTTTCAACCGCAATTTCCCAACCACTAGTAATTGTTATATTTTGTGCAATACGCTTATTCTTTGATAATCCATTTGTCTTCAGCCATTTGATATCATCATCACTTTGACTGCCATAAGCTGCATTTTGGAGTGCGGTTAATTTGAATAATTCAATCTCTTTAACTCTTAAGTTATTTTGGCATTCATCTAAAATGGCGACCAGATCGTTACTACTTTTTCGAAAATCAATAACCTCCTGATTTAATTTTAAGAGAGTTTTCTCCAAAGAAGCTTTAGATGAAAGATTATTTTTATTCTTCTCACCAATATGAATGATCTTTTGCTGTAGAGATTTTGTGTCAATTGATTTTTCTTCTTTCCTCAATTTGTCCTGCTTTTCATTAATCAACTTTAGTCCAACCTCACTATCTAAGAGTCGATTTGATTCAATAGTTACGCACTGTGTGAGCTCATTTTCTTTTGATTTAAAATCATCCCATTTTCTCTGCCAGGCTTGTATGGCCTGTTCAGCAGAATTTAATAACTCTTTAGCTATAGATTCAGAATTATTTGCATTTATTATGCTCGGCTCTAATGTATTTAATACATTTTCTATATCTACAATTTGTTCTTTATCTAAAGAAATATGATTTTCAATTTCACTGGAATTCTGAATGGCTTGTTCTAGCTCTTTTTTTTGTCTTGCCTCTATCTCAGTTGAATATTCTATAGATTGCTCCAAGCGACTAATCTCAGAACCCACTTTGTAATAGTTAGCCTGTACTTTATTGAATAAATCCATTTTTTCATTATGCTCAAGACGTTGAGATTCAATATTTGCCTCTATTTTTCGTTGATCTGCCAACCTAGAGTCAAGCAATACCTTCTTTTCCATGAATATTTTTTCAATTTTCAAAGCATTTTGATTTAACTCGCGAATCCTGATCGCCAGAATATCTGCTGTAAACCTCCTCTCATCTTGTCGCATTTTTTTGTAGCGCTCAGCTGTTTTTGCTTGACGCTTGAGATGATTGATTTGTTTCTCAATCTCATCAATAACATCAAGTAAGCGATCAAGGTTTTCTTTTGTACGACCAATTCTACTGGAGGTCTCTTTTCGACGTTCTTTATATTTTGAAATCCCAGCTGCTTCTTCAATAAAGATCCTCATTTCTTCGGGCTTAGCCTCTATCATTCTAGATATCATGCCTTGCTCAATTATAGAGTAACTTCGAGGCCCTAGGCCGGTACCTAAAAATATCCCAGTTATATCTTTTCGACGACAACGAACTCCATTTAAATAGTAGTTTGAGATACTGTCACGTGAGACAACTCTTCTTATGGATATTTCGTTATATTTTGCATATTCACCTTCAATAGAGGTTTCGGTATTGTCAAAAATTAACTCGACTGTGGCAGCACCCACTGGCTTTCTCGAGCTTGAGCCTTTGAATATTACGTCAGTGATTGAGTCACCGCGCAATCGACTAGCTGAGCTCTCTCCCATTACCCATCTAACTGCATCTATAACATTAGACTTGCCACACCCGTTGGGACCAACTACACCAACTAAGTTTGACGGAAATGTAATGACCGTGGGGTCAACAAAAGACTTAAAACCAGCGAGCTTTACCTTACTTAATCGCATTTATACAGCTAAATCCATGTTGATTTTTATGAGAATTAATTGTAATGCATTTACAAAAATAAAACGAATATTCGTTATTAAATAGAATCTTTATTTATCGTCAAACAGAATGAATGCAATGAAAAATTATAATTGAATAATTTTATACTTCCATGTTTGCAATAGATCAGTATAATGCTCACGGTTTCATAGAATTAAATCAATGCATAAAGTCATAGTGAGTAACAGAAGCATGCCAACAAAAAAAGTGAATAAAGAAGCAAAAAAAATAGATCTAATGAGCAGCCCTTTAGATACGATTGGAGCATATAAGCCAAAACGTGGTGAAGTCTATATGTGTGATGCACAGTTAGATTATTTTCGAACATTGCTGCTCAAATGGAAGAGTAATCTTATGAATGAAGTTGATAGAACTGTTGTTCATATGAAAGATGAAGCTTCGAATTTTCCTGACCCAAATGATCGTGCAACGCAAGAGTCAGAATTTGGTTTAGAATTAAGGACAAGAGACCGAGAACGAAAACTCCTAAAAAAGATTAATTCCACACTCACAAGAATCGATGATGGTGATTATGGTTATTGCGATGAAACGGGTGAAGAAATTGGGTTAAAAAGATTACAGGCAAGGCCAGTAGCTACGCTATCCCTTGAGGCTCAAGAAAGACGTGAATTATCAGAACGTCAGTACAGAGATCGGGATGATCGATATCGTTAGAAATGAATGATTCAAGTGGCATTGATACTCTAAGTAAAAATCAATATAGAGGTAGATTCGCGCCATCACCAACAGGTCCATTGCACTTTGGTTCGCTTATTGCAGCGATTGCAAGTTATCTAGAAGCAAAAACTCATCATGGTAAGTGGTTTTTGAGAATTGATGACTCAGATTATCTACGCGAGCAAAAAAATGCAGCTGATACGATCAAAAGAACAATAGAACTTCATGGCTTTGAATGGGATGAGGATGTTCAATATCAATCAAATTCTGGCACTCAATACGATAAAATAAAAAATTACCTTATAGAAAATAAGAAAGTGTTTCGTTGTAACTGCTCAAGAAAAATACTTAAAGGAAATAAAACTGGCTTAAATGGAGTTATCTATACAGGTACCTGTAGAAATAAATGTATCACTAATGATTATTCAATTAGAATTTTCGCCAATCAATTAAGAATAAAATTTATCGATGAAATACAGGGCCTTCAATCTTCTCAATTAGATGCAGATATTGGTGATTTTATAATATGGAGACGAGATAATATAATCTCATATCACTTGGCTACAATTATCGATGACAATGAACTGGGGATTACGCATATTGTGAGAGGAAATGATTTATTAAACTCCACCTTCTGCCAGCTGTATCTTCAAGATATACTTAATTACAAGAACCCAGTCTATAGTCATATTCCAGTTGTAGTGGGTAAAAATAAACAGAAACTAAGCAAACAGTTTGGCGCAAAAGAAATATCTAACGAATTTAACTCTAGAAATTTGGTTGATGGTCTTTTAGCTCTAAAGCAAAAGCCACCCGACGATTTAGCATCAAGCAGCTTAAAAGATATTTGGGCTTGGGCTATTGAAAATTGGAGTGATAAAAATTTAAAAATGACTAAGAGTGTAGAAAAACCTAACTCAGAATATTAAATATCTCTGTAAACCTGATTTAACTGGCATCCAGATCTTTCATGCTTAGCCTTACTCTTCCTTGTCGATCCACTTCAAGCACTTTAACTTTTACCTCATCACCCTCTGAAAGTTTATCGCTAACTTTTTCAACACGCTCATCTGAAATTTGAGATATGTGAACTAAGCCATCTTTTCCCGGAAGAATGGTAACAAATGCACCAAAATCCATCAGACGTACTACTTTTCCATCATATATCCTTCCCACCTCAACATCTGCTGTTATCAGTTCAATTCTTCTTACCGCTTCTCTTCCTGATGCTCCATCAATTGAGGCAACTCTCACAGTTCCATCCTGATCGATATCAATTGAAGCTCCAGTTTCTTCTGTCATAGCTCTAATTACTGCACCGCCTTTACCAATTACATCTCTAATTTTTTCTGGATCAATTTTAAATGTAGTAATCGTCGGTGCAAATTCTGACATTTCTTCTCTATGAGAAGTGATAACTTTATTCATTTCATCCAGAATATGCAATCGGGCTTCTTTTGCTTGCTCTAGGGCAATATCCATAATCTCTTTAGTGATACCTTGAATCTTTATATCCATTTGAAGTGCTGTAATACCCTCGTCTGTACCTGCCACCTTAAAATCCATATCGCCAAGATGATCTTCATCACCTAAGATATCAGTCAATACTGCGAACTTATCACCTTCTTTGACTAAACCCATCGCAACACCAGCAACCGGGGCTTTAATTGGTACCCCTGCATCCATCAACGAGAGGCTCGTTCCACAAACTGATGCCATTGAACTAGAGCCATTAGATTCAGTAATTTCTGAAACAACACGAATTACATATGGGAACTCTTCTTGATCTGGCATTACTGCTTGAATACCTCTTTTCGCAAGTTTTCCATGACCAATTTCACGTCTTTTTGGTGAGCCAACGAAACCCGTTTCACCAACACAATATGGAGGGAAATTATAATGCAGCATAAATGAATCTTTATATTCGCCCATCAAGGCATCGATCATTTGTGCATCTCTTCCAGTGCCAAGTGTTGTTACAACTATTGCTTGAGTTTCACCACGAGTAAAGAGGGCTGATCCATGTGTTCTTGGCAACAAACCAACCCTAACATCAATCGCTCTCACTGTACTGACGTCTCGACCATCTATTCTTGGTTCTCCATCAATAACCCTATTTCTAACAATATTCTTTTCTAGTTTAGATAATGATCCTTTAATTTCATCTTCTGACCACTTATCTTCGTGTTTTTCATTAACTTCATTTAATGCCTTTTCTTTACACTGAGAAACTGCAAGATGCCGCTCCATTTTATCTATATTTGTATATGCTGCAGTCAATCCATCAGTTGCAGATTCACTAACAGCCGAAGTTAAGCTCTCATCAGTTTCTGGAGCTGACCATTCCCATTTTGGTTTGCCTGCTTCTTCGACCATCTCATTTATTTTTTCTATGACAAGTTGCATTTGCTCATGACCAAACATAACAGCACCAAGCATAATTTCCTCTGAAAGAATCTTAGCTTCTGATTCAACCATCAGCACAGCATCATTTGTTCCTGCCACCACAAGATCAAGATCTGAGTCCATTAAGCTTGTAACTGAAGGGTTTAAAATATATTCACCATCAATATAGCCCACTCGAGCACAGCCCAGAGGACCAGCAAAAGGCATTCCTGATAAACTCAATGCAGCAGACGCTCCAATTAAAGAGGGCATATCTGGATCAATTTCTGGGTTCAATGAAATAACCGTTGCAATTACCTGCACTTCATTCTTAAAACCTTTTGGAAATAATGGACGCACAGGTCTATCAATCAATCTTGATGTTAATGTTTCTTTTTCGGAAGGTCTTCCTTCGCGCTTAAAAAATCCACCTGGTATCTTTCCAGCCGCGTATGTTTTTTCTTGATAATTTACAGTGAGTGGGAAAAAATCACGACCTGGATCTGCTTGCTTTCTACCTACTGCGGTTACTAATACAGAGGTGCCCTCTACTGAAACTATCACCGAACTATCTGTTTGACGCGCTATCTCACCGGTCTCTATAGTTACTTCATGGTCACCATATTGGAATACTTTTTTAATTGATTTCACTATTAATACTCTTATTGATTGATTGTTGTCTCAAATAAATCTTGAGCGCTATAGGATTTTTTTAGTTATTTTGTCTATTAACGTCGTAACCCAAGACTTTTAATTAACTCTGCGTATCGACCTTGGTCATTCTTTTTCAAGTAATCAAGTAACTTTCGTCGCTTACTAACCATTTTTAGAAGGCCTTGCCTGGAATGATGATCTTTTTTGTGCTCACCAAAATGATCAGTCAATTCGGTAATACGTTTAGTCAAGATAGCAACTTGGACTTCAGGAGAACCAGTATCTGCTTCGCCTCTTGAATATTCTTTTATAATTGTACTTTTACTTTCACTTGATAGTGACATTTTTTAAAAACCCCGATAGTTCTTCGTTTAATTATTGATATTACTATGAAGCGCGCTATTCTAGCGCTTAGTCACTCCAAGTAACAGTATTATATTAAATAAAATAAAAATATTTAACTTTAACTTACTCCTAATCTTTTTATTTTCTCAAGCTATAGATGAAATAAACGGCGTGGCATTAAAAAATAATCCTCGTTTAGTTCACCAATACCAATAAATTTTTCTTCATTATCATAAACTCTGATAAGCCCCCTAGAGGAAGATGTGACTTTTATAGATCTCCCGTTAAGAAACATTGCGAGTTGTTCCTGATCAAGCTGAATACTTGACCAATCTGATAATGCTGAATCCACAGGCAAGAGATAATCTTTAAACTCAGCTTTCTTGCTCGCTATTGATGTCTCAATGGATTCATAAGACAGCATTTGAATCTCTTTAAAATTACCTACCCCAACCCTATGAAGCATCTTGGTATAGCCAACCATGCCAGCTGCTTTTGCAATATCTTCAACTAAGACTCTGATGTAAGTACCTTTAGAGACTGTCACCAAAAATTCAATAGAATTATTTTCTGTATTTTCAAGCTTTATTGATAAGATATTAATCTTACGTGCATCGCGTTGAATTACCTCACCTTTTCTGGCTAATTTATACAATCGTTGACCGTCTTTTTTTAGCGCTGAGTACATTGGGGGGATTTGGGTAGATTCACCAAGGAATTTTTCGAGAATACCAACCCAGCAATCATCATCAAAAACATGAATATCCGACGTTTCTGTAACTTCACCTTCTCGATCACCTGTAGTTGTAGATTTACCTAGTTCAGCAATAACTCTGTATGTTTTGGTATTGTTTAACAGATAGGGGCAGATTTTTGTGGCCTCACCAAAACACAGAATCAGCATGCCAGTAGCAGCAGGATCGAGGCTACCACCATGCCCACCTTTTTTAGCACCAATCAATTTTTTTACATTCTGTAAAGCCCTATTTGAAGACAATCCATCTTCTTTATTTAACAAAATAATGCCATTCACTGGCTCAAAAGATTTTTTACTAGAGCCCAAGGGAATCTCCTAAAAAAATAAATAAATTATAATTTTTTTGCAATATTAGCTTGGTCAATTAAGCTAGAGATTTCCATACCTTTGCTGATGCTATCGTCATGATAAAATCTCAATTCAGGCACGTGCCTTATTTTAATTGAGGCGCCAAGCTTCTTTCTTAAATAGCCAGTCGCCCTCAAAAGTCCTTCAGTTGGAATATGAATTTCATCGTTAAATCGAATCGAGCTAAAATAAATTTTTGCGATACTTAAATCATGACTTAAGTCGATTGAGGTTAATGAGACCCCCGCTAGGCCAGGATCATTAAGATCAAAGCGAATTATTTCATTCAAGGTCCTTAAAATTAAAGGCCCCATTCTTTGATTTCTTGAAAATTCTCTTGCCATTTTTTTATATCGCAATAATGTTGCAGGTAAATTTAATCAATTGTCCTAGCAATCTCGATTCTCTCGAAGCATTCTATTTGATCGCCAACCTTCACATCATTATAATTTTTAACCCCAATTCCACATTCAGTGCCTGATTGCACTTCTTTTGCCTCATCTTTAAAGCGTCTAAGTGATTCAAGCTCACCCTCATAAATAACTACATTTTCCCTTAAAACACGAATAGGGCTCGCTCTTTTTACGTGACCTTCGGTTACTATACTGCCCGCAATATTACCTAATTTAGGAGACGTAAAGACCTCTTTGACTTCTGCTAAGCCTATTATATTTTCTCTTATCTCAGGAGCTAAGAGGCCATTTATTGATGTTTTTACATCATCTATAGCTTCATAAATAATACTATAATATCGAATATCGACTGTTGATTCTTTAATTGCATTCTTAGCCGAGGCATCAGCACGAACATTGAATCCAATTATTGCGGCTTTAGATGCTTCTGCCAGAATAACATCTGACTCATTGATACCACCAACCCCAGAGTTAATAATTTTGACCTTCACTTCATCACTATTTAATTTAGTTAATGCATCTTTTAAGGCTTCTGAGCTTCCATGAACATCAGATTTAATTAATATAGCGACAGACTTTCCTGCCTCATCTTTGATTTGAGAAAAAATATCATCTGATTTAGCGCTCTGCTGCTGAATGGCTTTAGATTCACGTGTTTTTTCTTTTCTATTCTCAGCCAACTCTCGAGCTTGCCTCTCACTCTTAACAACATAAAAGCTATCTCCAGATACAGGAGTTTTTGGAAGACCCAACACTACAACTGGCGTTGAAGGGCCCGCCTCTTTCATTACTTTTTGAGACTCATCAAACATTGTTCTTATTTTACCAAATTCATCACCAGCTAAAAGAATATTACCTTTAGATAACATCCCTGCTTGAACCAAGAGAGTCGCCATTACACCTCTTCCACGATCCAAGCTTGATTCAATCACAACTCCTCGTGCAGGACCCTCAGCAACCGCCTGTAAGTCCATTATTTCGGCCTGAAGTAATATTTTTTCCAAAAGATCATCAATACCCTCACCAGTTTGGGCAGAGACTGAGGCAAAAAGATTGTCTCCACCCCATTCTTCTGAAATTACTTCATGCACTGAGAGCTCGGTCCTTACCCTCTCCAAATCAATATCTTCTTTATCAATTTTATTGATAGCAACTATCATAGGAACATTTGCTGCTTTTGTGTGCTCTATCGCCTCAATCGTTTGAGGCTTGACACCATCATCGGCTGCCACTACTAGTATCACTATATCCGTTGCCTGTGCCCCTCTCGCTCTCATGGCTGTAAATGCCGCGTGTCCGGGGGTATCTAAAAATGTAATATTACCTTTCTCTGTTTTTACATTATAAGCGCCAATATGCTGCGTAATACCTCCAGCTTCACCATCTGCAACTTTTGAATTTTTGATGTAATCAAGTAACGAGGTTTTACCATGATCAACATGACCCATAATTGTAACTACAGGTGCACGTGAAACTTTTTCCCCATCAAGATCATCAGAGATTAACGTATCTTGCTCTAATTTTTCATCTTCAATTTTTGCAACATGACCTAACTCTTCAACAACTAATATTGCAGTATCTTGATCTATCACTTGATTAATTGTGACCATTGCCCCCATATTAAAAAGGACCTTCACGACTTCATTACCCTTGACAGCCATGCGTTGAGCAAGCTCTGAAACCATTATTCCTTCTGGAACAATAACTTCTTTTATTATAGGTGCAGTCGGCTTCTCAAAGCCATGCTGACCATCTCCGTCTATAGATACAGATCGCCTTCTTGCGGCTGGTTTTTTACGGCGTCTACCGCTTTTATCTCCCGCCACATGCAGCTCTTTCCTTCCATAACGAGTATCAGCCAGACTGCCTCTTTTTTTACCCTTATTTTTATTTTGTTTTTGAGGCTCTTTATCTTCATTGGTGAATTTTTTAGCGCCGTCAGGTTTTTCTATTTTTTTGTCATCTTTTGGTGTGATATTTTCTACAGGAGTGGTTTCTATTTTTTCAGCTTGCTCTTTAATTTCAGATTCAGCTTTGAGTTTAGCTTCATTTTCAAGACGTTCGGCTTCGATTTTATCTTGTTTTAATTGCTCTTTTTCTTGCAATTCATTATCGATTCGCTCTTGTTCTTGTTTTTTCTTTAATTCTAATTCATTCTTTTCAGCTTCAGCCTGATCTTCAAGAACATCTCTTTTTATATATGTGCGCTTCTTTCTGACCTCAACATTTACTGTTCTTGATCTACCTTGAGTACTTGCTAGTTTCAGTTCTGATTGTGATTTTCTTTTGAGCGTAATACGTCTTGGCGAGCCACCCTCATCATCACCACCTAAACCATGACTCCGACGAAGGTATGTCAAAAGTTCGAGTTTTGCATCATCACTAATTACATCATCACTTCCACTGACTTTGATACCAGCTTCATCGAGTTGCGCCAGTAACTTTTCAACTGGTACTTTTAGAACATCTGCAAATTGTAAGACAGTTACATCAGCCATTAATTAACTCCAAAAATCTATTTTTCACTCTCATCAAACCAATGAGCACGGGCTTTCATTATTAAAGATGCCGCAGCCTCTTCATCCATAGCGTCAATTTCTAGCAAATCGTCTGTTGCAAGTTCCGCTAAATCTTCTCTTGTAACAATACCTTTACTTGCCAGTTTTGAGGCTAATCCCTTATCCATTCCTTCCAGACTTAAGAGATCCTCTGCAGGTTCAGCATTTTCAATCTTCTCTTCATCTACAATTGCTTGCGTCAAGAGCATATCTCTGGCACGACTTCTTAATTCATCAACAATATCTTCATCGAATTCTTCAATTTCAACCAATTCTGAAGTTGGCACATAAGCCACTTCCTCAATTGAAGTGAATCCCTCTTGCACTAGAATTAACGCTACTTCCTCATCAACATCTAATTGTTCAGTAAATAAATCTATAACAACTCGCGTTTCCTGTTCATTTTTTTGATCAGCATCCACTTCTGTCATTACGTTTAATTCCCAACCAGTAAGTTCACTGGCAAGTCTTATGTTTTGACCACCGCGACCAATAGCTTGAGAGAGCTTTTCCTCATCTACTGCAACATCCATACTATGTGCATCTTCGTCTACGACAATAGATATGACTTCAGCTGGAGACATTGAATTAATTACATACTGCGCTGGATTTTCATTCCATAAAATAATATCAACGCGTTCACCCGCCAATTCATTCGAAACAGACTGAACTCTCGATCCACGCATACCAACGCAAGCACCTACTGGATCAATCCGTGGTTCATTACTTTTAACTGATATTTTAGCTCTTAACCCTGGATCTCTTGCCGCACCGAGTATTTCAATCAATCCTTGTCCAACCTCAGGAACTTCTATTTTAAATAGCTCAATCAAAAATTGAGGCGAAGTTCTGGTCATAAATAATTGTGGTCCTCTTGGTTCAGATCGAACCTCTACAAGTAAAGCTTTAATTCGGTCATGGACTCTAACAGCCTCTCTTGGCATCATGCTATCTCGTGAAATAAAACCCTCAGCATTACCCCCTAAGTCCATATAGATACCATTGCGATCGACTCTTTTAACAAGACCTGAAAGTAACTCTCCAGCACGATCTTTATAAGCTTCAACGACTTTTTCACGCTCAGCTTCACGTACTTTTTGAACAATGACTTGCTTGGCCATTTGCGCTGAAATACGGCCAAAAGGTGCTGATTCCATGGGGATCTCTACATAGCCACCAGGCTCAGCATTTTCATCGATATCCAATGCATCAATCATTCTCAACTCATGATCTGGAGTTTCAAGCTCAGTTGACTCATCGGCAAATACCAACCAACGTCGAAACGTTTCATGATCTCCAGTCTCTCGATCTATGGACACCCTTGCATCGATATCCTCTTCATGATTTTTTGCAGCTGCTGCTGCCAAAGCTGCTTCCATAGCCTGAAAAATAACGTCTTTTTCGACGCCCTTCTCGTTGGATACAACATCCACTACCGCAAGAATTTCTCTACTCATTTAAGTTACACTCCAAAACAATCTATTTCTTATTTTTAAATACCGGGACCAAACGCGTGAAATCAATAGTTTCTATTGATATCTTGTGTACTTCACCATCTACTTTTACTTCAATAAAATCCTCATTTGCACTCAATAAATTACCTTTATAATTTCTTCTGCCATCTTGAGGAATAGTTAATTTCACTCTCACTTCATTTCCTAAAAATTGAAGATAATGATCAATTTTTGTCAATCTACGATCCAAGCCAGGAGACGATACTTCCAAAACATAGTCGTCTTTGATTGGCTCTTCAATATCCATCAACATACCAATTTGTTGACTTACTGCTTCACAATCTTCTAAACCAATCCCTTCTGGTTGATCGATGAATAATCTAATGAGATTGTTTTCACCGTTCCACTTCATTTCTAAATCAGTTAACTCATAACCTATTTTATTCACAGCAGGTTCGATTAATAATTTTAAATCATTAAAATCCATATTAACTCATTTTTATAAATACTTGTTTTAAAACACAAAAAAAGGGCTACTAGCCCTCTAAATATATCGCTAAAATCTCTAAACTTAGATAACAAAAAACCCCATATAGGGGTCAAAATTTTCTAAGGTGACCTGCTTGTACCGGCTATCTTTGATACAGTAGCTATTATACTGCAAATACCTGCTTAAGCACAATCATAATCATTAAAAACCTATCACTCATCACCCCAATGACAAAGAAGCTGGTTCGGTCCTCGAAAAGCCCAGCCATCAAAATCAATCGAATTAGAACCCGAAATTCTTAGATTTGGCAATCGATTAAATATTTTTGGTAACGCCACTTCTGCTATGAGTGCACGTGATATCCAAGCTCCTGCACAATAATGAGGCCCAGCACCAAACGTTACTGATGACCTTGTGTCTCGCTCCACCTTAAATTTATCTGGGTCCTTGAAAATATCATCATCACGATTGGCTGAGCTAAACATAAAGAAAACGCGCTCACCCTTTTCAAATTCAATATCTTTATATGTATATTTTTTTGCAATTTGACGCGGTGACATTCCAATGGGTGATATCCATCTGGCAAACTCCTCAAATGCTTGCAGCCAGCTGGCTTTATTTGAATGAATCTTAGTTAGCTGCTCAGGGTGGGTTAACAGCGCCCAAATAGTCCCAGCAATAGCATCTCTTGGCTCATTTTGACCACCAGATATAGCCAACTTGATATTGGCTCTTATCTGTTTTTCATCCAATTTAGAAGCTAACTGTACACTCAATAACGATAGATCAGGGGTAGCCTTAACTTTTGGTAACATCTGATCAATATGACGGTCTATTGAAGCAGTACAATCATTACAATTATCCTCAATAACTTTATCACCACTATAATTTGCACATCCATCAATCATTCCTTGGCTGACGCGATCCATTTCAGCGAACTCCATATTTGTCAGGCCGGTGATTAATTTGAGCGCTTCAGCAGATAATGGCATTGCATACTCCTGAATTAACTCACCTGATTTTTTTTTCAATAATCCATCGAGCAAGTGATCTGCATATTCATTAAAATAGTTAAGCCATTGATTTTTAACTGTCTTTGGAGAAACTGATGGCGATATGATACGGCGTTCGTTTTGATGCTCTTTTCCATCCTTTCGCATCATATTCTCACCCATAAGTCGAGTCATCAGACCGTTTGGCTGTAAGGACGAAAAAACCTCAATGATTTTTTCATTGATAAAAATATCATTGCGTTTTGTGAAAAGCGTGGCCCCCAGTTGAGGTACATAGGCAATGGGTGCCATGGCACGCATAGACCGCAAATCTGGATAAGGATTCTTTTTAAAGCACGCTAAATCTATATTATATATTGGAGCCGATGACATGCAGTTAATTCCAATTAGTTACGTGTGCTTGCCGACAACCCAGTCAGTATCTTTTAAGTACTTTTCACCTGCCTCTATTGGCAGATCCTCAAGAGCTGAGCCCATTGAGTCATTCCACCGATTAAGATAGCCAAATAAGGCAATGACAGCTGTAATTTCAACGATATCATCGTCTTCCCAATATTTATGCAGTTCATCAGCTAACTCACTCGTTACTTCATTAGGAACTTTGGCCGCTGCAAATGCATATTTTAATGCCACTTTTTCAGCCTGATCATAGTGAGAGCTCTCCAAGAAATTCCAAGCTTCATTTAATCGTTCTTCACTGGAACCAAATCTCTGAGAGCCAAGAATAGTATGAGCTTGACAGTATCGACAACCAGATACAAAGCTAGTCACATAGCCAATAATACGCTTAAATTCAGGTGTAACTTTACCGTGACATTCCATGACAGCGATGTTTAGTTCAGTGAATGCTCGCGCAACTTTTGGTCTTCTCGACATGGTTCGAACACTATTAGGAATGACACCTAGTGGCCCCTTGAAAAACTGAATAAACTCGCACAGTTCTTTTTCGATTTCATGCTCTTCGAGCGGTCTAACTAACGCCATGATAACTCCTTATTTGATAGGGTAACTTATAAATTAAAAAGAAGATGATAGCACTGGATCATCAATATCTTTCATCCAAACATTCATTAATTCATTTAATTTTTGATACATCGATTTACTGGATACCTCATTAATTAAATTTTTCTGCTCACCTGGATCTATCCTTAAATTAAATAGCTCATCAGTTAGTTCTGTCTTAGCCTTCAAATTAAAACGTTTAATTAATTTCCAGTCATCAAGCTTTATCATTCTTAAATCAGAGCGTCCAAAATTTCTCATACTGTATTGAGCATATATTGGTCTAGATACTAATTCTTCTTTTTCATTGAGCAATGAGAATAAATCGAGGCCCGCTAATGTCAGAGATGCTGGTACCTTTATCTCAAGGGCGCTCATTATAGAAGGGAATATGTCGATGTTTGAAACAGGCCTATTAATTACCCGTCCTGGCTCAATTAAGCCTGGTGATCGTATAATAAATGGGATCTTTATTGCCTCATCATATAAATTTGCAATCCCTTCATAACCGATAACTTCATCACCCGCTATTACTCCAACAGCACCCCTTCCATAGTACCCATGATGGCCAATTAACATGCCATGGTCACCAATGTAGATGACAATAGTATTTTCACTCAAGCCTAGGTTATCCAGTTCATTCAAAATCATCCCTATAGACCTATCTAAAGCATGAATGGATGCATAATTATTACGTGTGATTTTTTTTAGCCACTCTTGATCAATTCCATCACGTTCAGGCACAATCGGGTCAATGTGTTCGACCGCTCTTAAGTCCTCTTCAGGCACTTGATGCCATGGTACCTGCGGCTCACGAAAGGCAACTGTTAGGGCAAATTTATTATTTTGATTCTTACGCAAGAATTGAATCGCATAGTCGGCGAAAATATTGGAGGTATGACCACTAATTTTTTTTAAAGTACCATTAACATTCAACAATGGATTAAATGGGGTTAAGTCTTGATCATAGCTAACAAAATAATTAAACCCACGATTCTGAGGTTGATATTTTGGCAATTCACCTAAGTGCCACTTTCCAATCAACCCAGTTTCATAGCCATTATCTTTTAATACTTCTGGCCAAATAATTACTCGCTCGTCCATTCCAAGGTTGCTGTAATTTTTATTTAACATCAGGAAATCACTGATGCCAACTTGACTAGGGTATTGACCACTAAGTAAAGCTGCTCTTGAAGGCGAACAAACAGGTGCAGCCGCATAAGCATTAGCAAATCGGGCTCCTTGACTTGCAAGCTGATCTAGATTGGGGGTCAGTACTTGGTCATCACCATAAGCCCCCATAGCTCTTCGGGCATGATCGTCTGGTACCATAATAATTAGATTATAATCATTAGCCGAAAATACAGATGAGGTGATGCTCAGCCAAACTAATATAATTAATATTTTAAGCATTCCAATCATTCCCTTGATGAACCTGACGGTATTTATTTTAAGTTATTTATTATATAAATTAGATTAATATATTATAATAAATGCATGATATAAATCATTTAATAAATTATTGTAATTCTTTTAATTTATTTTTTTCTCGCTTTTTTAGTAATTTTTCTGACAGTGAAAATCCTCGATCTGGTTTCGACCAAGGACAGACCTCAATACAGATTCCACATCCAACGGCCTCTGTAAAATAAGGCACGCACTTATCAAAATCGACGTACCATTTATCATCACCTCGAACCATATGCTTCTCATCACTAATCGCATCTACAGGGCAATCCAGCGTACATCTTCGGCAGCCAATACAAAGATCATCAACCGCAATATCAATGGGTCTGTCATGATTCAAGGGCAGATCGGTCAAAATCGTGGCAATTCTCATGCTCGATCCAAACTCTCTGCAAATAAGCGATCCATGCTTACCCAGTTGTCCTAGACCCGCATTGATGGCCAACGGGATATGCAATAAGTCAGCGCCCTCACAATAAGCCCTAGCACGCCAGCCCATTGCTCTAATTTTTTTAGATAGCTCAATAGCTGTCCTGGAAATTTCCATATAAGCTCTCATTGTCTCAGTGCCAGCACGACCAGTGGTCACATGCTGCATCTCATCGGTATCCATTGGATATAAAATAACAATCGCATTTGCGTAGTTAATTTCACCGTCCTTGTAGAGAGCCTCTTTAATCATGGGGCTAATACCAACAGAGCCAGCACCAAAACTCATTGCTAAATCTTTTATTTCAGCAGTAATATCTGTTTGTGATGTAATCTTTCTAACATTATTTGATATTGGGCCATCTGCATTTCTTAGCATCCAGCGATTCACTAAATTTAACCAAGATACTTTGAATGGATTAATGAGCCCGAAAAAAAGCTCTAGCTTACCCCATTCGAGATCCCTAGCACCTGACCCATGAAATACCTGCGTTGCAGCTCTTTTTGTGGTTTCACCTAAACCATTAATAATATTGCCTGATAATGGCTGATCACGATATGCGAAAGGCAACTCCGGTGATGGGAAATCTTTCTTCAACAGTCAATCCTTGATGAGGTCTTCAATTACGAGAGGTTTACCCGTATTTTTGGCTTTTTGATAGGCAAGCCGAATGATCAGGCCTTTCCCAGCCCACATCAACGCTCTTTTAAAGAGCCATAATAACAATAGAAAATTGCGTTTAAGGGCTTCAAATCGAGTGGGATTTTCAATATAAAATTGTTCTTCAAATGATTTCATCATCCTATCCTATAACAAATCGGAAGATATCTCATAAGTCATGCAAGTTAAGCTATCAAATCAATTTTTGTTGCCCTTAAATAATAGTTCTAAAAGTGAGATTAATTCTAGCTTCCTTTATCTTTTTACTCAATGGCAAACTGTGCAGCCAATGCTTCTGAATACTGCCTCTCATGAGCAGTAAACTGCCCGAATCAAGCTCTAAGGAGATTTTTTCTTTGGTTGCTTTGTGTTTCATGGTAAATTTTCGAGACGCGCCAAAGCTTACTGAGGCTATGGCACCATTTTCTTTGAGTTGCTTCTCATTATCTGAATGCCATCCCATGCCTTCTTCTCCATTATGATAGAGGTTTAGCAGGCATGAATTATATGTATGACCAGAAATAAGCTCTATCTGTTCTTTTATTAATTTGAGTCCAGGAGTCCAAAGCATGGCAATTTTTGTTTTATTTGAATACTTGTAAG
Source organism: uncultured Woeseiaceae bacterium (assembly GCA_964275745.1). Lineage (GTDB taxonomy): Bacteria > Pseudomonadota > Gammaproteobacteria > Steroidobacterales > Woeseiaceae > SP4260. The sequence continues at coordinate 6,651 of CAXYCT010000020.1, read as the reverse complement.
CAAGCGCCTGATCGCCATACCAGGCAACCATCCTTTTAGTAACGATGTGTCTGCCAAACATAGTTAGCTCATCGTGCTTCCAGTTGATTTCATTCATCAAGTTGGTATAACAATTATTGGATAGTGTGGATGAAAAAACGCTCTTCCAATAAAGCGCTTCTCCGTCATAAGGTAATAGATTGTCCATTTTAATTGTCTTTTATTCTTTCTTAATTAGTTATTTTTTATGTGATCTATACCAGATTTTGCATCAGGATCGTTATGATAAACCTTTAGCTGATGATCATAGAGTTTACGCGTCAAATTTGTGGCTTCTTCTAAGCTCATCTCTGGGCATTTCTGCAAGCATTCCATTTCAGTCTGAATACCAATCAATGGGTGAGCTCCAATCAGATTAGCTATCTCTATGGCTCTTTTAAAAACCTCATCATCTGGAACAACTTCATTAATTAATTGAAATTGAAGTGCTTGATTGGCAGTTATTTTTTCGCCAGTAAGTGCAATCCAATTTGCCCATACATGGGGGATTTGCAGCGATAAACGGGCCGTACCACTGGCTCCTGCCATAGCGTAAGCAATTTCAGGTAAGCCAAATCTAGCACCTTGGCCTGCCACCCTTATATCTGTAAGCATGGAAACATAAATCAAGCCCGTACCAATGCACCAACTATTGATAGCAGCGATGATGGGTTTATTACGCGGTAATGAATAAATCTTTTCAGTGATGTCCTCACCATCGGGATAATCATCACCTTCGTTAGATCATCACCAGCACTAAAACACTTGCCTTCACTGCCTTTTAAGATTCCCACTTTAGCCTCATCATCATTGAGAAATTCTTTCAAATACGAATATAATTGAGCATGCATATCAAAGGTGATGGCGTTCACTTTGCCATTATCAATGGTAAATACTCCTATATTTCCTTGCTTTTCATATGTAATTTTCATCGTATTATCCAGTTAATTTATACGGCCAAGATATCTTACATGCTCAATATTAATGCAACGATCTAAATACATTTTATGAGGTTCTGAGCGGTTATAAAAACTTCTTCAGCAGGGCTATTAATTATTTTCAAGTCTATTAAATTTTGACATAACTTCCTTTAATCCTTCATGGGAGATAGCTTTTACCTCATGCCCAAGATTACCTGTCATGTCATGAGCCGCTACCATTGCATTAATAATAGCCTCCTCAGTTGCCTCCACCGTTGCTAAAAATAGGTAGTTCATTTCGTCATTTGTTATCGCTTTAAGATTTAAAGCTGGGCCACTTTGTTGGGCCTTGGGGTTTGCTGTTGAAAAGGCTATGAAAATATCGCCTGATCCATTTCCCGCAATCCCGCCATTCCGAGCTAATCCAAGGCCGCTCTTTTCGCCATTCTTTTTAATTGATGGGGCAAAAGAGGTGCGTCAGTTGCAACCACGATAATAATAGATCCGTTTCAGATGCCGTTGGGTTTTCTTCTGTATAGGCTTTGTCATCCTGAAGGTGTTTTCCAACTGGCACCCCTGCAATTCTTAAAGTCTCTCTTAATCCATAATTTGCCTGAACCAAGACACCGACTGTGAAATCGCCATCACTTGTTTTTGCAATTCGTGATGACGTCCCTATTCCGCATTTAAATTCGTGGCAAATCATGCCTGTACCGCCGCCAATATTCCCCTCTTGGACGGGGCCATCTTTCGCATTTTCCAGAGCTGCTTTAGCGTGTTCAGTTTCTACATGAAAACCATTTATATCATTTAAATATCCATCCCATGTTTCTGCAACCACGGGCAGTGACCACCAATAGCCACTGGAGTCGGCATCACCTTGGGAAACCCGCCACTCAATCGCTGCTTGATGAACAGCCCCGACACTATGTGTGTTAGTGATAAGAACGGGACCCTCTAACATACCGGATTCTTCCAGCCATGCCGTACCTGTCATCTCGCCATTGCCATTTAGGGCAAATGAGGCCCCAAAAACTGGGGTGTTATTGCTGTCCTTGCCTCTTGGTAAAATTGCAGTAACCCCTGTTCTTACGGCCAATCCATTTTCTAAATCTTGAATTATAGTTTCATGCCCAACAGTCAGTCCCTTAACATCCGTTATGGCATTTAGAGGGCCTGTCTTTCCATCAAACGGGATACCTAGGTCACGAGCCCTTATTGCCCCCTCATCAGCTAACACTGGGCAGGTAAAAACAAAGGTCATAAATATTAAATAAAGAAACCGTATCATGATATAAACTCCATTAAGTCCTATTGATCTTCAGCATGAGTTTGAAGATTGTATTTTTTTGATTGCACTAAGCTCTCAAAGAGACGCTAAAGTGATTACCCAAAATAAGTAAGCAAAAATTATTTTCATTATTTTCCCTTAGCATATCAAAAGGCTTCCCTTCCAAAAGCAGCGTTTTTTTATCATTTATCTCAATAAATCCAATATTTTCATAAAATCCTAAAGTATCAGTATTTGAATTATGGACAGCAAGATTGACATAAACGACATCTTTTAATTGGCCTCTTTTTAAGGCTTCTTTTATAAGACCTGCTCCAAGACCCAATCCCCGAGCTTTTGGAGAGACATATAGATCTTGAATAAATAAACCCGGTTTTCCTCGCCACGTTGAAAACTCATAAAAGAAAAAGGACCAATCCAAGAGGTTTGTTATTTTGAGACGCTAAAATAGCTTCGAATGCGGGCGGTTCTGAAAACCATATTTCTCCAAAGCCGTCACGCTTCCTGAAAATTCATTTTCCTTATCTAAGTCCTGAGATAATTCTTCCAACAGAGAAAAAATAACAGGTGCATCTTCAATAGTTGCAACTTTAAATTCAATTTTGGCCATTATGCCCCGGCCTTTATTTTATCACGGCCTTTTAACTTTAACATCGCTCTAACGTCTTCGGGTCTTGCAACCTCATGGCCTAACTCTTCAATAATTTTACGGATTTTAACTACTTGTTCCGCATTGGATTTTGCCAAGCCACCGGGCGGAATAGTAAGGCTATCCTCAAGTCCACACGGACATTGCCTCCCAACACAATCCCCATAGTCGCAAGTGGAATTTGATGCCGACCCCGCAGCCAAACTGAGAATTGATAATTATCACCCAACAATCTATCTGCAGCGGCTTTCATCGCCATTAAATTCTCTGGGTTTGCTCCAATGCCGCCCATAACACCCAAGACGAACTGGACATAAAGAGGGGCTTTTACCAATCCTTTACGAAGGTAATAAGCCAAAGTTTCAATATGACCCATGTCATAACATTCAAATTCAAATTTTGAGCCGCCCTTGTTCCCTAACTCTTCTAATATCATTTCAATGTCATTATAAGTATTTTTAAAGGTGGTCCCTTTGTGGCCTCTAATAACTCTGGCTCCCAATCGTATTTCCAATTTTCGTATTTTTCTTTCAAGGTAAAAATACCAAAATTCATAGACCCCATATTTAAAGAGCACATTTCAGGGGAAATTTCACGGGCTGGTGCCAGCCGATCATCAAGAGACATTAGAGAACTTCCACCCGTGGAAATATTTAAAACAGCCGAGCAGGATGTATCAATTTTAGAAGTAAAAGCTTTAAAATGCTCCGGGTCAGCACTCGGCCTGCCATCATCTGGATGCCGTGCATGAAGGTGAATAATAGCAGCCCTGCATTTGCAGCATCGATGGAGGCTGCGGCAATCTCTGAGCCAGTGACCGGAAGTTGCGGGCTCATTGTGGGCGTGTAAATGGACCCTGTAACTGCGCACGTAATAATGACTTTTCTTGCCATTTCAACCCCCCATATTAAATTAAAACTTGCCTATTCATCTTCTCTAGTTAACATTTGATAGACTTATGTTTAAAAATCAAACATAGTTTTAATGAAAGGTAGCATGAACTCAAATAATCTAACAGAAAGCCTTTTTCCTAGCATGATGTGGAACCTTGACTGGAATTGGTTAAGAATTTTCATGGAGATTGTTGAAAGAGATACAAAAAAACACCACGCTCGAGAACCCCACCTGTTGAATGAGATAGAATTGGAGTTACTATGAAAAATCACATCTCTTTTACCAAACTCGTGATCGAAAACCCCTCCTTGATCGCTCTGAAGGAATTTATATGTGGGACACCTCGGGTAAAAAATACATTGATGGATCTTCTGGGGCAATGGTTTCAAATATCGGTCATTCAAACCCACGCGTCTTGAACGCCATGAAAACCCAAATGGCAAAATCAACATTTGGGTATCGACTTCATTTTGAAAATCAACCCGCAGAAGACCTGGCCACCAAGGTCGCAGAATTATCACCGGTTGAACATGAGAAGGTTTTTTTCGTCTCCGGTGGCTCAGAGGCTGTTGAAAGCGCGTTAAAACTTGCCCGTCAATATGCTTTTATAAAAGACGAAAAGGATCGTTTTAAAATAATCAGCAGCACACCTTCTTATCATGGATGCACCATGGAGCGTTATCACTCACAAGTTATAAACCTTTAAATGATCCATTTTTACCCATGTACGTGGATATGCCAAAAATCCCAGCCCCCCAATATTATCTAGATCATGATAATTAAGCGCTCATGACAAGGGTCTTAAATACGCCGAGATGCTTCGGGTTAAAATCATAGCAGAAGGACCTGAGACCGTCCTCGCCTTTATTATGGAGCCAGTGGGAGGCGCCTCAACGGGGCATTGGTGGCCCCGAGCAGTTATTATAATCGCATAAAGAAATTTGTGACGAATTTGGCGTATTGCTAATTTATGATGAAGTGATGTCAGGGGTTGGAAGAACTGGCAAATTCTTAGCTTGTGAGCATTGGGACATAAACCCAGATATTATTGCCACATCAAAAGGTTTTGGCGCGGGTTATATTCCCTTAGGGGCTGTTACAGCCCAGCAAAATATTGTGGATTGTATTTTAGATGAGGGTGGTTTTCAACATGGCTTTACTTATGCTGGAAATCCCATTGCCTGTGCTGCAGGCCTAGCCGTTATAACAGAAATTTTAGATCAAAATTTAATGGAAAACGCTAACCTTATGGGCATTGAGTTAATTGCGGAATGAAAGGCTTACAAAAAAAATATCCTTTCATTGGAGATGTTAGAGGTAAAGGGCTGCTTACTGCATTTGAACTTGTCTCCAACATTGAGACTATGGACCCACATTACCCAGAGACTTTAATGCCTTTTTAAAATTGGTGGATATTGCCTACGAAAAAGGGCTCATTATTTATTCGAGACGCACTCGAAACGGTTTAGAAGGTGATCATTTTCTTGTTTGTCCGCCTTGATTGTAACTCACGAACAAATTGGTGATATTCTTTCTATTCTGGATGACAGCTTAAAGACCTTTGCCATAGACCAGAATCTTCCATATTCTAATTAACTACTACGCACTAACCCTATATTTTTATTTGTATCTTATATGCTCGATCTTAAGACAACGATCAACAATGCATTGCAGTCCGCCCTGAGAAGCAATAGAGGCTCCCTCGGGACTGATGACTCCTAATTGCAGCCACAAATATTTGGCGCCAATCTTAACGCTATCCTCAGCAATTTGTGGGACAACAGATGATGCTCTAAAAACATTTCACAATATCTATGGAGCCTGGCACATCCCTTAAGTCAGGGTAACATTTCAAACCAAGGATCTCAGTTTCTAGAGGATTTAACTGGAATCACCTCATACCCTTGTTGTTTTAAATAATTCCCAACCAAATAACTCGCCCTGCATTCTTTCGAAGACATGCCCACCACAGCAATTCTCTTTTTACTTAATGCTGATCTGATTACATCGGTATTCTGCCATTCTAATAGAGCTGCATCCGTCATTTTCCTTACCTTACTTAATTTTATTTGTTAATGATGAGCTTTCATTAACTGCAATTCGAGCTATCTTTCTAACTTGCTAATCACGCAACTATTCACTCGAATCACAAACCACTCTTAAATTTAAATTTAAATATTGATACAATATTTCAAGGTCATCTTGATATGCATAATAGGCCTTATAGTAATGATGTAATGCCTCTTTTCGTAAAGAAAGAATTTTAATGAGCTTTCTTCTAACACTCTCAACCCTAAAGTTGACCGTACCATCAGGATTGAGAGCTATGTCATAGTGAATCTGACACATACCTCTAATAATTTTTTTCTCAACTTTATATATATTTTTCTCACAAGCTCTAATATCTTTTCTCAAACGAATAATCGCAATTGCTAGCTCATCTTCAACATTATTAATAAATAATTCTAGTTGTAAATTTAATTGAGCCATATGAATAAATTATCATAAGCATTTTCAAATTACACATTAATTAATATACTAGTCGATAGCTAATGAAAGATAATTGATTAACATTATTTACCCTTCTCATTTAGCCCTTTTTACATGAATCTCTCTCCCCCTTACGTAGTAAGGGAGAGAGATTCATGTATTAGCAGGAATTGAGACTGTCCTTTATTTCAAACAATTAAGGTGATTAATATGAGCATAAAAGAACTAAGAGTAATAGCCGTTGAGATGGGCATCCCAGCAATCAAGAAAGCCATTCAGAAGGAAAACAATAAACTACGTGCTGCTGGTCAAAAAGACATAGCTGATGCTGTCGATGCAGTGCTTAACCATTGTTAATTAGTTATGTTATCAAGACAATGGGCTTTGGT
>CAXYCT010000019.1:0-39491 GCA_964275745.1 uncultured Woeseiaceae bacterium | reverse complement strand
AGCAACTGCCGAAACACGTGATCCTAAGGGTTTGTATAAGCGTGCTCGTGCAGGTGAGATTAAGAATTTCACGGGCATTGACGATCCCTATGAAATTCCAGTTAAGCCAGAGATTCATCTTCATAGTGATAAAATGAAACTTGAAGATGAGGTTTTAATTATCGTAAATTACCTCAGAAAACAGGGAATTATAAAAATATAAATAGCGGTAATTTTTATAAAAATCTGAAAAAATCAAACATTTTGCAGATTCTTTTTTTCTAATGAATAATCATTGGATAAGAATTTAGAATTTTAGCTAACTAAATAAGAAAATATTCAAATGAGCACATCTTATAATCCAGAGGAAATTGAAAAAATAGCCCAAAAATATTGGGATGAACAGCAATGTTTTATTGTCAAGGAAGATAGCAAGAAAAATAAGTTTTATTGTTTGACGATGTTTCCTTATCCCAGTGGCCAATTACATATGGGCCATGTAAGAGTGTTCACTATTAGCGATGTTATTGCACGCTATCATCGAATGCTTGGTAAACATGTACTTCAACCAATGGGTTGGGATGCGTTTGGAATGCCAGCTGAAAATGCCGCTATTAAGAGAAAAGTCGCTCCAGCAGAATGGACTTATAAAAATATAGATTATATGCGAGAACAACTTAAAAGGTTGGGTTATGCCTATGACTGGAGTCGAGAGGTCACTACCTGTAAGCCTGAGTATTATAAATGGGAGCAATGGCTTTTTACCCGTCTTTTTGAAAAAGGATTGGTTTATAGAAAAAACTCAATTGTGAACTGGGATCCAGTAGATCAAACAGTATTAGCCAATGAGCAAGTTATTGATGGCCGTGGTTGGCGCTCAGATGCTTTGGTTGAAAGACGAGAGATTCCTCAGTGGTTCATGCGAATTACTGCTTATGCAGAAGAATTACTGCAATCACTTGATGAGCTTGATGGTTGGCCAGAGTCAGTTAAAACAATGCAAAGAAACTGGATAGGGAAGTCTGAAGGCATTGAATTTTCTTTTCCACTTGAAAATGAAAAAGGTAGTTTAAAAATATTTACTACCAGACCAGATACTCTCATGGGCGTAACTTATATGGCTGTGGCTGCGGAACATCCGCTCGCGCTAGAGGCTTCAAAGCATGATATAAGAGTCGCAGAGTTCCTTGAAGAGTGTAAAAAAAATCAGTCTGCAGAAGCTATGATGGAGACAATGGAGAAAAAGGGATTACCGTTAAATCGATATGCGATTCATCCAATAACAAAAGAAAAAATTCCTATCTGGGTTGCGAATTTTGTATTGATGACATACGGCAGTGGTGCCGTCATGGCAGTTCCTGGGCATGATCAGAGGGATTGGGATTTTGCGAAACATTATGGCTTGAATATTAAGCAAGTAATAGAGTCAAAAGATGGTGGTGTGATCGATATTGAAAAAGCCCCATACTTAGATTACGGAATTCTGATTAACTCTCATGATTACGATGGCTTGAGTTCTCTGGATGCTTTCGATGTTATTGCTAAATACTTTGAAGACTCAAATCAAGGGCAAAAAGTAATTAATTATCGTTTGCGTGATTGGGGTGTATCGCGACAAAGATATTGGGGAACACCTATACCAATAATCTATTGTGAAGACTGTGAAGCTGTTCCAGTCCCTGCAAGTGATTTGCCTGTTATTTTGCCTGAAAAAGTAAAATTTAGTGGGACAGGATCACCGTTAAAAGATATGCCTGAATTTTATAATACAAAATGCCCGCAATGTGGTAAAAAAGCAAAACGTGAAACCGATACTTTCGATACATTTTTTGAATCTTCTTGGTATTTTTCACGATATGCAAGTTTTGATGCTTCGGACGCAATGCTTGATAAGCGTGAATCGTATTGGATGCCAGTTGATCAATATACGGGTGGTATTGAGCATGCTATTTTACATTTATTGTATTCTAGATTTTTTCAAAGATTGTTAAGAGATGAGGGTATTTCGGCTGTTAGTGAGCCATTTACTAATCTATTAACACAAGGGATGGTCCTAAAAGATGGCGCTAAAATGTCAAAAGCAAAAGGAAATACTGTTGACCCCCAGGGTTTGATTGAAAAATTTGGTGCAGATACAGTCCGTTTATTCATGATGTCTGCAGCACCACCGGAACTTGCTCTTGAATGGTCTGATGATGGAGTTCAAGGAGCACATCGGTTTTTGCGTCGCTTATGGACTGCTGTAGATAAGCATGTGCCAGAGCTAGATTTAGATTTAAGTTTGAACTTTAATGATAAGCAAAAAAAACTCCGTTATAAAACTCATACTACAATCATGAAGGTAACCGATGATATAGGAAGAAGATATAAATTTAATACAGCCATTGCTTCAGTGATGGAATTGTTGAATGCAATTAATAAATTTAATGATGAGACTCAAGAAGGAAGGATGATTATTCAGGAGTCACTAGAATCAATTGTTTTGCTGCTTTCACCAATTACACCTCATATATGTCATGCTTTATGGAGTGAGCTGGGGCATAAGGAGGCACTAATCTATGCTTCTTGGCCTTTAATGGATGAAGCTGTAATTGTCAAAGATGAAATTGAAATAATAATACAAGTAAATGGCAAGCTAAGAAGCAAGATGACTATTGATATCAATACATCACAAGAAACCGTTGAGTCTAAAGTAATCGCTGACGAGAGGATTTTGCGATACATTGATAAAAAGGTTATTAAAAAAATGATTTATATAAAGGGAAAATTAGTTAATGTTGTCGTATAGAAAAATTTTCCTCATGATAATCATAAGTGCACTTGCTTCTTGTGGATTTCAATTACGTCAGTCCGCTCTGCTACCTGAGAGTATGAATCAGACTTATATAGAAACTACCAACAATCGGAGTATGTTTCTTCAACAACTTAAAAAAGAGCTAGTTTCTCAGAATATTGAATTACTGAACTCCAAGACAGATGCATCAGCAATTTTGACAATATTTGAAGACGAGACAGGCAGACGTGTTCTATCTGTTTCTGCTCGAAATATCGCTACTGAATATGAGGTATTTTATAGAATTGTTTTTGGATTAGAAGAAGCTGGAAAGATATTGATTGCTCCTCGTGAGGTTGTTCTAAGCAGAAGTTATACTTTTAATGAGAAATTGGTATTGGGAAAATCTCAAGAAGAAGAGATGCTAATCAATGCACTTTCTGGTGATTTAGTTCGAATGGTTTTAAATCAACTATCCTCAAAGTAAGATATGAGAAGAAATTGCAACAACCGATAATTATTGGTGATTTTGAAAAAAAAGAGCTTCATAATCTCATTAATAAGTATCATCTTGAGCTTGAAGTTCTTGCTGATCATGAACCTATACCAGCCAGTTTTTGGGGTGAACCTGAAGCTGGTTTAATTGGCAAAACAATTTTTGTGAAGAATGTGACACCGCTACATTCGATGTTTCATGAACTTTCTCATCTTATTTGTATGACTGAAGAGAGAAGACTTAGTGTAAATAAAGATGCAAAAAGTGATGATGAGGAAGAATCTGCGGTATGTTATTTACAGATTTTATTGGCAGATTTATTGACAGGAGTAAGTTCTAATTTGTTGATGAAAGATATGGACGATTGGGGGTATAGTTTTCGCTTGGGATCAACACAAGCCTGGTTTCAACATGATTCCTGCGATTCAAAAAAATGGCTACAAAAAGAAAATATTTTGAATGAAAAAGGAAATATTACATGGTCATTAAGAGCATAGAAGTTTATGAGCTTAGTTTGTCTGAGGTAATTATATTTAGATATTTTTTTTACCAATCAGATTATAATTGGCATTAGTTTAATTTAGATGTGAGAAGAAGATACATGACAATGAAACTCTTCCTTTATGATACCTTGACTGGCGAAAAATTAGAATTCAAGCCATTTAAACCAGGAAAAGTCACCATGTATTTATGTGGACCTACGGTCTATAATTATGCCCATATTGGAAATGCCAGACCGGCCGTAGTTTTTGATTTATTAGCTCGTTTATTGCGCCAAAATTATGATCTTTTATTTGTCAGAAACATCACTGATATTGATGACAAAATAAATGCTGCAGCTATTGAATCAAATAAAACTATAACTGAGATTACTGATGTATACATAGATGCTTATAATGCTGATATGGCTGCTATAGGCGTAAGACCACCTGATATAGAACCCAGAGCCACAGATCATATTGATGAAATGATCGAGATGATTGGAAAACTAATAAGTACAGGGAATGCGTATCATGCCGAGGGGCATGTTTTATTTGATGTAAAAACTTATGATAATTATGGCTCCCTTTCAAAAAGGGATGTTAGTGAAATGATGGCGGGTGCCAGAGTTGAAGTAGCTGCATATAAAAAATCTGCACATGATTTTGTTTTATGGAAACCATCAACACCTGATCTCCCAGGATGGGATTCTCCATGGGGGAGAGGAAGGCCAGGCTGGCATTTAGAGTGTTCTGCAATGATAAAAAAGCACCTTGGAAGAACTATTGATATTCATGCGGGAGGGCAAGATTTAGTTTTTCCTCATCATGAAAATGAAATAGCTCAGAGTACTTGTGCGCATCAAGGAGAAACTTTTAGTCGATATTGGTTACATAATGGATTTCTGAGTATAGATAACACTAAAATGTCAAAATCTTTGGGCAATGTCAGCTTAGTACGTGATTTACTGAAAGAGCATTCTGGTGAAGTAATTCGATTAGCACTTTTGACAGCCCATTATCGGCAACCATTAGAGTGGTCAACAAATACGCTACTTGCGGCCAAAAAAATGCTTGATCGGGTTTATGGCGCCTTACGTAACATTAACGTAACAACCCAAAAAATTAATAATACGAAAGTACCTAACTCAATTTTAGAAGCTTTATCCAATGATCTCAATACGCCAATGGCTATGGCAGAGGTATTTAGTCTTGCTAAGAAATTAAATAAAACACTTGATAGTGACGAGCAAGAAGACATTGCTGCTCAAATTTATGCTGCTGGAAAAATATTAGGATTGTTCGAAAAAAATACAAAAGAATGGTTTTCTAAAACTATCAAATGTAAATATTCTGAAGATGAAATTAAAAATTTAATTATTGAAAGAGAAGCTGCACGTTCAGAAAAAGATTTTAACAAAGCAGATAAAATACGTGATCAGTTATTGGTTGAGGGTATCAGTATTGAGGATACCTCTGCAGGTGTTCGCTGGCTCGTTGATAAATGATATGGAAGTATATCTATGAATGAAGTAACAGAAAGTCAAAAAGAAATTATTGGTGAATTTTCATTCTTTGAAAATTGGATGGATAAATACCAGTATATTATTGACCTTGGTAGACGCATAAACTCATTACCTGAAGAAGAGAAAGTAAATGAAAATAAAATTAAAGGTTGTCAGTCACAAGTCTGGCTTGTTTGTGAGTTAAGGAATGAGCGTTTATTATTTCGAGCAATAAGTGATGCTGCTATTGTTTCTGGCTTAATAGCAATTCTTCTTAGGATATACAGCAATAAGAGACCTCAAGATATTCTTGAAGCTCCTATTGATTTTATTGAGGCTTTACAGCTTGAGCAGCATTTAAGTGCCACTAGGAGCAATGGATTGTCATCTATGCTAGATACGATTAGGACACATGCTATTCAATCTATAGAAAAAGGGTGAGTTATATTTTTACTTATTTAATCTTAGCACTCATAAAAATCTATAAATTTTTACTTTCGCCGCTATTGGGAATGAATTGTCGATTTGAACCCACTTGTTCGTCTTATTGTGAAGAGGCGATAAAACGACATGGTTTATTAAAAGGCTTAATGCTTTTCTGCAAAAGATTTTCAAAATGTCATCCTTGGGGTGATTCTGGCTTTGATCCGGTCCCAGAAAAAGAATAATTTATTTAATTATTGACAGGATACGGAATGATAATGACCAATTCGATTATTGTAATAGTGGGCTAGTGATAGTAATAAAGACCCAAAGATTGTGAATACACTGTCTGTTAATGAATTGTATTGGTAATGTATTATCGTAGCACCGATAAAAATGATGAAAATACCTAAACAACCAAGACAAGCTATTAGAATTTTTCTGTGATTGCGGTAACCTCTATAAAGTGCCACTAAACTGACTGGAATAACGATAAATAAGATAATCGCATGATAGTGTCCACCAAAAAATTCACCAAATAGTGGGATAGCGATCGTTGTTATTGGTAAGGCCAGACAATGTAATATACATATACCTGATAGCCAGATGCTTATGCTATCTAATTTTTTCGTTTTATGATTAGTTTTATGCATGAAAGTTTAAGTTATATTAGAATGTAATTATGTTACATATTTTACATATTGATACAATATAACATAACAATTCGATTATAACATTTTTAAAAGTTTAATTTTAATTCAGGATTCACATGAAAAAGAAAATATTAAGTATGTTGTGTTGCCCAATTACACATAGTCCATTATCTAAAATAACCGAAAAAAAATTAATAGCACTCAATTCAGCAATAGATGAGGGACTTATTATTGATCGTGATCAAAATATCATCAAAATAAATATCTCAGATGCTTTAGTAAATGAGGAAGGCATCATTTTGTACCCTATTGAAGAAGGAATTCCCGTGCTTCTTGAAAATAGATCAATTTCTCTTAAACAATTAGACTGAATACTCAATTATAAAATTATTTTTTTTAGAGACTAGACAAATTTATTTTCATGAAACTATCTCCTATAATTCTTCCTTCTGAACTTAAGAAAAGACTGCTTAATTGTTATCTTGTCTCAGGTGATGAGCCATTATTAGTCCAAGAATCTCTTGATTTGATCAGACAGGCATCATTTGACGCTGGATTTACTGTTAGGGAAAATTATGATCAATCACAATCAATAGATTGGCAAGAAATATTAAGCGCTAGTAATAATCTTTCACTCTTTTCAGAAAAGAAAATAATCGAAATACGACTCACATCTATAAAACTTGGTCGAGAGGGTATAAAGAATATAATTGAGCTTACCCAAAGACTGAATGAGGATCTGATGCTTGTAATCTCAGCTCCAAAAATAGATAAAGCTACATTAGCCTCTAAATGGTGTCAGTTTTTCCAAGATGAGGGAGGTTTTGTCCAAATATGGCCACTCAAAAAAAATGAGCTTCCCCTTTGGCTTGAAAAGCGGATGATGACTGTTGATTTAACAGCAAAAAAAGAAACAATTTTAATGCTAGCTCACAGGGTTGAAGGAAATCTCTTAGCGGCTTCTCAAGCTATAGAAAAATTAAAACTCTATCTTGGTGAAGGGAGTGTAAGTGAGGCTGATATGCAGAAAGTTGTATCCGATGATAGTCGTTATGACGTCTATCAGTTGATTGATGCCATCCTAATTGGCGATGTTAAGAAGGCTTTGAGAATTTTATCTAGTCTTCAAAGTGAAAATGTAGATGCCATTGTTGTGATATGGGCTCTGAACAGAGAATTAAGATTGTTAAGTAAGCTAGCTTTTTCTATAGAATCAGGGATGAGTCATAATGAGATAATGCGTAGTTATCGTGTCTGGACGTCACGCCAAAATATCGTTTCAGCATGCCTTAAACGTCATCATGCAAGGGATTTCCATATTATGATCAAGGCCTGTACCAATGCAGATAATGCTGCAAAAGGCCAAGTGAAAGATGATAAATGGCAGTTGATAAGAAATATAATTTTTTCACTTTCAGCTTATAATAAGGCAGCGTAAATGGTTGTATTGAAATTTAGAAGGATAAATCAAGTATGAGTCCAATTGGTGTATTTGGAGGTACTTTTGACCCTATTCATTATGGGCATCTGAGAACTGCATATGAAATGTTACAAGCCCTAAAATTTGAAGAGGTAAGGTTTGTACCTTGTGGTAAGCCGCCACATCGTGTCGATCCATTTGCTAGCAGTGAAATAAGACTAGCCATGGTCAATGCTGCAATTCAGGGGCAACGTGGTTTTGTAGTTGATGATCGTGAGTTATATCGAGAAGGACCATCATACTCGGTAGATACTTTAAAAACTTTACGAATGGATTTTCCATTGAGGTCACTTGCCCTTATAATTGGGATGGATGCATTTTTAGGACTCCCTAAATGGCATCAATGGAGAGAAATATTAGAATTGGCTCATATCGTAGTAGCACATAGGCCTGGATGGCGTGCTCCTGATATAGGTCCGCTTGGCGAATTACTTGAAAATAGAGGAACTCATCGAGTTGATGACCTTCATAATTCAAAATCAGGTCATATATATATTCATGATGTTACGCAATTAGAGATTGCTTCTACTGATATTAGAGACCTTGTGAAAACGGGAAGAACACCTCGTTTTCTGATGCCAGATACAGTATGTAATATTATTGACAAGAGTGGCTGTTATGATAACGATAAATAATCAACTTACAAAAATGGTAATAATAAATGAATGTAACTGAGCACAATAAATTAATTATTGAAATTTTAAATGACTCGAAAGCTAAAGATATTATTACCTTGGATGTAAGGGATATGACTTCTACAGTAGATTATATGATATTAGCAAGTGGAACCTCTTCACGGCATGTAAAAGCTTTGTCTCAGATTTTACTTGAGGAATCTAAGAAATATAAGAAACGAGCTATTGGAGTTGAAGGCGAAGAGGGAAGTGAATGGGTCTTGGTTGATTTTGCTGATATCTTAGTGCATATCATGCTACCTCGCGTAAGAGAATTCTATAATCTTGAAAAATTATGGTCCTTGAAACCAATAAAAAAAGCTTGGATAGGCGATAACTAAACAATGCACATACGTCTAATTGTCGTTGGTTCAAAGCAGCAACAATGGGTAATAGATGCGTTTCAAGGTTATGCTAAAAGATTACCACGTCACTGGAATTTCAGTCTTTTTGAGATTCAGGCTCTAAAAAGAAATAAGAATGAATCTGTAACTTCTGTGATAAAAAAAGAAGGGGCAAAAATCCTCTCAGAAGTGAGAGATAATGAGCAATTAATTATTTTAGATGAAACTGGTATAGAGTTCACGACCCAAGCATTGTCAGAAAAATTAGATAACTTAAGTACGATTAGAAATAGATTTTGCTTTGTGATTGGTGGTCCAGATGGCTTATCAGATGATTGTAAAAAAAGAGCGGACATGAGCTGGTCGCTAACTAAATTAACTTTGCCACACGGTCTTGTTCGGGTTGTTTTTATTGAGCAAATATATCGTGTGTGGTCATTGATGTCTCAGCATCCTTATCATCGTGTCTAATTTATTTGGAATAGCACATCAATAATAAATCTATATATCTGGCTTCAGGGTCACCAAGAAGAAGACAAATCTTAAATGAGCTTGGCATAGACTTTCTCCATAAATCGGTCAACGTAGACGAAAAAAGAGAGAATAGTGAATCGGCTAAAATGATGGCGACTAGACTTGCTATTAAAAAAGCATTAGCTATTAAGAATGAAATTGCTAATAAATTTATAATACTGGCTGCTGACACAGTAGTATCTCATCAAGCTTTAATTCTTGGAAAGCCACATTCTAAAAATCATGCAATTGAAATGTTGACTCAATTATCTGGTAAAAATCATCAAGTAATTACTGGTATTGCTGTTCGACATAAAGATAAAATTCATTCAGGTATCTCTGAAACTAATGTTTATTTCAGGAAAATTACAGCTGAGGAAATTAATCATTATTGGGATACCGGTGAATGTCATGATAAGGCTGGTGCATATGCAATTCAAGGAAAAGGGGCTATGTTTGTTGAACGAATTGAAGGTAGTTATTCTGGAGTAGTAGGATTGCCTGTATTTGAGTGCATTAACCTATTATCTTTATTGGGTTGGAGATATCTTTCCAATAATTCAGGGTAAATGCCTTGAAAGAAAAAAATAAAGAATCTGAATTATTTTTTAATATTACTGCGAATGAAGTTCGAGGCGTATTACTAGAGAATAATATTCCACAAGAGATTTATTGTGAGTTCAAAGAGCAGGCCGATTTGGTTGGTAAGATATTTAAAGGCAAAGTTACTCGTATCTTACCGAATATTAAAGCAGCATTTATTGACATTGGCAGAGATAAAGTTGCTTTTTTACCATTTTCAAGAATTAAACATAAATATAAAGATCAGGTGAATAATTTAGAGAATGAGTATAAAAATATTATCGTTGGAGACGAGCTTCTAGTCCAAGTTGTTAAAAACTCGGTGAATAAGAAAGGGGCAAAAGTCACAAAATCATTAAGCATACCTTCCCGTTACTTTGTGTATCTTATTAATGATAGTGGTGTTGGTATTTCATCAAAGATAAAAAATGATAAAGAACGGAAAAAACTTAATAAGTTGGTTTCTGACTTCATAACAGAGAATAAATTAACTCATGGCTTGATTGTCAGGACCATTACTGAAAATGTTAGTGAAGATATCTTAATTGCTGACTTAGAGCGTTTATTGAAGCTTTGGCGCTCCATTGAGAAAAAATTCCAATCTAAAAAAGCAGGGAATTGTGTCTTTGAGGAACTTCCATTACCTGCAAGAGTATTAAGAGACTTGCCAGCAAAAATGGTTAAAAATATATGGATAGACTCAGAAAAAGATTTTCAAATATTAAAACAATATATTGATAATTTCCTTCCAGATAATGAATCAAATATTCTTTTTTATGATGGTGATGTACCTATTTTTGAAAAATTTAATATTGAACACTTCATTAACAGTTCATTGAATCGAGCTGTAAGCTTACCATCAGGAGGAGGCATTATTTTTGATTATACCGAAGCGATGTCTACGATTGATGTTAATAGTGGATCCTTTGCAGGTGAGGATAATAAAGATGAAATGGCTTTTCATGTCAATAAGGAGGCAATAGCAGTAATTGCGCAGCAGCTTCGATTAAGAAATATTGGAGGTATAATTCTCATAGATTTAATTGATATGAGAAGTGAAAAATTTAAAAGAATTATTTTTGAAGAATTCAATAAAATAATGCTCGCAGATACTATGAAGTATCATATATATCCGATCTCGAAGATCGGATTGATTGAAATGACACGTGAACAAAATCGTCATAGCCTTGATCAAATTATGCATGAGCATTGCTCTGTGTGTGATGGGAAAGGTTTTGTAATATCTAGTGGTATTTTATTCTATCGAATGATCAGGCAAATTAAATACGTGGGGGCGAATACGCAGTCAAAAAATTTATCAGTAATACTAGGGGAAAGAATTTATTCTTACTATAGTCAATACGGGGTAAAACAATTAAAAGACCTTGGGAATACAATGAATAAAAAGTTAAATATAACCCTATCCTCATATGATCTTGAAGATGAGTTTGATATCGTGGATTAAAAAATAATAACGCAATGACTTTTAGTATTAAAAATATAAAAAATTTTTCTCTTATAGTAATAATTACTTCGATTATTTTATTTACGGTGGTTGTCATTCTGGCAAATACTTACACACCCAGAATTAATGAATATAAAGATGAATTTAAAAGCTGGATAAATCAAGATAATGACTATGAGCTTGATTTTAATAAAGTTGGTGCTCGTTGGCGAATAAATGGTCCAGAATTAATATTCTATAACCCAGAGATAAAAGATAAAGTAACTCAGGAGCAAATATTTGGTGCAGGAGAAGTAACTGCTGAAATTGGTGTCCTTGATTTCTTATTTGGTCGTTCATTGGTTATAGATCAATTGATATTCAATCGAATAAATCTTGATTTAAAGTATGAAAATGAAAGCGGTTTTGTATTACAAGGGTTGAATCTAGATTTATTTGCTTCGTTTTTTAATAATTCATCAAGTGCAATATCTTCATTCACTCTTATTGGAGAGGAGGTGAAGCTGAACTTTAATTTAATTGATAAAGAAAAAGTAATTGAGCTTTCAATTCCATCGGTAACGATGGAAATTAATGCTGAAGAGTTAAAAATAGATACTACTTTCAATCTTCCAGAGAATCTCGGGCAATCAATATTATTATCTGCCAGCAAAAGAGACAATGGCGATCAATTATCGTCGGAATGGCAATTATACCTAGAGGGAAGATCACTAAATATAGTAGCTTGGGAAATACTGCAATCATACCAATCAGAAAATCTTCAAGATGGCTTGATGGATATTGATGCTTGGATAGAATTAAACTCTAAAAATATAGAGAGAGTTACAGCAGATATAGTAGTTTCAGACTTACTAATAAATGATCTTAAGAGCGAGCCATTATTTCTTGAATCTCGTGTGGAGTATTCAGCAAACGAGTTTGGCTGGTTTACATCACTTGATAAGTTCAAATTTTATACAAAAGAGGCGAATTGGCCTGAGTCACGAATCCAAATCCAAGCTCGTAATAATAATGAGAGTAATGCGATTACATTGGATGTTAGTGCTTCGATAATTGTATTAGAGAATATGAAATTTTTTGATCACTGGATCGAACCAGATGTTATAAATTATTTTTCTGAAATTAATCCAAAAGGGCTATTAAGGAATACAAAACTTAATATTTCAAATGCAAATAAAGTTGACTCCATGTTTAATTTATCAACTCAGCTTGATGGAATAAGCATTGATTTAATATCCAGTAATAGTCAAATAGATGGAATTGATGGCTATTTAGATATCAATCAAGAGGGTGGTAGATTAGAGATAGATACTTCAAATTTAGGTTTGAATTTTAGAGATTACCTTAATAATAAATTAATCCTCGATTATGCTAAAGGGGAAGTTATATGGCGTAAGAATGAAGCTGGCTTTAAAATTTCATCAGATCAATTTGAATTAGGAAATACCGATTTTGAGAGCAATACAAGTATTGAAATGTCATTCCTAGAAGATTCAAAATTTCCTTATATAGATATTGATAGCAGTTGGTCTGTTGAGGATGTATTGATGATAAAGCGATTACTGCCTGAAAATAAGTTAAATCCAGTTCTGTATCAATGGATTCAAGAATCTATTAAGTCGGGAAAAATAAATAATGGTACAACTCGTGTTGTAGGGTCATTGGAAGATTTTCCTTTTACGTCTAGAAATGGCATTTTTCAAATCAATGCGCAAGTAAAAAATATGTTATTGCATTATGCAAAAGATTGGCCTGAAACTGAAATTCTGGATATGCGTTTATCCTTTGATCGAAATCAAATCTATTCCTACCAAAATCATCTATTTAGTAATGATCTTGAGTTGATGAATGCTAGCATTGAACTAAATGATATTTTTAATCCAAAACTTAAGATTAATGCACATTCAAGAGCTAAATTAAGCGCCATACATGATTTCATGATAAACAGTCCGATCGATAATTTTTTTGGTAAGAATTTAAAGAATCTAGAATTAGATGGTGAAGCCGATTACGAATTTGGAATTCATTTACCTTTAAGATCGTTGCAAAGAAAGAATTATGACTTTATAACGCGAATTAAGCCAAATAATGCACGAATAGATTTGACCTGGATTGAACCAGATATAGAAGATTTAAATGGCACAATTGAAGTTACTCGAAATACCGCTTCTTCAAATAACTTAACGGGTAGTTTTATGGGCACGCCAGTTCTAATAAATCTATCTAAAGTGACGGGTGATAATGAATCCTTAAGTAGCATTGTAACCATGAAAGGTAAAACTTCGATAGACGTTATCGAAAGTAATTTTGGCTATACGCTCAATCAATATATAGCAGGAGAAGAGCTAAATTATGATCTTAGTTTGAATATCCCTCGTTATGATACGCCTGATATTAAGCCTTTTTCCTTGAATATAAAAAGTGATCTCAAGGTCTTAGCTATAAACTTACCTTATCCTTTAGCTAAAAAGGTTGATGATATAGGTACGTTAGATATGAGCTTGATATTTCCTTCCAATGAATTAATTCAAATCGAGGGTTACTTAAGTTCTAGCGTTCATTGGAATATGTATTTTAAAAAGGATATCAATGACTGGAATTTTGATCGAGGTACTATCTTTTTGAATGATGAGATGACTGATTCGCCTGATTCCCGGGGTTTGCATATTCGTGGAAATACAAATCAAATTAAATTTGATGATTGGGTAAAGTTTACAAAAGTTAACGCTGATCAATCTTTAGATGCAAACTATATTAGATCAATTGATTTAACTATGGGTAATATTGATATCTATGGACGTTCTTTTGAGAATCAGCGAGTTGTAGCTAACCGTGGATCAGATGGCTGGATTATTGATTTATATGGAGAACAAGCAGAGGGATTAATTAACCTCCCTTATAATTTCAAAGATCAAACTCCTATAGAGATCAATATGGGAGTATTAAATATCGGCAAGTCAAATGGTACATGGAATGGTAATTTGCTTAGTCCAACAGAACTTCCATCGATACTCATAAGAGTTGAAGATTTTGCTTTTTCTGATCATTTTTTTGGCGCTTTCAATGCTGACTTTATCAAATTTGAGGATGGTTTAAGGGCGGTTGAAATCAAAACAAAAGCAGATAGTTTTTCAATTAATGCCAATGCTGGTTGGGTATTGGATGACTCATACGAATCTGGTCAGCATACATATTTTGAAGGCAAGTTAAGTAGTTCAAATGTCATGGATACACTTCAAAGATTAAATTATCAGCCAATAATAGACAGCAATGAGATGGATATCGAGCTTGATATTAAATGGCCTGGCCCGCCTAGAGATGACTATCTTAGCTATACTAATGGCGATTTCAGTGTCAGTCTTGGTTCGGGTCAGTTAGTCGAGGTTGAGCCAGGCGCTGGAAGAATGTTTGGTCTTTTAAGTGTAGTTGCACTGCCAAGAAGATTATCTTTAGATTTTCGTGATGTTTTTAATAAGGGCTTTGGATTTGATGAAATTACTGGTGACTTTATATTAAAAAATGCTGAGGCTATCACATGTAATTTAAATCTTAAGGGACCAGCAGCAGATATTGGCGTTATAGGTGGTGTTGATTTAATGGCAATGCAGTATGATCAAGCTGCGATCGTAAGTACAAATTATGGTAACACATTACCCATAGTTGGGGCTGTTGTTGCAGGTCCTCCAGCTGCAGCTGCTTTATTACTTTTTTCACAAATTTTTAAAAAACCATTACAAGAAATGGCACAAATATATTACGATGTGCCAGGAACTTTTGAGATACCAAATATAAATACAACAAATGCTCAGAATTTTGCACTTATGAGTGCAAAATATGAGTGTACATCATAATTTTTTATCAATCTTTCAAGGTTAATTGAATTGCAAACAACAAAACTAAATACGGTAAAATCAGCAATATTGGAATCAGCTCAATTGTGTGAAGCTGACATCTCTAAAATTGTAAAATCTATACATAGAAGGGGCGTTGATATTGCTGATTTATATTTTCAAATCAATCGTCAAGAATCATGGTCTATGGAAGATGGAAAAATCAAAGAAGGGGCCTTTAGTTTAGATAAGGGTGTCGGTGTTCGCGCTGTCAGTGGAGATAAATCTGGCTTCGCTTATTCTGATGATTTAAGTTTATCTGCAATTAAAAACGCTGCTGATGCCACTCAGGTAATTGCACGTCATGGAAAGTCACTCTCTATGAAAGTGACTGCATCAAAAGAACACAAAGAAAGGTATTCAGCCATTGATCCACTTAATAGTATTTCTGATCAAGCTAAAATTGATTTAATTAATGAAATCAATGATTCAGCAAGACAATTAGATCAAAGGATAGAGCAAGTTAATATCAGCTTGAGCAGTAGCCAAGATATGATTCTAATTGCAACAGCTGGTGGCCCATTGCTTGCTGATATAAGGCCATTAGTCAGACTTAATGTTAGTGTCATATTAGAAAAAAATAATCGTCGCGAACAAGGTTATGCAGGAGGTGGATCTCGATCAGGCTTAGACTATTTTCTCGATAACACAATTGGGATTGATTTGGCCAAAGAAGCGGTCCGTCAAGCATCAGTTCAAATGGAGGCAGTGGCAGCACCTGCTGGAACCATGCCTATTGTGTTAGGTTCAGGCTGGCCTGGTATATTGCTTCATGAGGCAGTTGGGCATGGCCTTGAAGGTGACTTTAATCGTAAAGGTGTATCCACGTTCTCAGGGAGGGTAGGTGAAAAGGTTGCTTCATCATTATGTACGATAGTCGATGATGGAACTATACCTAATAGAAGGGGATCTCTCTCTGTTGATGACGAAGGAGTTCCAGGACAATACAATGTACTTATTCAAGATGGTATTTTGAAAGGTTATATGCAAGATAGAATGAATGCTAATTTAATGAATGTCATGCCAACTGGTAATGGAAGGAGAGAATCATACGCACATATACCAATGCCACGCATGACTAATACCTATATGTTGGCAGGGCCACATGAGCATGAAGAAATAATTGCTTCAGTAAAGCATGGGATATATGCACCAAACTTTTCTGGTGGGCAAGTAGATATAACATCAGGAAAATTTGTTTTCTCTGCCAGTGAGGCATACATGATAAAAGATGGAAAAATATCTTATCCAGTCAAAGGAGCTATGTTAATTGGCGATGGCCCGGATGTTCTTGGCAAAATTTCAATGGTTGGAAATAATTTAGAGCTGGATGACGGTATAGGAACTTGTGGTAAAGAAGGACAGTCTGTGCCTGTTGGTGTGGGACAGCCAACGCTAAAAATTGATGAGATTACAGTGGGTGGAACGGCTTAACCGATATTATTTTTTTCCAGTATTTCATGAATTTTTTGAAGTTTTTCTAATCTTTCATTTTCAGTTGCTGCAACAACAGTAATATGACCTAACTTACGCTTTGGTCTGGGTGCTTTACCGTAATCATGCATAAAATATTCTTTTGGATTTAAGGTTTTTAAATCACTAGGTATAGTGCCAATTAAATTTTCCATTCCAACAAAGCCAAGGCTGGATGTATCGCCCAAGCTTATATCTAGAATCGCACGTAAGTGATTTTCAAATTGACTTGAATGTGCTCCTTCAATGGTCCAATGTCCAGAATTATGAACACGCGGGGCAAATTCATTGGCAACTAATTTACCTTTTATAACGAATAACTCAAGGGCTAGAACTCCAACATAGTTGAGTTCAGTTAGTATTTTTTTATGAAATATGTATGCCTCATCTGTAAGTTTTTGATTATTATTTGTTGATATAGATGTTCTTAATATACCTTCTTTATGTCTATTTTGGCTAAGTGGGTAAGAAGCTATTTCCCCAGAGATATTTCTTGCACCAATAGCTGAAACTTCATAATCGAAGATTATCATTTGTTCGGCGATTAGTTGATGGTCTTTTAATTGAGACCATGCGTTTTCTATATCATTAAATGAGTTAATAGTTATTTGACCTTTGCCGTCATAACCAAAACGTCGTGTTTTTAGAATAAACGGATAGTTTAATTCTGAACCCGTATTTTGAAGGTCACTCAAGGAATTAATTACCTTATATTTAGCTACTGGAATATCTAGTGATTCAAAAAGTTTTTTTTCCTTAAGACGATCTTGGGCAATTTCAAGCGCTTTTGCGCCTGGAAAAACAAATTGTCTATCAAGAGTATCTATTGCTTTAACTGGGACATTCTCAAATTCGTAGGTAATAACATCTACCATTGATGATAATTCTTTTATCCCCTCAAGGTCACTAAATTCATAATTAAGAACCTCACCAGCACTTTTAGCTGGTGAGTTCACATTTGGATCTAAAAAAATACACTCAGCATTAAGTTTTTTTGCCGCATAGCCTAGCATTTGCCCTAACTGTCCTGCTCCAATAACACCTATTTTGGTCATGATTGACGAGGATCACTATTTTCAAGAATATTTTTAGTTTGTGTACTGCGAAAATTTTCAACTTTTTTGGCAATTTCAGGATCTGATATTGCTAAGATAGATGCAGCCAATAAAGCAGCATTGGTAGCGCCTGCTTTCCCAATTGCCAACGTACCTACAGGAATACCAGCGGGCATCTGGCTAATCGATAATAATGAATCAATTCCTTTCATTGTTTTGGACTCCACTGGGACACCTAATACTGGTATACGAGTTTTCGATGCCACCATTCCGGGTAAATGAGCTGCACCACCAGCCCCTGCAATAATTACCTGAATGTTATTGCTAACGGCATTTTCTGCGAAAGAGAACAATAAATCAGGAGTCCGATGCGCGGACACAACTTTTACTTCATGATTGATTGCTAGTTTTTCTAGCATATCAGCGCAATGTTTCATTGTGCTCCAATCTGATTTTGAGCCCATAATTATACTTACTTTTGCTTTTTTCATTTATTTTAATATCCAATTCAATATGAAGTATTTCTAATTACACATTCTAATAGATTTATTCCTAATATCTAGTTACTGCGTATTATTTATTCAATACTATACTGTACTAAGATCCGCATGAATTACCTTAAATAATTTACGTTTTAATTGAGTTTTTTTGTTCTCTTCATTAGTTACTTTTAACTCATTAATTAATATTGATACGTCTTCATTTACATAGCCAATTAAATTATTGTACTGGTCTATGCCCTTATTTCTCTCATCTAAAAGGATTTCTCGCCACTTTTCTGCACGCTTAAAGATTTCTTTTGCATGATTCGAATCTTTATTTAATGCATAAAGTTTATTTTGAATAGGCTCAGGATCAATGTGCTTCATCAATTTCCCAATGAGTTGTTTTTGTCGTCGTAAGGCTCCATGTGATCTAATTTTTTTGCCTAATTTAATAGCATCAAATAATTCTTCATTAAGATTAAAAGAAATCAATTTTCCCACAGGAATTGTTAATAAAGCTTCCCCAAGTTTTTGTAATTCATGGTGTTCATGCTTCTTTTTTGTTTTACTCTTAGTAGGTTTATTTTCCACTTATTTGACCTGATAAATTTATTTATACGTTTTTAAAATACTACAAACTTATTATAAATGTTTTTTTATATTAGAATTGCAAACTTATTTACACAATCCATTTGTATGAGGGACTATGCATAAAGAAATCAATCAAGAGTTTCTTGAAACTATCGTGGCTGATGTTATAGAGCAAGCATCAATTGAAGGAGCTGACCAGGCAGAGGTAATTGCATTCAAGGATACGGGTTTTGGTGTTACAGCTAGAATGGGTGATATTGAGAATATTGAATACACGAATGGGTGTGGACTGACAGTAACTGTTTATATTAACTCTAGGAAAGGAACTGCTAGTACTTCAGATTTAAATTCATCTGCACTAAAAGAAACAACAAGAAAAGCATGTTCGTTTGCTAAATATACTGCTGCGGATGATTGTTCTGGGTTGGCGGATGTGGGTCTAATGGCAAATGGGAAATTACCTGATGTTGATCTCCAGCATAATTGGTCTATTTCAGTGGAATCGGCTACCAAGATGGCCATTGAATGTGAAGCTGCAGCATTAAATTTAGATGAAAAAATTGTCAATTCTGAAGGTGGTAATGTTAATACGAATACAGCAACTCGAGTTTATGGAAATTCACATGGCTTTTTGAAGAGTCATCAAAAGACAAATCATAGTGTTGGTTGTGTAGTTGTGGCGAGTCAAGAAAATGAAAAGCAAAGAGATTACTGGTACAGCTCTTCTAGACATCCTGAAGACCTGGAAAACCATAAACAAATTGGTAAAAAAGCTGGTTTAAGAACATTAAATAGACTGGGTTCAAAAAAAATCGATACCACAGAAGCACCAGTTTTGTTTTCACCTCAATTGGCTGGTGGCTTTATTGGCCATGCTATTTCTGCATTATCCGGCAGTGCACAATATCGGAAGGCCTCTTTTTTGCTAGATGCCATGGAAAAAAAAATATTTCCTGATTTTCTCTCTATAGAAGAGCGACCTCATATTCCTAGAGGAATGGCCAGTAGAGTTTTTGATGCTGAGGGAGTGACAACCCAAGATAGAGATATCGTCTCCAATGGCAAGGTAGAAGGATATCTTTTAAACTCATATTCGGCCCGACGTTTAAACATGATAACCACTGCCAATGCAGGTGGATATCATAATTTAATTGTGCCAGGAACCACAGATGACCAACAAGCTATAATCTCAACCATGCGACGCGGCCTCTTAGTACAAGAATTAATTGGACAAGGGGTGAACAATGTTACTGGCGACTATTCAAGGGGTGCAGCTGGATATTGGATTGAGAATGGAATGATTGTTCACCCAGTTCATGAAGTAACAATTTCAGGTAATTTGCTTGATATGTATAAGAATATTCTAATGATTGGAAATGATTATGATCAAAAGAGTGGTATTCGTTGTGGCGCATTGTTGATTGATAAATTAAAGATCTCAGGTAACTAGATTTTATATTTTAATTAACCAAGATATCGTATGCCTCATAATATTTTTTGTACGTCTCACTAATTACACTTTCAGGTAAAGTGGGCCCTGGACTTTTTTTGTTCCAAGTTAACGTATCTAAGTAATCACGTAAGAATTGCTTATCATAACTTGGAGGACTTATTCCAATTTGATATTCATCTTTTGGCCAGAATCTCGAAGAATCTGGCGTAAGCATTTCATCGATAATAAATAATTTATTATCTCTGTCTAGACCAAATTCAAATTTAGTATCAGCAATAATAATACCTCTTTCTAGTGCATAGTGAGCTGCTCTCTCATATATTTTTATTGCTATATCACGAACATTATTTGCGAGCTCCTCCCCGACTAAAGAACAAGTTTTTGCATAATTGATATTTTCATCATGATCACCAGAAGCAGCTTTTGTTGCGGGTGTAAATATCGTATCAGGGAGCTTTTCAGCTTGCTGCATATTTTCAGAGATACTGATACCACAAATTTTCCCTGTTTTTTCGTAATCTCGCCAACCCGAACCAATCAAATACCCTCTAACTACTGCTTCTATAGGCAATGGTTTGAGTTTTTTTACAATAATTGTTCTTTTACGGAGCTGAAGAAGTAATTTTTCATCATTGATACATTGTTCTAGGTTAATTCCAGTAAGATGATTGGGAACTAGATCTTGCATCATATTAAACCAGAAATTTGATATTTCAGTAAGAATTTTACCTTTACCAGGAACTGCATCAGGCATTACTACATCATATGCTGATAACCTATCCGTGGTTACTATCAATAAATGGTCATCATCTAAATCATAAATGTCTCTTACCTTACCTCTGGCTATGAGTTTTAAATTAGGGATATTAGATTCAAATAAAATATCTTTATCATGCATGCTTTTTTCCAATTATTGGTATTAACTTAATTATAATCATCATAGGTGAATATTTTAATATATTTGTTTAATATAAGATTTATACTAACTAAAGAAAAGGATAATACATTGACTCCATTTATAGCGCCATCGATACTCTCAGCTGACTTTGCCAAACTCGGTGAAGAAGTAAATGCAGTATTGGATGCAGGGGCGGATATTATCCATTTTGATGTCATGGATAATCGCTTTGTGCCCGTTTTAACGATTGGGCCACTGGTGTGTCAATCCTTAAGGGATTCCGGTGTAACAGCACCTATTGATGTCCACTTAATGGCAGAACCAGTAGATAACTTAATCTTAGATTTTTCTAAAGCTGGTGCCAGTTATATCTCATTTCATCCTGAAGCTAGTCGTCATGTCCATAGGTCATTAAACTTAATTCGAGAGCAGGGCTGTCTGTCTGGCTTAGTTTTTAGTCCTGCTACACCGTTAACATGGCTCGAGCATGTGATTGATGATGTTGATTTGATTCTTATTATGTCTGTTAACCCAGGCTTTGGTGGGCAATCGTTTATAGAATCATCTTTAGATAAAATAGTGAAAGCTAGAGAAATAATTGATGCTAGTGGAAAAGATATAAGACTAGAGGTTGATGGTGGAGTTAAAATAAATAATATAAGAGAAATTGCTGCTGCAGGTGCGGATACTTTTGTGGCAGGATCAGCTATTTTTAATAGTGATAATTATTCAGAAACTATCACTGCTATGAAGTCTGAAATTGCTAAAACCCGTTAAAGACTTTACTAAAAGTGATTAATAATTTTTAGATGTGATAAGCCGTCTTAGTCATTACTTTTGAAGTGACTTTCATCAAGATACGAATAAATTTTGGTAATTCCTCGGCGCCTGCTTTTTTTGCGTTAGCCTGATGCACCTCTTCTTCTAGGCGCATTTGTGAGACTATTTTTCTGCTTCTTTGATCTTGTTTAGGCAGTTGCTCCAGATGTTTGGTAAGATGATTGCTGACTTGCCTTTCAGTTTCTTCTATAAAGCCGAGCGACCACTTGTCTCCAATAAATCCTGCTAATGAGCCAATAATCAGCGATCCAGAATACCAAATTGGACCCAGTCTACTGGGTTTTTCATTTAGTTCTTCGATTCGCTCACGGCACCAATTTAAGTGATCTAATTCTTCGTTAGCGGCTTCAACCATTTGTGCTTTTACAGAGTCATCTCTGGCAAATACAGCCTGCCCTTCATACAGACCCTGTGCCGCAACTTCTCCAGCATGATTGATTCTCATAAGTGCAGCAGCATGAGATCTTTCTGCCTTTGTTAAATCGGCTTCAGGAGTTCCTTCAGCAGGATTTTTTCTGTAAGCTTTTGGTTGTTCAGAGGCAATAAAAAGACGCATCCGATCCAAAGAGGTGAGAATTTTATCCAATATGTTAGTTGATTGATTTGGCATGAATTAATTCTAACTTAGTTAGGTAATTGTTTAAAATGATTTTTTCTTTATCTAATAAAAAAGTATTAATCCTTATTTACCTAAGATCTTGCAATAGAAAAGATAAGGTTGTATTTGCAATGACGGGGTTGCTGCAGTAAAATCTCGCGCCTTTACATGTTTATCTTTTTGTTGCTCAATTTAAATAATAGATTGATACAAAAAAATGATTTACCTTTTGTTTATCTACTACTTTGGAAAAAATAAATGAAAACCTTTTCAGCAAAAAATGAAGAAGTCGAGCGCAATTGGTATCTGGTTGATGCCACTGGCAAAACTCTTGGTCGATTAGCGACAGATATAGCCTCAAGACTTCGTGGTAAGCATAAGGCTGTTTATACACCACATGTAGATACTGGTGATTATATCGTGGTCATTAATGCAGAAAAAATAAGAGTGACTGGTAATAAATTGAAAGATAAGATGTATCATAGATATACTGGTTATATTGGTAATCTTAAATCGATTCCACTTGAAAAGTTACTCAAAGAAAAGCCAGAAAGAGCTATCGAATTTGCTGTCAAAGGAATGCTTCCTAGAAATTCACTGGGTCGCAAGATGTTTTCTAAATTAAAAGTTTTTGCAGGATCTGAACATGATCATAAAGCGCAACAACCTATCCCTTTAGAGATTAACGCGTAAATAATTGTACAAGGTAAAAGATTAATGTCACAAGAACAATATTATGGAACTGGGCGTCGTA
Organism: uncultured Woeseiaceae bacterium; assembly: GCA_964275745.1. Taxonomy (GTDB): domain Bacteria; phylum Pseudomonadota; class Gammaproteobacteria; order Steroidobacterales; family Woeseiaceae; genus SP4260. The sequence goes on along the minus strand of CAXYCT010000019.1, from coordinate 16,088 downwards.
AAACATCGACAGCAAGAGTATTTGTAAAAGATGGTAAAGGCACTATTACTGTCAATAATAAGCCATTAGATGCGTTCTTTGGAAGAAAAACAGCACAAATGATTGTAAAACAACCACTAGAACTGGTTGAAATGGTAGGAAAATTTGACGTTAATGCTACGGTTAAAGGTGGTGGCATCACTGGTCAAGCAGGCGCAATTCGTCATGGACTAACTCGAGCACTGATGCAATTTGATGAGTCTCTGAGGCCTAATCTCAGAAAAGCAGGCTTTGTAACAAGAGATGCACGTGAAGTTGAAAGAAAGAAAGTTGGTCTTAGAAAAGCTCGTCGAGCTACACAATTCTCTAAGCGTTAAATACTCTTATATATTTCTCAAAATATGGCAGAGAGTCACTCTGTCATTGGTCTTTTTTATATTATTCTTTTCCTCTTATTTTGAGGAATAATCGTGTAATTAATATTCTGTTAAAAAAATAATTGAAAGTTAGGTATATTATTAATATCTAATTATGTCTCGTGAGGATAAATATTAATTATTATGAATATAAAAAGATTAGAAAAAATACACACACAAGAATTAGGCAGATTATTTAATTTGTATCGAATTTTCTATGAGCAACCATCCGATCATAAATTAGCTCTTAAATTTATCAATGAAAGAATGGAAATGAATGAATCTATCGTTTTCGTTTATGAGGAGAATCAAAAAAAACTAAATGGTTTTGTTCAGTTATATGCCTCATTCTGTTCGGTTAGTGCTGAACCAATTTTGATTCTTTATGATTTATTTGTAGAGCAAGAAAAAAGAGGTGAGGGTATCGGAAGAAAGTTAATGGATTGCGCCAAAGATTTTGCGAAGTCGAATGATTATTCTCGTCTAGAGCTCTCCACAGCAAAAAATAATTATGTTGGTCAATCTTTATATGAATCACTTGGGTATGAATTAGATAATGAATTTCTACATTATTCTCTCGATATAAAGTGAAACATACCAAGGAAGGTGAAAAAATATGCCCAGTCTGTCACTTTCCATTTCAATGGCGGAAAAAATGGCGTAATAATTGGGATAAGGTTATATATTGCAGCGAAAAGTGTCGGTTCAATAAAACTGCAAGAAAGTTAAGGTAGGAAAAACCAAACTCATTAAGTATTTGTATCTAATGTTTTAATACCATCATTGCTGGCAATCAATAATACATCTGCTGGTCGATGGGCGAAGATTCCAATAGTAACGACACCAGCAATTTGATTGATTTTATTTTCAAATTCCAAGGGGTCAGTAATTTTAAGATTATGAACATCAATTATTTCGTTGCCATTATCCGTAATAAAGTTCTCTCTCCAAATAGGCTGACCTTTTAGTTTTATTATTTCTCTTGAAATATAAGAGCGAGCCATTGGAATGACTTCTATTGGCAGAGGAAATTCTCCGAGAAAGGGAACTAATTTTGAATCATCGATGATGCAGATAAATTTTCTTGCAGCAGCAGCTAAGATCTTCTCTCGAGTAAGTGCACCACCACCACCTTTGATCAGGTGCAAATTTTTAGTTGCTTCATCTGCACCATCTATATAAAGATCGAGACTGCCTATTTCGTTAAGTGGTAATACGTCAAATCCATGGGAGCGGAGGAGTCTTTCTGTCTCAATGGAGCTTGATGCAATAGAAGTAATTTTATTTTTGATGCTAGGTATTAAATCTATTAAATAATTGACTGTTGACCCTGTTCCCATTCCTAGAATACAGTCGTTATGAATATATTCTAAAGCTGCTTTTGCAACATTTAATTTTTTTTCATCTTGATCTATTATTTCCATTTAATGAATTTATAATTATTGTAAGACAATGTCTAGAAAATACAGCCAGACTCGGTAAATACGTGATCGAGACTAACATCCCAGATATCTGATTGAATTTTTTTGTAATACTGACAATCGAAAGCAATTCCAATTAGTGAAGGCTTGTTATTATTTTGCAGTAGATATTGAAATTTTTTATCGTAATATCCACCTCCCATGCCTATCCTATTTCCAATAGAGTCAAAAGCAACCAAAGGCATGATGATCAGATCTATTTTTTCGATATCTTGATCTTTATCATCTGCAGGCTCTTTTATGCCATATCGATTGGTTGAATAATTAGAATCTTTATTTATTTGTATAAAATTTATGGTCCCATCTGCTTGTATTTTGGGCAAAAAAAGTAATTTATTGGTTTTCTCTATCTCTTTTATGATGAGCGCCGTATTGACTTCATCTTTCATAGATAAATAACAGGCAATAGTTTTTGCTTTTTTGTAATAGTTGGAATTTAAGATGGCACGCGTAATTAATGTTGATGCATGCATATTTTTATCATGACCAAGAGCGCGTCGTTTTGAGAGCGCTTTTTGTCTTATATTTTCTTTAGTATTTTGCATTTTTTGATAGTGATTAAATAAAAAATCTCCCGCATATGCCGTTATAAACCGTTGCTCTCGAACCGGAGAAGCAAGTGGGGTTAGTCGTGATTTCAACAAGCTATCCACAAAGTCGTGGTTTTGCACAAATGTCATCACAGAACATGACCCCAAAATATAAAGTTAGGATCGAAGGTATCCAGGATTAAATCGAACATCGCAGGAGATTTTATTTAACGCTTGCTAGCTATAACTCAGTTTAAGTTATTTATTGCTGTCTATTGCTGAGTCTACTTGATCAGCCATTATTTTAAGTCTTGTGCCTAATGAGCTTTCTATTACTTGATCTTTAGTTTCTGCCTGAATTAAATCATGCGCCATATTAAGCGCTGCCATGACTGCAATTCTATCTAAACCAACGACTTTACCGCTATCTCTAATTTCTCGCATTTTCTTATTCAATGCTTCAGCTGAATCCAATAATGCATTACGCTCACTTGCGAGACATGAGATTTGATATTCTTTTTCAAGTATCTTTACACTAACATGTGCGTACATTTCACTCACTATTTACTCCAGTTCATCTGAATTAATTCCCTTGTTCCATGGATTTCAGCCTTGAGATCATTGCCTCTACTCGAGTTCTGATTTGTTCATTCTTCTGGAGTAAAGTAGCCCTCTCTTTTGATAACGAATCTTGCTGTTCTTTTAAAGATTTGTTTTCACTTTGAAGTCGGTCACAGATTTTGACAAGATCATCAAGTCTATCTTCGAGTCGTTTGAGGTCAGCCTCAAAATTTGGGGTTGTATTATTATTCATTAGCCTAATATAAAGATCAGTGAGCAGATAATCAATCATCATTATCATATTTTATATAGTCAACAATTAAGATAAATGGGATCATGTCTCTGTAAAATAAATAATTCAGTCAAAGTGTCAATTTATGATTAAACACGCAGTTAATTTTTTTGATCTTGAAAATAACCTACATTCTGTTGGTTCGAGCTGGCTTTGTGCCCAATCTCATGGTCTTTTATGTGGCAGGCTCTCAGTTATGGGGCCCAATGCTTTTAATGTCTGTATCGAACAAATATTTGAAGGTGCCTCATCACAAGAATTATTAAGACAATCGTGTGAAGACATGTTGCAAGATCTTTTCAAAGATACTTGGATGCAATTGGTGGAAAGACAGTCTGAGTTTGAATTATTTTTACCTGATGATGAAGGTAATATAAATGAGAGGACTGAAGCACTCTCTCATTGGTGTGATGGTTTTTTGCACGGTATCGTTACGGGTAAAAAACCAAAAATATTAAAAGAATATTTAAATAATGAGCCTATAAATATTATTATAAAAGATTTTCTTGAGATAACTCGTGCATCGGTCAACGAAGAAGCAGATGAAGAGGAAAATGAAAATGCATTCAATGAGGTGATGGAATATATTCGAGTAAGTGTTCAATTGGTTTATGAGGAGCTGGCTGATTTTCGGAATGATGCAGTGGAAAATAATACCAAACCTCAAAAAGATCTTAATTAGTGAGTCACCATGTCTAAAGTAGAATTCCAAAAAAGGCGACAGCAGATCATGAAAATGATTGAGAGTCACTCGATGATTATTATCCCGAGCGCGCCACTAAGAAATAGAAGTCGAGATATTGGCTATCGTTTTAGACAGGACAGTGATTTTTATTATCTTACAGGGTTTGATGAACCTAATTCACTGCTCGCTCTAGTACCTGGAAGGCCAGAAGGAGAGTTCATTATATTTTGCCAAGAACGTGACAAAATAAAAGAGCAATGGGAGGGAAAACGCAATGGGCCAGAAGGAGCGATGAGTGATTTCAATGCCCATGACGCTTATCCTATTGAGGATATTGATGAAATATTACCTGCATTGCTTAAATCAAAAAAATATATATATTATCCGATGTATAGAGATAGTGATTTCGATACCAAAATTAACTCATGGATGAATCTAAAAGATGTTAAGCAGCAAAATAATCAACATCAGCAAGAACTCATTTCATTAGATCATTTATTACATGATATGCGCTTATTTAAAAGTAAAGCTGAGGTTACAGCTATGCGAAAAGCTGCAAAAATAGCTGTAAGAGCGCATGAAAATGCCATCAAAAAAGTTCGCCCCAATATGTTTGAGTATGAATTAGAGTCTGAATTTATTTATGAATTTAGAAAATTTAATGCTGAGCATTCATATAACCCAATTGTTGGTGGCGGGGCAAATGCCTGTATTTTACACTACGCATCAAACGATGCTGAGCTTATGGACGGAGATTTAGTCCTGATTGATGCTGGGTGTGAGGCAGATTATTATGCATCTGATATAACAAGAACTTTTCCAGTTAATGGTCGTTTTTCTCAAGCACAATTAGATATCTATAACATTGTCCTTGAGGCGCAACTATCTGCTATAAATAAAGTTAGAAAAGGCAACCATTTTAATGATCCACACCGTGAGGCTGTAAAAGTTATTACAAGTGGCTTGAGAGATCTTGGTCTTCTGCATGGAAAAATTTCAGAATTAATAGAAAATGAAGCCTACCGTCGTTTTTTCATGCACAGAACAGGCCATTGGATTGGGATGGATGTCCATGATGTTGGTGATTATAAGGTAGATGAAGAATGGCGTTTTTTTGAAAATGGAATGATTACTACAATTGAGCCTGGAATCTATATTGGTAATGAAAAGGATATTCCAAAGAGCTACAGGAATATTGGTATAAGAATTGAAGATATGGTCTTGGTAAAAAACAATACACCAGAAGTGCTTAGCCATTCATTGGTTAAGGACCCTGATGCAATTGAATTGATGATGAATGCTCAATGAACACTTTATTGGAAACTGACTTTGATATTGTGATTGCTGGTGGAGGTATGATTGGAATTAGTATGGCGTTGGCGATTTCGTCATTAGATTTGCGAATTGCTGTGATTGAGAAAATAGAACGCGATCATGATAAACAGCCCAGTTTTGATGACAGATCAACAGCATTATCACGAAGCAGTCAAAGTATGTTTACTGCACTGGGTTTGTGGGATGAAATTCGCGATGCTTCAAAAGCTATTAAAACAATTCATGTCTCCGATAAAGGTAGATTTGGTTTTTCTCATATCTCTGCTAAGGAGCAAGAAGTCGAAGCATTGGGTTATGTAGTTATAAATCGAGTTTTAGGTGATGTTTTGTTGAATAGTGTTGCAAAGAAGAAAAATATTAAGCTTTTTTGTCCAGCAGAAATTACCTCAATTGAACCTCATAAAGATTATTGTAATGTAAGTTTTAAATCTCAGAATTCAGAAAGTAAAGTGTCTTCTCAATTGTTAATTGTAGCTGATGGCACAAATTCGAGTACTAGAGATTATTTGGGTATCGGTGTCAAAAAAACTAATTATGATCAAATTGCAATAATTGGAAATTTACTAACGGAGAAGCCAATTGATAACAGAGCTTTTGAAAGATTTTCAGAATCTGGACCCTTGGCCCTATTACCGATAGAAAACGGGAGAACGGCTTTTATATGGATTTTACCAACAAATAAAGCAGAGAATTTATTGGCCGCCACTGATGAAATATTCTTAAGTTCCATGCAAGAAACCTTCGGCTTACGTTTAGGTCTTTTTAGTAACTTAGGTAAGCGTTCTTCCTATCCGCTAGCACTTACAGAGGCGCAGAGATTATATACATCACGCAGTGTAGTTATTGGTAATGCTGCTAACAGCTTACATCCAGTTGCGGCACAAGGATTTAATTTAGGATTACGAGATGTAGCTACTTTGGCTGATTGTTTATGTGAGGAATTGAAAAAAGATAAGGTTGATCTTGGTAATATTGATTTATTATCTGAATATTCGGACTGGCGACAACAAGATCACCAAAAACTAAAATCTTTCACTGATGGCTTGGTACGATTATATGGTGATAGTCATAAATCTATTCGAGTTCTCAGAGGTGTTGGTATGGTATGTTTTGACTTAATGCCTGGCTTTAGAAAGTTCTTTGTTAAACATACCATGGGCTTGGTAGGAAGATTGCCCCGCTTATCTCGTGGAATTTCATTGAAATGAAAAAAAAACAGCATATCGCCATCGTGGGTGCAGGTATCGTCGGATTGATATCTGCTGCTTTACTGGGTAAATCCTTACACAGTAATAAATTTCATATTCATGTTATCGATGCTGAAGATGAGCCCAATTACGAAAAGAATAAGGAAATATCACTAAGAGTTTCAGCATTATCTAGAGGCTCTATCGAAATTCTAGAGCGTCTCGGAGTATGGCGGCATATAAAAAATAAACATGCCTATCCTTATGAGAATATGCAAGTATGGGATGCATCTGATGTCTCAGATGGAATGTCAGCAATTGATTTTAAGGCCATGGAATTTGGTCTCTCTGAATTAGGCTTCATTGTCGAGAATAATTCAATTAAGGATGAGCTACTAACGCTAGTAAGATCTCTAGATATCTCTATTTATTATGGAAGTAAAATTTCCAAGATAGAGCAAAGCCAAGAGAAAAAAGGGGTTGAAATCAAACTCTCTGATGATCAATCCATTTGTGCTGATTTATTGATCGGTGCTGATGGAGCTAATTCTTTAACTAGAGAATTATTTAATATTCCATTAGAAAAGCATGATTATGCACAAAGTGCTTTTGTTGTTCACGTAGAAACTGAGAAGCATCATATGAATACAGCATGGCAGCGATTTCTTCCAGAGGGACCAATTGCATTACTTCCTTTGGGTGATAATAAAGCCTCAATTGTTTGGACAACAATATCAGAACAAATTGAAATAAATGCGAAATTGAATGATATAGAGCTTGGTAAATTATTATCGAATTATACAGATTATGTTTTAGGTGATTTGAGAGTAATAAGTAAGCGCGCAAATTTTGACCTCAGATATCAACATGCGAAACGTTATATTGATAAGAATTTTGTATTAGTTGGGGATGCTGCCCATAATATTCATCCATTGGCTGGTCAAGGATTGAATTTGGGTATTGCTGATGCTGAATGCTTGGTCGATACGCTCAATAACGCTTTATATAAAAATGAATATATTGGCGATATAATTTCATTGAGACCTTATGAAAGAGAGAGAAAACAAGCCAATTGGACGATGTTGAATTTTGTTGATATTTTAAACAAGTTATTTTCAATACGCTCCAAGTTGGCTGAAAGTTTTAGAAATTTTGGCATGCGTTTATTTAACAAAAGTCACTATCTTAAAAGTCGGGCAATCAAAACAGCCCTTGGCATTAATTTTTGAGGATCGGTTTATAATGATGACTAAATTAATTTATCTTTTTTTTCTTGCTGGGTATTTATTTATTGGGACCGCTCAAAGTCACCATTCCTTTACAGCAGAATTTACGGCTGAAAAAATTATCAAGCTGAATGGAAATGTGAAGCAAGTATGGTTTCGAAACCCTCATGTTCGATATTTGCTAACCGTAGAGGCATCCGAAGATAAAAGTGAAACTTGGGATTTGAGGGGGTCACCGGTCGTTTGGTTAGCAAGAAAAGGTTGGACTAAAGATATTATAAGTAAGGGAGATAATATTATCGTTGAAGGTTATCCTGGCCATAATGGACGTAAAATGTTGTCAATAATTAGGGTTACATTATCGGATGGCACTGTTTTAATTGATCGAGCACCAGAGTAGAAGCGATGAAAAACATATATTTTTTTATAAAACTAATTATCTTTTTGATGCCATGTTTGCTGCTAAAAGCCAACGAATTGGATTTTGAAGGTCGTTGGATTGTTTCTTTGCAGGACAACAAAAGGACACTAGTTGGGTTATTAGAAATAGAAAAACAGGATCAAAATTGGCACGCCTATCTTGAAGGTGGCCCAGTTGGAATCAGGATTAATCAGGATGAAATTGAAATTCTTGCTGATAGTCGAGATGTTAGGGGCTTTGTGTTTAATCGTCGGCTATCAGGCAGCCTAGAGAATAATAAAATTCAAGGAAGGTATCAGCAGGAAGGAGCTGCTGCGCAAAAAGAAGAACCAGGTTCTTGGAGTGCAATACGTGAACAAAAAAATGGTTCAGCTAATCAATTACCAAGAACAACTAAACCTGAAGATTTAACGGGCATTTGGACGGCCACTCAAGAGCTTGATTTTAGGAAATATTCCATGACATTAACTCAAGGTGGTAAGGATTGGTTGGAGCAGTACTTGCCTTATTATGATCAGCCGGATGTAAGATGTACTTCCATTGGTCTGCCCGCCTTGGTGACGTACTCATTTCCTTTTGAGATTTTATTTAGCAACGATCGATATACATTCCTCTATGAATATCAAGCAAAAGTTCGACGCATATGGGCGAATGATGAAGCACCTAGTTCATATATGCCGCCATCAAGAATGGGATTCTCTAAGGGAGTCTGGGAAGGCAATGAATTGGTTATTAAGACAGAGTTACTTGAAAAAACGGTCCGTGATTTCCGAGGTGAGTTGATCTCTGAGCATGCCATCATAGAGGAACGTTATAGTTTAAGTGATGATAGTCAAACGCTAACCGCTCTAATTATTGTTGATGATCCAGATAACTATGAACGTAAGCCCATCAGAAGAAGGCAGTGGATTAGAAATGCCAGTACCGAGATATTTCCTTATAGTTGTGATCCTGACAGTTTTTATATTCCAATGTATCAGGACGGTGAAATGCAAATGTATATCGATCGATCACCACTTCGTTTTTAAAGAGTAATCCTGATGAAAAATAGATCTTTAGCATTAATGTTTATGATATATCTATTGTTTGCTGATCTCCTGGCTGACGAAATAACATGGAAAGATACCATTGCCAGAGTTTCATCAGCGGTAGTCAGTATAAAAATAGATAGCCCAAAAGCCTTTGACACTGAATGGAATACCTCATCTCAAGCCACAGGTTTTATTGTAGATGCTAAAAATGGCTTGATTTTAACTAATCGTCATGTGGTTACAACCGGACCCATCAGAGCAGAAGCTTTATTTTTGAATAACGAGGAAATCGAGTTAACTCCGATTTATCGTGACCCCGTGCATGATTTTGGATTTTTTAAATACAATCCTGATGATTTAAAATACATTAAACCTGCGACTTTAAAACTTTCACCAGAAGAAGTGAAGGTTGGTCAAGAGATCCGAGTTATTGGTAATGATGCAGGGGAAAAACTTTCTATTTTGGCAGGGACTATTGCGAGATTAGATCGACAAGCACCTGATTATGGGCGGGGTAATTACAACGATTTTAATACTTTTTATTTTCAGGCAGCCTCTGGAACATCGGGTGGATCATCAGGTGCGCCAGTAATTAACATCCAAGGTAATGCGGTGGCACTCAATGCTGGTGCGAATAACTCATCCGCGAGTAGTTTCTTTTTGCCTTTAGATAGAATTGAGCGAGCGCTAGAACTCATTCAGAAAAATCAATCAATAACGCGGGGCACTTTGCAAACAGAGTTTACTCAATTAACTTTTGATGAGCTAAAGAGGCTTGGTCTGACATCAGCAATGGAGTCACTTTTTAGAGGTCAGGGCAATGATACTGATGGTATGCTAGTTGTCCATAGGGTGATAAAAGAGTCACCGATAGAACAATACCTCCAACCGGGCGATATTCTGCTAACTGTAGATGAAATATTGATTGCTGATTTTATTTCACTGGCTGAAATTTTAGATCAAAAGGTGAATGAGAAAATCAATGTCGAAGTTGAGCGAGGCGGTAAAAATATTAGTTTTATGGTTGATGTGACAAATCTGCACGATATTACACCTAGCTCTTATTTGTCATTTGGTGATGCTGTTTTTAATAATTTTTCCTATCAACAAGCGCGACATTATAATCGTCCTTTAGAGGGGGTTTATGTTGCTGATCCAGGATATTCATTATCAAGATCTGCAATTCCTGCTGGAGCAGTAATTTTTGAGATTGATGGAAAGAATATTCAAACTATTGAAGATCTAAAGAATCATTTATCTCAATTAACCCACCAAAATAAGATGAATGTCAGATTTGTTAAATTCTCAGACCCTATCAATAGCGTATTAAGATCGGTTGAGATTGATCGTACTTGGTTTAAGAGTGAGATTTGCACAAGAAATGAAATTAACGGGTCTTGGCCATGTCAGCAACTTGATACCGGCACTCAAGAGCAAGCTCAGTTCGAAAGAAGTGCATCTTTCACTAAATATAAACAGCCAATGAAAGATAAAATTGCACGATCTCTGGTGCATGTTAGTTTTGATTTACCTTATCCTGTCGCTGGAATTTTAAGTCGACATTATTATGGAACTGGTCTCTTGGTTGATAAGGAGCGTGGCTTGGTCATTGTTGATCGAAATACAGTGCCTCTATCAATGGGGGACATTAGATTAACATTTGCTGGCTCACTCGAGATTTCAGGAAAAGTTGAATTTATTCATCCACTGCATAATCTTGCTATGGTGAGTTATGATCCAAATCTAATTGGTGATACTTTAATTCAGGAGGCGCAATTTAGTACAAAACCGCTTCAGTCTGGAGATGAAGCTAGTTTTTCAGGACTTAAAATTGATCATCAATTATTCCATCAAAAAGTTACTGTATCATCCATTGATCCATTGATTTTACCGCCTTCGATAAAGTTTTCAGATACCAATATTGAAGTCATTGATCTGGTTAATGCACCAGATGATATATACGGTGTATTAACTGATAAAAAAGCCAAAGTAAAAGCATTGTGGACTAGTTTTGCTTATCGTTCTGGAGGTGAGGCTTTGCAGATAAATCGGGGCATCAGTTCAGATTTAATCAGCGAGTTTATTACGCAATTTAAAAAAGACAAACCACTCTATTCATTGGGTCTTGATTTAGGGTATATCCCATTATTTTCAGCCCGAAAAATGGGTTTAAGTGACGATTGGATCAGTCAATATGAATCGAAAAATGAACGCCGTCTGTTAATGGTTAATAATCGTATTTCAGGATCTCCTGCTTCAAAAGTGATTCAAAACGGAGACATCATTCTCTCTATTAACAATCAATTGATTTCATCATTTCGAGATTATGAGAAACTCAGTCAGTCAGAAGTGATCATGATAAATTTGTGGCGGCAAAATAAATTATTAAAATATGATATTGATACGGAGTTGTTGAATGGTAATGATATTGATCATGTCTTAATATGGGCAGGAGCTCATCTTCATGAGCCACATCGAACCATAGCGCAGCGTGGAATTGATCCCTCAGGAGTCTATGTCGCGTTCAATAATTATGGCTCGCCGGCCACTCGATATGGATTAAATATGGGACTAAGAATAGTGGCTGTAAATGAAATTGAAACACCGACTTTGGATGATTTCATTAATGAAGTAAGAGGAAAACAGGACCGATCTTCGTTAAGGCTTAAAACAATTGCTTGGAATGGAGCAACAAAAATCATTACCATGAAATTAGATAATGAGTTCTGGGCGCCTTATGAACTGAATAAAATACCCACGGGATGGCAACGTTCTATTGTCAATTAAAATACCTATTTGGATAAACCATGAATAAACGCTCTTTTTTAAAATATGCTTCTTTGTTTTCAGCGAGCTCACTGGCATTAAATACAAATCTTAAAGCACAGAATGATATCAATGCGGAAGTAAATTTAAAAAATTTAACGACAGGTGCCAAGCCAATTTCAGTAAGTGAGCGAAAAGAGCGTATTCAAAAAGCTCAACAGTTGATGCAGAATCAAAATGTAGATGCCTTGTTATTAGAAGCGGGCTCAGCGCTAATTTATTTTACTGGAGTTAAATGGCGTCGTTCTGAGCGCTTTACTGGTGCAGTTATTCCTAAAGAAGGTGAGATTGCCTTTGTCACGCCATACTTTGAGGAGCCTTCAGTGAGGGAGAGCTTGGCATTTGATGCGGAAGTGAGAACATGGCATGAACATGAAAATCCTTTTAAGGTGGTTGCTGATATTTTAAATGATCGCAAGATAGCAACAGGTAGGCTCGCAATTGAGGAAACAATACGTCATTTTATTGTTGATGGTATCGAACAGGCATCAAAAAATATTACTTTGATTTCAGGTAAAAGCATTACTCGTGGATGTCGAATGTATAAGTCTAGAAATGAACTTGATTTAATGCAGGTAGCAAATAAAGTGACTCTAGAAGCTTATCGATATATCTATAAAAATATTGAACTAGGCATGCGTCCTCAAGATATAGCTACCATGATGAGTAGTGCCACTGAGGCTCTTGGTGGTGTAACTCAATTTTCAGGTGTGTTGCTGAATGAGGCCAGTGCCTATCCTCATGGAACTAAACAACCACAAAGAGTTAAGGAAAACGGCATCATCTTAATGGATTGTGGCTGTTCTGTGCACGACTATGAATCGGATATCTCAAGGACTTGGGTTTTTGGTGAACCCACTAAGAAACAACGGCAAGTCTGGAAAACTGTAAAACAAGGACAAGAGCTCGCTCTAGAAACAGCTCAAATTGGTAATCCAGCTGGAAAAGTGGATGATGTGGTCCGAGCTTTTTATGCCAAGGAGGGCTATGGTCCCGATTATCAGACACCTGGCTTATCCCATCGACTCGGTCATGGGATTGGAATAGATGGTCATGAGCCAGTTAATTTTGTTAAAGGTGAAACCACTAAATTAGCACCAGGTATGTGTTTTTCAAATGAGCCTGGCATTTATCTTTTTGGTGAATTTGGAGTGCGTTTAGAAGATTGCCTTTATATTTCTGAGAATGGCCCCAGGTTATTTACCCAGTTATCGTCGTCAATTGATGATCCGTTTGGCTAAGCTTTGTCTGTCTCAGTAATGAGACTGAGTAATTCTTCAAATGAAGATATCGGTTTGGAGCAATGCTCTCCCTTACAATGATAAGCAACCACTTTATCTTTAATTGATTTGCGAATACCTAGCGAGGATGGTAATCCTTGTTCTGTTGATGGAATGGCAAAAATCAATCTTCTAGGCGAATAAATTTTGTTGGTTGCTTTTTGCCATTTTTGAATTTCATCATGATTTCCCCGAATAATAATAATCTCTGGATGCTCAAGATATTCCTCTAAAGTGTTGATTAAAGTTACATGGCCATGCGGCGCTTTAGATAACATTTCCCATGCATTATGCAGCGTAGCTTCTGCCGCTGATAAGTATCTATTTTCTCCTAATAACCAACCTAATCTCTGCAGGGCAAAACTGGCAATACCATTACCTGAGGGCGTGGCATCATCGGCCATGGGTTTTGGTCTGTGAATTAATTTTTCATGATCGTTGGCGGTGAAAAAGAAACCTCCATGATCATTATCAAAAAAGTATTCTAATAATTGGTCTGCAACCTGGATTGCAAAATTAAGATGTTGTGTATGCCATTTAGTTTGCAATGATTCAATTAAGGCATCTAATAAATAAGCATAATCATCGAGATAGGCTGGAAATTTTGCTTGATCATTTTTATAACAAGCCATTAATCGATTTTCATGCATATGATTATGCTGAATAAAATCAATGGCTTTAAAATTAGAAACAGTAAAATCTTCTTCCTCAAGAACACGATCAGCAATGGCTAAGCCTTTTATTACCAGTGCATTCCAGGCGGTTAATTGCTTGTCATCAAGCGAGGGAGAAATACGTTTCATTCGCTCTTGTAAGAGTCTTTTTTTATTGGCATTGATGTTAATGGCTAATTGATCTTTCGTGATATTGAATTTCTTGATCAGAGCATCGGTATTGCTTTGGACGGTGAGATGCCATTTATTTTCAAAATTAGGCGCTTTATCTAAGCCAAAATAATGATTAAATACATCAATATCTATTGTCTCTATAATTTGTTCTATCTCTTTTTTCTCCCAGACATAGTAAGTACCTTCTTTCCCTTCTGAATCTGCATTGAGCGTAGAATAAAAACCTCCATCAATCGCTTGCATATCATTTAATATCCAGTTTACCGTCTCTTTGACTATCTTTTTAAACAACTCATCGCCCGTTGCTAGATAAGCATGCGCATATAAACTCAAGAGTGCGCCATTGTCATAAAGCATTTTTTCAAAATGAGGGATTTGCCAGTATCTATCAACACTATAACGATAGAAGCCACCAGCGAGTTGATCATAAATTCCACCTTCCGCCATTCGTGTCAGTGAGAGTGTCGCCATATAGAGTGCTTCGATATCCGGTTCTGCTGTAAAAGCACTATTGCGCCAATGTCTTAATAATCTGTCTAGAGTGGTTGGATGGGGAAATTTAGGTGCACTGCCTATGCCCCCATATTCTCTATCGAGACTATTTTCTATTTCTTTTCTAGCAAGTGCTATAGGGGAGGCATCTATTTTTTGCTGATCCACTTTTGTAATCGGCAAAAGATTAGCGAAGATTTTATTGAGTTTTTCTCCTTGAGCCTTAATGTCATCTTGTTGTTTTTCGTAATAATCGGCAACACGCACCAAAAGATCAGGGAAGCTCGGCATGCCATGACGGGGTTCATTGGGGAAATAGGTGCCCCCAAAAAAAGGCCGATGATTTAGAGGATCTAAAAACATGGTTAATGGCCAGCCACCCGTTCTTTGGGTCAAGATTTGATGTGCTGTTTGATAAATTTGATCAATGTCAGGACGTTCTTCACGATCAATTTTTATATTTATAAAGAATTGATTCATTATGTTAGCGATTTTGGGATCTTCAAAAGATTCATGTGCCATGACATGGCACCAATGACAGGCTGAATAACCAATTGAGAGTAGAATGGGTTTATTTTCTGTTGCTGCTTTATTTAAACTTTTCTCATTCCATGGAAACCAATGAACGGGGTTGTCACTGTGCTGGAGTAAGTAAGGACTGGATTCATGAATAAGATCATTTTTTGTCATGAATTTATTATCATGCTTTAGGCAATTTAAAGAAAGTAATCTGTATAATAAATTAAAAAAATCAGCATAATTTTCTTTTGTAACAAATTACTTAAAAAGCAGGAATTACTTGCCATTGATAAGTATTTAAGAAATACTCAAAGTATCTATTATTTTAAAAAAATATAAATATTTAAGATATGAAAGGAAATATTCATCCTTCATAAAAACAAGTTTACAATTAGGAGATAAAAATGGTTGAGCAAGTTAAAAATCTTTGGTTACGTAATTTCATGAAAAGCAGAATTTGGTTTTTAGGAATAATCATTATTACTTTAACTGCTTGTGGTGGTGGAGGTGGTGGAGACGCCGCTACGCCAGCACCTTCTGGAGTATGTGACGCTGCCTGTGTTGCAAAAGCTGCCGCCGATGCCGCTGCCGCCGATGCCGCTGCCGCCGATGCCGCCGCCGCTGCCGCCGCTGCCGCCGCCGCTGCCGCCGCTGCTGCCGCTGATGCCGCTGCCGCCGCTAAATTCACCATTGGACTGGGTATTCCAAAGGAAATGGATGTGGTTAGAGTGCAAGAAGATATTTAGCCGATACCTTAACCAATAGAATGAATTCAATTAAATTTTTGATAGAGAGAATATAAATATGAGCAACATAATAAAAAGTACTTTTTCAATAATGGCAATCGTTTTTTTGCCTTTCTCAATTTTCGCCCAGACATCTTATGATACCGATGCAGTCGATTACTACGTCTCTGATAACGCTGCCAATGAGTCTTTAGAAGAAGTGAATTTTATTATGTGCATGATGAATGCAATGG
>CAXYCT010000018.1:0-151720 GCA_964275745.1 uncultured Woeseiaceae bacterium | reverse complement strand
ACTCTTATCACCAACACTTATTTGTCGCTCTTCCATCGCCTCCAATAATGCTGATTGTACTTTTGCAGGAGCTCTATTAATTTCATCAGCGAGAATTAAATTATGAAATAATGGGCCTTTACGAAACTCAAATGAACCATTTTGGGGTCGATAAATCTCTGTTCCTGTAAGATCTGCTGGCAGTAAATCAGGAGTAAACTGCAATCGATTGAAGCTTCCTTCAATACTATCCGCAAGTACTTTTATTGCTCTGGTCTTTGCTAAACCAGGAGCCCCTTCAACTAGGAGGTGACCATCACACAATAAAGCAATAAGCATTCGATTAATTAATTTCGATTGGCCAATAATTAGATTACTTGAATGCTCCTCAAGCTCTTGTAATTTTTCCAAAACGGTCATGCATTTACTCCCAATAAAAAGGTGGTTAATTATATAATCTATTTTAGATTTATTTTAAACTAAAGATGTCATTGTATTAACCAGTAAAACTAAAAAATATTAAAAGAAATGAAAAGAACAAATCTCATAAAAGGAACCTTATTGCTCATTCTTATAGCAATAAGTAATTTAAGCTATTCAAATGCAGATCTAGATAAAAGTTTCACCAAAAGAAATGTCATAATTTCCTCTTCGAATTTGACCTGCACTCATTTCATAGTATGGTTGGCGACTACCCAAAAACAACAAACAAGGGGCTTAATGCAAGTCAGATCATTAGCCGAGCATACTGGGATGTTATTTATTTATCCAGAAGAAAGAATAAGGGCTATGTGGATGAAAAATACATATATACCCTTAGATATGCTCTTTATAAAAGCGGATGGTCAAATATCGTCGATCTCAAAAAAAACAGAGCCTCTGTCCCTAAAAACGATAAGATCAGAGGAACCAGTAAAATATGTCCTTGAATTGGCTGGTGGAGTTTCTGATGACCTTGGTTTGCAAAAAAATGACCAAATTCTAATTTTAAATTAAAGCACATCTACGATAGCATCAGCCAAAATATTCACGTTTTCTTTAGTAATACCAGCAACATTAATACGTCCGGCCCCTTCCATATAAACACCATGTGTAATTTTCAATTCTTGTACTTGCTTTGCTGTAACCCCTAGATATGAAAACATCCCATTAGCCTTAATGAGATGAGAGGAATCAAACTTAGTCGCTCTATCATTGAGCGCTTGACTCAAAAGAGCTCTCATTTCTTTTAAACGATCTTTCACCTCATTCAGCTCGATTATCCAGCTATTTCGTAATTCATCATTATTTAAAATATGACTAACAACGGCACATCCATGATCTGGTGGGACAGAACACATTGTTCTGACAATCTTCAAGATATGACTTCGAGCATGCATATTAGTTTTTGCATTCTCAGAAACTATTGTTAAAGTTCCAGCACGATCCCTATAAAGACCAAAATTCTTAGAGCATGAACTAGCAATAAGCATCTCACTGACCTTGCTGGCCATTAGCTTAATTGCATAAGCATCCTCAGATAAACCATTCGCCAAGCCTTGATATGCGTTATCAATAAAAGGAATTATATTTCGTTTTACAATTATATCTGTAATCATCTCCCACTGATCTGGCGATGGATCCATGCCTGTAGGGTTATGACAACAAGCATGCAATAGAACTATGTCCCCTGAAGGAATATTATTCAAACCCTCCATTAGTCCTTCGAAATCAAGTTGATTATTAGCAACATCATAATAAGGATATTTAGCAGCCTTAACCCCAACAGCATCTAGTATTGGTATATGATTATTCCATGTTGGCTCACTAACCCAAACCGTTAAATCTTTCGAAGTTTTTTTCATCAATTCTATTGCGACGCGAAGTGATGTCGATCCTCCAGCAGTTTGAATAGTACTAAAACGATCATCTGTTATATTCTGATCTAAGATAAGGTTTTGCATGGCAGTATTAAAATTAATATCGCCCGCCAATCCAATATAAGCCTTTGATTGCTGGGTATTTAATAGATGTCGCTCCGCCTCTTTTACAACCTGCATAATTGGAGTATTTCCTGTTGCATCTCGAAAAACACCTACACCTAAGTCTATTTTATTAACGCGTGAGTCATTCTTGTGTTCAACAATTAGTTTTAAAATTGGATCAGGGGGAACTAAAGAAAAATCTTCAAACACGATCGTCATCTCCGTAATTAGAATTCAATGTATTCTAATATTTATTAGATACGAATAATAGCGCTAACAAAGCATAAAATAATTGCATTCATAAGCAAACATAATTGGTTGTTTAAGTGCCATGCTATTAAGTTCCGTATTATAATAAATACATGATAATTAACCGTCATAAAAACATCCAAATTACAAAATTTGATGATACTAAAATAACTTCTGCTTTGGACCAAGTAGCTATTGAAGAGCCTCTAGAAATACAGCTATGCTCTGAAACTGAAGCTTTATCGGCCGCAAAAAGTATTTCAGTCACAATGAGAACACCTGGTCATGATAAAGATCTAGCAACGGGTTTTCTTTTTACTGAATCAATTATTCGTAATGCTGAAGATATTAAATCAATTGATATTGTTGGTGAAACTGATCAAGAAAGTGGATCAAAGAACATTGTTCGTGTGGCTATTGAGCCTAGCGTTGAAATAGATTTAGATACACTTACAAGACATTTTTATACTACTTCCAGCTGTGGAGTATGCGGCAAGGCTTCGATCGAAGCGATCTACAATAAAGGCTGTCAAGAAATCAAAAGTGAATTCTCTATTAGTCGATCTGCTTTAATTGCATTACCAGAGAAACTAAGAGCACAACAAATAATTTTTGGTAAAACTGGTGGTTTACATGCAGCAGCATTATTTGACGCACATGGTGAAATAATTCTTGTTCGTGAAGATGTTGGTCGGCACAATGCAGTAGATAAAATTATTGGGGCAATGCTGAGAAGAAAAAAGCTTCCAACCAGTGAAATGGGTATAATTGTTTCAGGTAGAACGAGTTTTGAACTAATGCAAAAAACTATAGTTGCTGGAATACCAATGCTTGCCGCTGTTAGTGCTCCATCAAGTCTAGCAATAGCTTTTGCGAAGAAATTTAACATCACTTTAGTTGGGTTCTTAAGAAACAATAAATTTAATGTCTATTCTAACTCCAGAAGAATTAATAAATAAAAGTGCCACAGAATATGATTCATAAGTACGACGAAAAAATTGCTCTTGATATAATCAATCAAGTTGGTGCAAAACCTGAAATGCTGGTTCAGATTCTTCGTGCTTTCGTGGTTAAATTTTCTTTTATAAGCGAATCAGCTATAAGACTAATTGCTAAAGAAATTAATCTATCTAGAGCTGAAATACACGGTACAGTTAGCTTTTACCATGATTTTCGTACTACTAAAGCTGGTGATAAAGTAATAAAAATATGTCAATCTGAGGCCTGTCAAGCAATGGGTAGTCGACAATTGACGTTACATGCTGAAGAGATGCTTGGTATTAAATTACATGAGACTTCTGAGAATAACGCATATTCATTAGAGCCTATATACTGTTTAGGAAATTGCGCTCTCTCTCCTGCCATCATGATTGACGAAAAAGTTTACGGTAAGGTGGATACCAAAAGATTCAATCAAATAGTTGACCATAAAGAATGAGCACATCAACCAAAATTTTTATTCCTCGTGATACCGCTTCTTTGTCTATGGGCGGAGACGAGGTTGCCAGTAAAATCGAAGAAATAGCGCAAAAAGAGAAAAAAGAAGTTACGATTATTCGAAATGGATCATGGGGTATGAGTTGGCTCGAACCACTTATTGAAATCGAAATTGAAGGTCATCGTGTCGCTTATGGGCCTATTTCAGAAACAGATATTATTGATCTTTTTAAAGCTGATTTTCTAAATGGTGGTTCACATTTCCTTAAATTAGGGAATACAAAAGATATTCCTTACCTAAAAAATCAGCAAAGATGGACATTTCGAAAATGTGGATTAATTGATCCAATCTCTATTGATGACTATATAAAAAATAAAGGTTTTAGTGGATTAGGAATTGCCTTAAAGAAAGGCTCTGATTATGTCCTTAAAGAACTTGAAAAGTCGGGCTTGAGAGGTCGTGGTGGAGCTGGTTTTCCAACCGCGATTAAATGGCAAACAGTAGCTAATGCCGAAGGTGCTCAGAAATATATTACTTGCAATGCCGATGAGGGTGATAGTGGAACATTTTCGGATAGAATACTTATGGAAAGTGATCCTTTGGCATTGATTGAGGGAATGACCATTGCTGGATTAACTGTAGGTGCAAATAAAGGATATATATATCTGCGATCAGAATATCCAAATGCCTATGAAATCCTTAATTCAGCTATAAATACCGCAAAAGAACATAATTGGTTGGGTAAAAATATTCAGTCTAGTGGATTTGACTTTGAAATAGATATTCATATTGGTGGTGGTTCTTATGTTTGTGGAGAAGAAACTGCCATGCTGGAGAGCTTAGAAGGCAAAGCTGGAATGATAAGGTTTAAACCTCCACTTCCTGCCATTGAAGGTCTTTTTGGAAAGCCCACCGTGGTTAATAATGTTGTCACACTTGCATCAGTTCCAGATATTATTGATCAAGGAGGTCCCGCTTATTCAGCTTATGGGGTTAATCGCTCAAAAGGGACTCTGGCCTTCCAGCTTTCTGGTAATGTCAAACAAGGTGGATTAGTTGAGATAGCTTTTGGTATAACCTTACGTGAATTAATTGAACAATGGGGTGGTGGGACGGCATCAGGAAAACCAGTTTATGCTGTTCAAGTAGGAGGACCACTTGGTGCTTATTTCCCTGACTCTTTACTAGACACGCCCCTTGATTACGAGGCATTTGCGGCTAAAGATGGAATGGTTGGTCATGGAGGAATAGTAGTATTTGACGATACTGCCGATATGGCAATTCAAGCAAGATTTGCCATGGAATTTTGCTCAATCGAATCTTGTGGAAAATGTACACCATGTCGAATTGGTTCAACGCGTGGGGTCGAAGTTATTGATAGAATAATCAGTAACGACAATAGAGAGAAGAATATAGACTTACTAAATGATCTATGTGAAACCATGATTGATGGATCATTATGTGCAATGGGTGGAATGACACCTTTTCCAGTAAAAAGTGCGTTACAATACTTTCCTAAAGATTTTAAACCAGAAATTGAATAAACCACTATATGAATATAACTAGACAAATTGACTTAGGTACCGAAGCCAGTCGCTGTGAAAATACTGTTTCCATTGAGATTGATGGTAAACCAATTAATGTTCAAGCTGATATCAGCGTGATGAGAGCAGCTAGAGAGATAGGGGTGGATGTTCCAAAACTATGTGCCACGGATAGCCTAAAATCTTTTGGCTCATGCCGTCTTTGTGTGGTTGAAATTGAGGGAAAAAAGGGCTTCCCTGCTTCATGTACTACCATTGTTGAAGATGGTATGAAAATACGCACGCAAACTGAAAAAGTCGCAAAACTGCGTCGTAACGTAATGGAGCTTTATATCTCTGATCACCCATTGGATTGCTTAACTTGCTCAGCTAATGGTGACTGTGAATTGCAGGATATGGCAGGTGCTGTTGGGTTACGCGATGTACGTTATGGACTTGAAGGTAAGAATCATCTCGATGCAGTAATTGATGAAAGTAACCCTTACTTTAGTTTTGATGCCAGTAAATGTATTGTCTGCTCAAGATGCGTAAGAGCCTGTGACGAAATTCAAGGAACGCTTGCCTTAACCATTGAAGGTAGAGGATTTGATTCAAAGGTTTCTGCAAGCATAAATGAATCATTTTTTGACTCAGAATGTGTTTCTTGTGGCGCCTGTGTGCAAGCTTGCCCGACGGCTACATTAATGGAAAAAAGTATTATTGACCATGGTCAACCAGAACATAGTGTCGATACGACTTGTGCTTATTGCGGTGTCGGTTTGCTCATTTAGAGCTGAAATGAAAGGTGATCAAGTAGTAAGAATGGTCCCGAGTAAAGAAGGCAAAGCAAATAATGGACACAGTTGTGTTAAAGGCCGTTTTGCCTGGGGCTACTCAACTCATAAAGAACGAGTGCTTGATCCCCTCATACGAGATAATATTGGTGATCCATGGCGTAAAGCCAGCTGGGATGATGCTATTAACTTCGCCGCTAAACGTTTTAATGAGATTCAAGATAAATATGGCAGAAAATCAATAGGTGGAATAACTTCTTCTCGTTGTACGGCCGAAGAGGTATATGCAGTTCAAAAACTAGTTAGAGCAGGGTTCAATAATAATAATGTAGACACTTGTGCTCGAGTCTGTCATTCGCCAACAGGTTATGGACTGAATCAAACACTTGGAACATCAGCAGGAACACAACCGTTTGAAAGTGTCATGGATGCAGATGTAATTATTGTAATTGGAGCAAATCCAACAGACGGTCATCCCGTCTTTGCTTCACAAATGAAGAAAAGACTTCGTCAAGGTGCAAAACTTATAGTTCTTGATCCACGTAAAATTGATTTAGTAAAAAGCCCACATATTAAAGCTGAATATCATTTACCTCTGTTACCTGGTACAAATGTGCCAGTTATAAATGCACTTGCACATACCATAGTGAAAGAAAATTTATTAGATGAAAAATACGTAAAAGAAAGATGTGATCTAGAGTCTTTTGATGCCTGGAAACAATGTGTTCTCAAATCTGAAAATGACCCAGATAATGTCGCTGGTATAGCGGGTGTTGATGCCCAAATGATTAGGGATGCAGCTCGTTTATATGCTAATGCAGAAAGAGGAGCAATTTATTATGGTCTCGGTGTTACAGAGCATAGCCAAGGATCTACTATGGTTATGGGGATGGCTAATTTAGCCATGTCAACTGGTAATATTGGTTTCTCTGGGTGTGGTGTCAATCCATTGCGAGGACAAAATAATGTTCAAGGATCCTGCGATATGGGCTCGTTCCCACACGAATTACCTGGTTATCAATCTGTTAAAGATCCAGCTATTAGAGATATTTTTGAAGAAAATTGGAAAGTGAAGATTGATCCTGAGCCTGGCTATCGAATTCCTAATATGTTTGATGAAGCGATTTCTGGAAATTTTATGGGTATGTACATTCAAGGAGAAGATATAGCTCAATCTGATCCTAATACTCAACATGTTGAAGCGGCACTAGGCAATATGGAGTGTATTGTTGTGCAGGATCTATTTTTAAATGAAACTGCTAAATTTGCTCATGTTTTTCTCCCTGGAACTTCATTTTTAGAGAAAGATGGTACCTTTATTAATGCAGAAAGACGAATTAATAGAGTCAGACCTGTTATGAAGCCTAGACAGGGTATGGCAGAATGGAAAATAACCCAAAATCTTGCTAATGCACTTGGTTATCCAATGAATTTCAATAGTGAATCTGAAATTATGGACGAAATTGCTTTATTAACACCAACATTCAGAAATGTTTCTCATGATTTTCTGGATCGTTTTGGGAGTGTTCAATGGCCTTGTAACGAAAAAGCGCCAACAGGAACGCCTATTATGCATATCGATAACTTTGTCAGAGGGAAAGGATTATTTGTTGAAACAGATTATGTGGCTACTGAAGAGAAAACCACAAGAAGATTCCCATTAATATTAACAACTGGCAGAACTCTCTCTCAATATAATGTTGGAGCACAAACGAGAAGGACAAAGAATATTGTCTGGTACCATGAAGATCTTCTCGAAATTCATCCACATGATGCTGAAACTAGAGGGATTAAAGAAGGCAGTCGAATTTCTCTTGCAAGCAGAAAAGGAGATATTACCTTAACTGCTAAAATCACTGAAAGAGTTCAACCGGGGGTGGTCTATACAACTTTTCATGATCCTGAAACAGGAGCAAATGTAGTTACTACTGAACATAGTGACTGGGCCACTGATTGTCCAGAATATAAAGTCACTGCGGTTCAAGTAACGCCCGCCACACATCGATCAAAATGGCAAAATGAATTTGAGATTCGCGCTGAGAAGGAAGGAAAAATACTAGAAACGGTTAATTAGTTCGATTTATCTAGTAAGGTAAAGACCGTCCCTTCCATCGTCAAGCTATACATTAAGCCTCTGCTATCAAATATAAATGCGATGATAGGATCTAAAATTTTATCGCTATCAATTGATTGCCCCAGTCCTTTATCAATGATTGTGATGGTGCCATCTAGGCCAACTTTCCAACCAGGGTTATTACGAAAATTATTTAAAACATCTTCAGTCATAAACGCCACAACAACTGCTTTTGCTTGAGCACCAACTTGAAAACCCAAAGAACCTGATGAAAGTCGGTAATAATCCACACTGGAACCAGCTATTCTAAGAACTCCTTCTCCAGTTTCAATACCGACGCCCATTCCAACTTTAACCACTCTTGGGAATATCAAATAGCCATAGGCTTGATCAATATATAGGGCTGAATCATTAATTTCTTTACTCAATAAGCCAAGCGATATATCGGCATCAGCATTAATCTCAGCTGCAGTGGCTTCAGCAATATCTCTTAGAGAGCTCGTTACTGACTTTATTGCTTGATTAAGAGTTTCATTGATCTGCTGAGCATGAATGTTAGGCCCGAAAATTAGCATAAAGAGCAATACACTAAATCTTACTTTTATTAACTTCATTTAAATTTTCCTATTACTTTATTGTTGGCATCAAATTTTTTGCAATTGGCGCTCTTCTTCTATTTGCTTGTGGTGGATATGAATTTGACAAATAATTCAATATGCCATTCTCAGTGGCTGCATCAAATTTCCATAAATTTTGCGTTTCTTGCATCCATTGAATCATGCTCCACCATCCTTCTTTATCTGCTCGTTGAGCAGTTACGAGTTTATAAGAATGGCATGCCCCACAATGCATTCTGACAAGCTCCCATCCTGGAGCAATTAGCAGCCCTGTGTTTGGATCTTTATCCGCGGCAAAAACATTGCACGATGAGAAAAAAATTATTATTAAAATTAACTTAACCATTAATATTAAACACTGACGCTGATAGCTAAGCGGTGGCATGCATTATTTAAATAACCACGTGGATTCCATTGCGGAAGAATTACTGGTTGCGAATTCCCATACTCATCTTCGGCTCTAACCCAGACCTCATAATAACCAGTTTCTGGAAACACTATCTCTTTTTTCCAGTGCTGCCAAGCAAATTTATTGACTGGTTTCTCTAGCTTAGTCAATTCCCAATTTGCACCAAAATCAATGGATACATATACATTTTTTACATCAAAATCACCAGCCCAAGC
Organism: uncultured Woeseiaceae bacterium; assembly: GCA_964275745.1. Lineage (GTDB taxonomy): Bacteria > Pseudomonadota > Gammaproteobacteria > Steroidobacterales > Woeseiaceae > SP4260. The sequence continues at coordinate 142,458 of CAXYCT010000018.1, read as the reverse complement.
ATGACCTCGTAAGCTTAATTTATCTTTTAAGTTATGAGTAATTCCAGACTTTGGGTAAGTAATAATCGATTTTACTGGCATAGACTCAATAATACACATATCTTCGTCAGCTACTTCTGTTCCTGGTGCTACTGGCTTACATGGCACCCTATAAGATTGACCCTTCATTTTTGGACCATCATGAACTTGATCTCGAATTAATATCTTAGAAAGCCATTTTCCACTTACTGACGCTGGCCAACCTGAGCAAATCATTCTAAGTGGTGCACCATGAATTAATGGCAGCGGTTCACCGTTCATATCCCAGACTAAGAGTGATTCATCTTCTAAAGCTTTATACAAAGGAACGCCACGTGATATTGGTTTTTTCAAAGGATCGCCAGAAAGGTGCCTATCTTCACCTTCATAGGCCACATAGATAGCATTTTCTTTTATTCCAGCATATTTAAGGACATCACTCAACTTAACGCCAGTCCATTCTGGACAGCCAATTGCACCCGTTGACCATTGATTGCCCTTCGCTGGTGGAAAAAATTCAGACCTTCCATTACCGCCACACTCAAGTTGTAATTGTAAGGTATGATGAGCAAACTTATTCTTTAGTTCATTGAGAGTAATTGTCTTGGTTTCAACAACAGATTCACCTGTAATAGTCAGTACCCATTTATCTGGATCGACGGTTTCTTGATTTGGTTGAATGCCATTATTTCTTATGAACAATCTTGAGGCAGGAGTTACCCTGTCATCTAAAAGATGCGGGGGAGTTTCGGCATTAACGGGTCTATCATTAAGTAAGGTTAAACCATCTTTTCCATACAATTCAAACAATTGATCAGTTTGAGAAAAGGCTGCTGGTATGAGGCCAGCAGGCATATTATCTGCAAACGGAATAGACGCACCAAGGGCTGCACCCATGGAAATAAGGCCACTTTTTCTTAAAAAACCTCGTCTCGTTAACGGATCACTCTTTCTGCCCCATAACATTTCATCTGCCAATACTGAATTTTTTTCATATAGCTTATGTAATCCAATTATCTTTTTCATATTCAGTCCAGAGATTTATTATATTTTTCTGCGGTCATCATAAATGTTTCAAGCATTTTTTTTAGGGTAATTGTCAATTTTTTTGCTAGAGCAATATCATAGGTTAATGACGACTCATTCATATAGCAACTTTGTGCGATTTCAAGTTGAATGGCATAAAATTGATTCTGAGGTATACCGTAGTGACGAGTTATAAAGCCACCTTTAAACCTTTGGTTTAATACCGATGAATATGTTGAATCTTTGGCCACATTGTATACAGCATCTTCAATCTTTTGAGGGCAACTCTTACCAGAATTAGTACCAATATTTAAATAAGGCAATTTTCCTTCAAATAAATCAGGAACACATGTTTTTATTGAGTGTGCATCCCATAATAACGCATACCCAAATTCTTTTTTCTTTTGCCTAAGCACTGTTTTTATTTTCTCATGATAAGGAGACCAATATTTTTCGATACGCTGATTTATTTCCTTCGAATTAATTTGGCTCATTGATGAATATATATTTTCATTAGAAAACGTCTTTAGGGGGCACAAACCTGTTGAAATTTGATCTTCATATAAACTCAAATCTTCCGAAGATCGGTTTAAATCAACAACATATCTTGAATAATCAGCGCTAATAACACTTGCTTCGAGCTGATGGCTGAAATCATAAAGATTATTTATATACCAATCCGTATCAGGCAATAAAAGTGCTTGTTTGGTCATTTTACTAGACATACCCACTTTTAATTTTCTTCCATCATGAGGAATACTCAGCAGCAATGGTGAAGATCCATGATGAAATGTAAATGGGTCAGATGACTTTACAATACTCATTTAGAAAATATTTCGTGTTCGAGCGGACATAATTCTCCACTAATTATGAGGCTAGATAAGCGTTCAATATCTGGAGCTAGCGATCTATCATTATTCAATGAGTCTGATATCGCACGTATATTTTGCATAATTTTTTGTAACTTTTTCGAGGTATTCATGGGCTTATGAAAATCAACACCTTGTGCCGCACTTAAATACTCAATCGCAATCACATAAGCCAAATTTTGAGTCATGGTAAGTAGACGATTAGCTGCATGAGTTGCCATACTAACGTGATCTTCTTGATTCGCAGAGGTAGGTATACTATCGACACTTGCTGGATACGCTAGATTTTTATTTTCAGATACCAATGCTGCAGCAGTTACTTGAGGGATCATGAAACCAGAATTTAACCCACTTTCTTTAACTAGAAAAGCAGGTAAGCCACTTAATTGTGGATCTATTAGTAAGGCACATCTTCTCTCAGATATAGAACCTATTTCAGCAATGGCTAGGGCAAGATGGTCAGCTGCAAAAGCTATGGGTTCAGCGTGAAAATTACCGCCAGATATAATTTCTTCAGTGTCTACAAAGACTAAAGGATTATCGGTAACTGCATTAGCTTCAATAACTAAAGTGGATGAAACATGATGCATTATGTCTAAACAAGCTCCCATAACTTGTGGCTGACATCTAATAGAATAAGGATCTTGCACTCGATCACAGTCATTATGTGAAGTCATAATCTCACTATCTTGAAGTAAGTATTTTAATTTCTTTGCGACAATCATTTGACCATGATGGCCCCTTGCTTCATGGATGCGAGAGTCAAACGGCTTTTGACTCCCTTTTATTGCATCTACTGTTAATGCACCAGCATAAATACCTGCCTGGAATAAATTCTCTAATTCAAAATACGCCATAATTGCTATAGCTGTAGAGACTTGTGTTCCATTTAGTAGAGCTAAACCTTCTTTTGGTCCTAATTTCAATGGCTCGAGAGAACAAGTTTTTAAAGCCTCCTTTGCACTAATTATAGCCCCATTAAAGGATGCGTATCCTTCTCCAATTAATACTTGGGAAAGATGTGCTAACGGCGCCAGATCACCTGAGGCTCCAACAGATCCCTTTGCTGGTATACAGGGAAATATTTGATGATTAATTAGATCACATAGGCGTTCTATGACATTATTACATACTCCAGATAAACCTTTAGAAAGAGCCATTATTTTAAGTACAATGATAAGGCTTACTATCTTGTTCGGTAAAAAATTCCCAACTCCAACTGCATGTGAGCATACTATATTCCTTTGCAGCTCTTCTAAATCTTTATTTTCTATTCTAATTTTAGCTAACTTACCAAACCCAGTATTCACTCCATAAACTGTTTCATTATTATTAATTGAGGCCTGAATTTGTTGAAAAGCAAGATCAACTTTATCTTTAACAGATTGATCAATTGACACCTCAATAGATTCAGAAGCAATTTTTCTCAAAGAATCTAAATCTATTGGTTTGTTATTTATATTTAATTTCATGGCTATACCTAATCTTTTATCATTGGTAAATTGAGGTCATGCTCATTTGCACAATCTATGGCATCTTTATAGCCAGCATCCGCATGACGCATAACTCCAGTCGCTGGGTCATTCCATAAGACACGAGAAATTCTCTCATCTGCCTCAATAGTGCCGTCACAAACAATGACCAATCCAGAGTGTTGAGAGTAACCCATACCAACTCCACCTCCATGATGCAAAGAAACCCAAGTTGCTCCACCAGCCGTACTCAAAAGTGCATTCAATAAAGGCCAATCTGAAATCGCATCAGAGCCATCTAACATAGCTTCGGTTTCACGATTAGGACTAGCAACTGAGCCACTATCTAGATGATCACGACCTATCACGACCGGTGCACTTAATTCACCATTTCTAACCATTTCGTTAAATGCAAGCGCCATACGATCTCGCTGCCCCAGACCTAACCAGCATATTCTAGCTGGCAGCCCTTGAAATTTTATTTTATCTTGCGCCGCATCTATCCATCTATGTAAATGCGTATCATCAGGTATTAATTCTTTCACTTTTGCGTCAGTTTTATAGATATCTTCAGGATCACCCGATAGCGCTACCCAACGAAATGGCCCAATACCTCGACAAAAGAGTGGCCTCACATAAGCAGGAACAAAGCCAGGAAATGCGAAGGCTTCTTTTATACCTTCATCATAAGCCACTTGCCTTAAATTATTACCATAATCAACTGTTGGAATGCCAGCATGATGAAATTGCAGCATAGCTTCTATATGTTTCGCCATTGATTTTTTTGCTGCTTTAGACACTGCCTCAGGATCAGAGATTTGTTTCTCATACCATTCCTCAATACTCCATCCAATAGGAAGATATCCGTTAACAGGGTCATGTGCTGAAGTCTGATCTGTTACTATATCTGGCTTGATATCACGTTTAATCATTTCTGGAAGAATTTCAGCAGCATTTCCCAGTAAGCCAACAGATAAAGGTTTATTCTTTTGTATTGAATGTTCAATTAATTCCATTGCTTCATCAAGTGAAGCTGCAGCACGATCAAGATAGTTACTTTCCAATCTTTTTTTAATTCGTTCAGCGCTGCACTCTATTGCTAACATAGATGCCCCTGCCATTGTTGCTGCAAGCGGCTGAGCACCTCCCATTCCACCTAAGCCAGCAGTAAGTATCCAGCGGCCACTTAAGTCGCCATCAAAATGTTGACGACCCATCTCCACGAATGTTTCATAAGTACCCTGGACAATACCTTGACTGCCAATATAGATCCAAGAGCCAGCCGTCATCTGTCCATACATAATCAATCCCTGCTTATCTAAAACTCTAAAATGTTCCCAATTCGCCCAAGCTGGAACTAGATTTGAATTTGCGATCAATACCCTTGGAGCATTCGTATGTGTTTTAAATACTCCAACTGGTTTTCCAGATTGGACCAATAAAGTTTCGTCATCACCCAATGCAGTTAAACTGGTTACGATAGAATCAAAGCACTCCCAGTTCCTTGCCGCTTTTCCAATTCCACCATAAACAATTAATTCATCTGGATTTTCTGCCACTTCTGGATCAAGATTATTCATTAACATCCTCAAAGGTGCTTCCGTTAGCCAACTTTTAGCAGTGAGCTTCGACCCAGTTGGTGATTTTATTATGCGCTTTTCTTTCATAGTATTTCTCATCCTAATTTATTTAATGTTGTTATATTCTTTTCTTGGGGCGGCTTATAATGTCCAACAAGCTCATATCGATCACCTGGATGAAAGAATCTCCCATATGTTACCGGCTTACTTAAGACCCAAGTTCGCCGGGTAATCAAAAGACATGGTTGTCCCTGATCTATTTGCAAAAGATTACTTATACTATCCTCAGGTATTACTGCTTTAACTACTTGTTCCGCCTCTTGAAGCGGTGCAATACTGCTTAGATATGCGCTTGGAGTTACAAGAGAAAAATTTTGCCCCATAAAATCAGGCGCAAATGAGGTATCAACAAAACGATCTTCAATTTGAATGGGTATATCATTTTCGTAATGCACCAATAAAATATGAGCTACCTCCATATCCTGATTTATATTCATTGCTTTTGCGATATCCTTAGGAACAATCTTCTTTACATGCTCTATAACTCTTGAAGAATATTCATGTCCTCGTAACGCTACTTCATCAGCAATATTTCTCACCTCAAGTAAATGTGATGTTGACTTGAGATCAGAAACAAATGATCCAATACCTGCCTTACGATCCAAGTAACCCTCATCATTCAATTCACGCAATGCTCGATTTGCTGTCATTCTTGAAACCCCCATTGAGACAACAAGTTGATTCTCTGAAGGCACTCTTTGTGAGGGCTTTAGTGCCCCACTTGAAATCTGATCAATGATCAATTCTTTGAGTTGTTGATAACGGGGAGTTTTTCTTAACATCATGAATCTTTTATTTTTCTATTAGATAATTTATTCATAACTATCTGGAATTTTTTCTTGATAAGTGGATTAGCCACAAGCCATTCCCCATGAACCATAGTTCGATTTATTAGAGAATTATGATTAGAAAAAATAATCGCATCCAATAAAGTATTATTTCTGTGCCCTACTAGAGAAGCGTTGTCACTGGATAGTGCAAGAAAATCTGCAAAACCTCCTTTTTTAAGTGACCCTATTTTCTTATTACCTGAAGCAAGAGTCCCCCCTTCTAAGGCCATATTAAATAAACAGTATCCAGTGCCATGATCTTTCAAAGATGCTATATTTCTCTCAAGTTTCACTAATCTCTGGACATATTCCAACCAACGTAATTCCTCAAAAGGGTTGATCGAAATATTACTATCTGAACCAATAGCCAGCTTCCCACCTTTAGTCAAATATTCATCTAACCTGAAAACACCATCGCCTAAGTTTGCTTCAGTCGTTGGACATAAACAGGTAACAGCTCCTGATTTAGCCAGACCATTTATCTCTCTTTCGTTTAGATGTGTCGCATGAACAAGGCACCAACCCTCATCAACATCATAATTATCTATTAACCATTCGACGGGTCTTTTTTGATATATCTCATAAAAGTCTATTACTTCTTTTTTTTGTTCAGAGATATGTAAGTGAAAGGGAACTTGCTCATCTTTCGCAAAATTGACTATCTTTTGCATAGAATCGTCTGCAACTGCGCGCAAACTATGAACTCCAATTGCCAAAGAATGCCGTTCAGTAAGAATGGATTTTGCATATTGATAGTGGAGAATTAACTCTTCACAAGTAAGGTAAAATTGTTCCTGCCTAGCCGATAATAATTCGTCTTTAAATCCCCCTCTTTGATAAAGCACAGGAGTATAAATTAATCTAATGCCAGTAGAATTAGCCGCATCGATGAGTGCCATTAATAGAGTATGGTTAAACTCATCACTACCTTGCTCTCGATGCAAATAGTGAAATTCCACAACGGAAGTGTATCCATTCTCAAGCATCTCTTGATAAGCTTGAGCCGCTATTGCAGTGATAATTGAAGCATCAATCTGCCCTGCAAGGCGATACATGCTCTCACGCCATGTCCAAAAATTATCTTGTTTACTGTCGAGCTTAAATTCAGTAAGTCCACTCATTGCTCTCTGAAAACTATGATTATGAGCATTACATAAGCCTGGTATAAGAATATCAATAACCTCATCTTGGGAATGAGTCATAGCATCTTGTTTAATATCTTGAATTATTCCATCAGAAATATCCAAACGGATATTTTTCTGCCAGTTATCTTCTAGATATATATTTTTTGCATAAATTGATTGCATAATTATTCTAAAAATTAGTTGTATATACAGGCTATTACATGCTACTTTTTAAAGCAAGAAATACCACCTAACGGAGCAATATAATGGCTGAGTGGGACCTTGTAATTACTGATGTAGATATTGCGACAATGACAGATAACACTGAACCTTATGGTTTAATTAAGAATGGATCATTAGCCATCTCTGAAGGTTTAATTGCCTGGGTAGGGCCAACAAAAGACTTGCCCAAAAAAACAGCTAAAAAAACATTATCCATGTATGGTAAATGGCTAACACCAGCTTTAATTGACTGTCACACTCATCTGGTTTTTGGTGGTAATCGTGCAGGGGAATTCGAAGCGAGAGCAAAAGGTAAAAGTTATGTAGATATTGCTAATGAAGGTGGCGGCATAATATCAACTGTAAACGCAACTCGTGAGTGTGATATCAATATTTTGACTGATAATTCAAGAGCGCGGTTATTATCTCTTCGTCGAGAGGGTGTTGGAACTATTGAGATTAAATCTGGTTATGGTCTTAATCTAGATACTGAAATAAAAATGCTACAAGTAGCATCTAATCTTGAAAATGAAGGCATCTCAATTCATAAGACTTTCTTAGGCGCTCATGCAGTACCACCTGAATACAAAAATAATAGTGATGGTTACATTCGATATCTTTGCGAGGAAGTACTTCCAGAAATAAACGATCTTGGTTTGATTGAGGCTGTTGATGCGTATTGCGAAAAAATTGCCTTTAGTAATAATCAAATTGAGAAATTATTTGATAAGGCAATTTCCTTGGGATTACCTGTCAAGCTCCATGCCGATCAACTATCAAATTCGAATGGAGCAAAATTAGCCGCAGATTTTAATGCTTTATCAGCAGATCACCTTGAATATACATCGATGGAGGGAGTAAGTGCTCTTGCAGAAGCTAATTGTGTGGCCGTACTTCTTCCTGGTGCATATATGACATTACGCGAAACACAATTACCACCAATTCAAGAGCTTCGTAATTCTGGTGTTTCTATGGCAGTAGCCACAGATTGTAATCCTGGCACATCTCCACTTTGTTCTATAAGACTTGCAATGACACTGGCATCAAATACATTCAATTTAACACCTGAAGAATGTTTAGCGGGGGTTACAAGAGAAGCATCAAAAGCCTTAGGCACAACAAGTACAAAAGGCACTTTGGAGCAAGGTAAACAAGCCGATATTGCTGTTTGGGATATAGATCACCCGAATGAACTATCTTATTGGCTCGGGTTAGATCAATTATCTGCTTTATATATCAAGGGAAAAACACACTAATATTTGTCTTGCGTATATAATTTAGGCATTGTTTCTTTTGCCAACATTTAGTCAGCTGTTAATCAATATATAAGCAAATAACTGAGTTTACTTTTCTGTATCATTAGAATTTCCTCTATTTAATTAAATTATTAAAAACCTATTAAATGAATATTGAATTTGCAGTAAAGCGAAGATTCATCATTGTTCTTGGCTGCTTAACCGGTATAGGTGCTTTATCAATCGATATGAGCCTTCCTTCAATACCCGATATGGTGATTGATCTTTCCAGTAATTTATCCACAGGACAGTTCATTATTGGTTCATTTATGGCAGGCATTGCACTTGGTCAAATGCCTGCTGGTTTGCTATCTGATCGTATTGGTAGAATCCCTATATTGCTAAGTGGAACTTTAATCTTCATATTGGCTGGTGTTATTACCTCCTTAGCCACATCAATAGAAATAATGTTACTTGGAAGATTTCTTCAAGGATTAGGTGCCTCAGTTGGGGTGGTTGTATCTCGAGCTATAGTCAGGGATATTGCCAGTGGCAAAAAAGCAGCTAGCATTCTATCTGTTATGGTTATGATATTTACAGCAACGCCGATGCTGGCACCAATTATAGGTGGCTTTTTGGTATCGCAGTTTAATTGGCGTGCCCCATTTATAGCAATCACAATATTTGGCATTATAATATTCTTCAGTATCAATAAAGGGCTACATGAAACAAAAAAACCCGACAAAGATAGGCATATCAAACAACAATTATTTAATGGTATAAGAGAATTTTTCACTCACAAGCAAAGTATTATCGGTATGTTGTTAGTTGTAATTCCAACGATGGGTTATATGTCCTTGATTACAGCTTCATCCTCATTGATTATTGGAATATACAATTTTCCAGTTAAATGGTTTGGACCAATTTTCGCACTAGCTGGCCTGGCCGTCTTAATTGGTTCAGTCATTAATAGACGCTTACTAAAAAAATATAATATATTAACAATAACAGGTATCGGAGCACTATTTGTTGGGCTTGGCGCCATAATGCTGATTTATTTTGCCTGGCAGAATCAAGCTAACTTCATATGGCTTTGGTTTAGTATATGCATATATATGCTTGGCACTGGCTTTTTAATTTCTAATGCGACGGCTATGGCTCTTGATCCAGTGCCAAAAATAGCTGGAATAGCAGCCTCAATAATTGGTACGCTTCAAAATTTGTGCTCTTCAATAGGTTCTATCTTCACAGGTATTATCTATAATCATTCAATAAAAAATACCATTTTAGTAATGGCAGTTTTTGGTTTTTTGACTTTAATAATCTATCTGTTGAGCTATAAAGTCTTAAAGCAGCATGTTTTAGATTTGAATTTGACTTAATCGATATAGGTTATAATTTCAGCTATTTCCTTGCGATTCTGTTTTGGTAAAATTTTAGGATACCCATACCAAATGAGCCCCACGATGAATTCATTATTACTGTCTATTTTCAATAAATCATAATAACGTTGATCTCTAATTATTGAGCCCGTCGCCCACTTGGACGCTAGTTTTGCTTCAGACAGATACAAGCTAAAATTTTGTATAGCACAGCAAACACTTGCATAATCTTCCTGCTGTGTCAGCTCATCCTCAGATTTTTTGCAAGTAACAACCAACCATCCTGGTCTTTTTTTTGCATCCTTTGCTTTAAAATTACCTATTTCTTCACCCTTCTTTTCAGTCACGATAATACGAATTAGATCAATACTATTTTTAATTGCATCATCATTTAAAAGATAAAAATGCCAAGGTTCAGTTAGATGATGATTTGGCGCCCATCGAGCGACTTCGATGGCATCTCTAATAATATTGTGATCCACTGCTCGTTGTTCGAATATTTTAATCGTTCGACGATCTCGTATGGCTGATGCTAACTGTTGCAATGACTCATAAGACATAATAAATAATTCCTTAATTAATAAACTTTCGTACTAGATGACTATATCTTTTTGAATATTATATTTTCTTCCTAGATAAACGCCTGTAAAAGCCCACAAGCTAGCCAAACAAGCAGCAATTAATGCAATTAAATTCAAACCAAGACCAAATGATGCCGTTAGTAATGTATAAAACCAAGCTGTAAGCATGTCACCTCCTCGATAAATCACAATGTCAATAACTGGTTTTGCCTTATAACGGGCCTCATTACTGACCATCGTAAATAACATTTCTCTACCTGGTTTAGTGATTGCGTAATTCCCAGCTCTTCTTAATATTTGCAAGCCTATCAAAACCATTAATACTGGAGAAACAGCTACTGCCATCCAACCAAAAATCATTAGTAGAGGGATTATTGCCAAAGTAATTGGCATTCCAAAGCGTGTGGCTATTCTGCTGGTTGCAAAAATTGCGGTTGTTATAGCCAATAAATTGACGGCAAGATCAATCGAAGCCCATATTTGGGTTCGAGTATTACTATCAAAATCAATTAAAAATTTTCTAAGCTCGAAATAAATAAATGTGTTCATTGCAACATAAAGTAAGATAAATACTCCAATTGAAACAAGATATGGATCTTTAATAAGTGTCAAAAACCCAGACAAAAGATCTTTTTCTAATTTTTTACTGGATCGCTTAATATCTAAATTTTTATTGCCTAATTCTGTATTTTTTAGTGACTCAAGATGATTAATTATAGGTACGGGAAGCAGCAATATTACAGCAGCAATTAATAGTAAATTCATCACACCAAGGTCACTTGCGAATAAAATTGGTATTGCAGGACCAAAAATAGCGCCAATACTTGCGCCTGAAGCAATAAAACTAAATAAGCGAGGTGCTTGTTCAGTTGAAAATAAATTTGAAATAAAGCTCCAAAAAACAGACACATGGAATAAGCTAAATACACTAAGCCATACATAAAAGCATTTATTTAAAAAATCAGGATCGGGAGTTACTGCAGCAAATAAATAAAATAAAATAAATGACAGTGAAAAGAAAATATAAACGCCTGGAACTACATATTTTAACTTAACTCTAGATATGATTGCTCCATACAAAGTAACAGCAATAAAACTGAAGAAAAAAGTCGAAGTCCATAACCAACTTAACTCAGGATCTGACCAATCACTCGACATGGCATCTCTGAGTGGTCTGAGAATAAAGTAAGCAGTCATTAATAAAAAAACAAAACAAAAAGACAATAAAGTAGCTCGAATTTCATTTGGTTTTATATGAACAACTTTAAATATTAGTTGTTGTAACTTTCTTTTAAGCATTGGATGCACAAATCTGTCTAAACGTCTGAATTGCATGTTCACGAGGTATCTCAAGCATTCTACCAAGTAATTTAGCAGACGTATCATCAGAGTTGAGCACTAAGTATGGATCGTCTTCATCACGAAATGATTTTCGCCATGCAGCAATAGCAACTGTCGTTGCTAGACGCACTTTTATTAAATCAAATAAAATATTTATCTCATCAAGCTTAAGCTTTGTGACATTGTTATATCCCGCAATAAAATTATTCATTAAATATAGCGGATTACCATCATCCGTATCTAAATAAGAAGCCGCCACAGCAAGATCAATAATTAAAGGAGAATAAACCATATCACCAAAATCTATAACGCCACAGACTCGTCTCACTCCTTTCGTATCAATCAATATGTTATCTGGATTCATATCATTATGAATAACTTGCCAGCGTAAAGAATCAAAAACCGGCAATGCGTAATTTTCGAAGGATGTTAAGACTTCATTTACCATTTCTTTAGAGTTATTTTCTGTAATATGATTCGTTATTTCACGCAAAAATAATGCTTGCTTCATGTCCCATAACAAACTTTGATTAGATCCTGGATGATTAAAATCTTTTAATGTTTTGCCTAAGCATGCCAAATATCTTCCCATATCACTTGCTAGATAAAGATCTGGTATTGAATTATCTGATGACCACAAAGGCTCTCCATCTATATATGTAACTATCCTTGCCTTGTAAACCTTCGCATCTTTTTTTATTTGGATTGAATCAATATTCAATTTTGTATTCTTTATTTCAGGGGTAATAATAGAATTATCTTTTTTAAGTGCAATATGCGAAAGAGCTTTAATTTGGAAATCAGTGACGATTGGATCTTCTTCGCAATTTGCTATTTTCAAAACATATTTTTTTTCAAGAGCTGTACTAATTAGAAAATTTTGATCTCTCTCACTTACAAGTTTTTTTGCTGTTACATCTAATCCATAATTCTTTTTAACTATATCGATAGCTTCATGAACTGAAAAATTTGGCGCTTCAGATAAGATGATATCCAGAGGATTTTTTTGATTTGCGTCCATCGAATTTTTTTTCATAACTATTCTCTTACTATTGATTATTCAGATAGATAACTTATTACTCATTAAGATTATTTTTCATTTCCAAAACTGGCCTATGAATAGCTAATTCCCTATTATTGAGGGCATCTAGCTCATGCGGGAAAACAACCCACTGATCCGTTGTATGTAAAAAATAATCGGGAATATATTTAGTTTTATTTTTTTCTGGTTTGTACCAAGGAACAGCCAAGCGAATCTCAGATGGGCGATTATCACCACATTGATCATCTAGTGCACTTAAAACTGCAGCATAAGTTCTTCCAGAATCAAAAATATCATCGATAATTAATAATTTATCTTCTTGCGAAATATTCTTTACTAAATTACTCATATCATCGATATAAATCTGATTTGATTGCTCAAAATTATTGTATGAGGAGGTCTTCAACACCATATGATTAGTATCGATATTTTTAAATTTCAATAATTCATGGATAGCTATTCCAATTGGCCCTCCACCACGCCAAAGAATTAGCAAGAATGTTGGCACGTATTTACTATCAATGACCCGTAAGCCAAGACGATGGGAGTCATCGAGTAACTCTTGAGCTGTAAGAAAAATTTTTTCCATATTAAATACTGCTATAAAATGATGCCTAACCTAAATAATACACCTATAATATGTACTTAGAAGATAAAAATAAGCCTCTTTTATAAATTTATAATAGGAAAAATCCAATGTCAGATAAAGTTCAACTCTTAGGTATAAGTAATGCAATTGTCGATATTTTGGCACAGGTATCGGATGAGTTTCTAGCAGAACTTAAAGCACAACCAGGATCTATGATATTAATTGATGAAATAACTGCGTCTGATTTATATGGAAAATTATCAAATAAAAAAGAAATGTCAGGTGGATCTGTTGCAAATACGGTTGCTTGTTTTTCAAATTTTGGTGGTGAGGCGGGTTATATTGGTCAAGTAAAAAATGATTCATTAGGCCAAATATTCGTTAAGGATATGCAATCTCTAGGTATTGGTGTGAAATTAGTTCCCGCTGAGAGTGGATCTCCGACTGCCAGGAGTCATGTGCTGATAACTAAGGATGGACAAAGAACTATGCAAACCTACTTAGGTGCATGCACAGAGCTAGCTACGAGTGATATCAACCAGAATACGATTGGTGAGCCTGGAATAATCTTGCTCGAAGGATATCTATGGGATATTAAAGATGGACGCTCTATCGCCGAAAAAACTATAACCTTAAGAGATAAAACAAAAACACAAATTTCATTATCTCTATCAGATTCATTTTGTGTTGAAAGGCATCATCAGGCTTTTAAAGATATAATTAGCCAAGGTATAAATATTGTTTTTGGAAATGAGGATGAAGCGATGGCTTTAACAAAGGCAAGCTCTGAAGGAGAGATGATCAAGAAAATTTCCTCGCATGAAAATATACTTTTTGTTATTACGCAAGGCGAAAAAGGCTCCACAATCGTTAATGGAGCTAATATTATTCAGCAAAAAGCAACTATTACTAATAATATAGTTGACACAACAGGTGCTGGTGATACTTATACTGCCGGCTTTCTGTATGGCTTAACTCAGAAGAAGGCTCTCCAAGAGTGTGCACAAATAGGTTCATGGGCAGCCTCAAAAGTCATACAACAAGTTGGCGCAAGGCTAGATAAGACAATTATTCAAGAATATAAAATATAATAATATTTAGGTAAAATTCCTTAAGCGCTCAGTTAATAATGCATAAAAGCCATCCGCATCAATAGTATGCATCCAAGTAACATTGGGCTTGGTATTTCCAACACCCCAGAAATCAACCGCGGTATGGCCCATAGTTAATTTTGATCCAGTCTCAATGCTTACATGACAAGGTTTTCCTTGAAATAAATCAGGTTTCAAAAGCCAAGCAATGGTGCAAGGATCATGAAGGGGAGCGCCATCAATTCCATACTTTGCAGAATCATATCTTGCAAAAAACTGAAGCATTCCAGCTGTTGCTTGAGCAGCTGGATTATTTATCTTACTGATTTTAGCTACTCTTTCTTTGGAAGTGAGTACTTGATGGGTAACATCCAAACTCATTACAATAATCGGCAGTCCAGAATCAAAGACCACATGAGCAGCATGAGGATCAACCAAAATATTAAACTCAGCAGAAGGCGAAAGATTACCCCCTTCTCGCATAGCTCCTCCCATTAATACAATTTGTTTAATATTATTTAATATTGATGGTTCTTTAATTATAGCCATAGCTATATTAGTCAAAGGACCAGTTGGAACTAGAGTGATTGATTTATCTGCCGATGCTTTCAGTGTATTTATAATAAAATCTACCGCATGCATCTTATTAATTTTTTTAGCTGGCTCATAAATATCGACTCCATCTAGACCTGACAAACCATGCACATTTTCAGCAGTCTCTAGAGTTAGCAGCATAGGTCTTGAGCAGCCCGCGTAAACTGACATATCCTCATTCCCAGCAATATCACAAATAATTCGGGCATTTCTCTGTGTAAGCTCTAAAGGAACATTCCCTGCCACGGCAGTAATACCAAGGATATCTAGTTCATCAGAAGAGGCCATTGCCAAGAAAAGAGCAACGGCATCATCTTGACCTGGATCACAATCAATAATTATTTTTTCACGCATAATATAAGTAACCTCTTTAAGAAACAAATAATAAGCCAGCAAATGCTGCGCTCATCAGATTTGCTAAAGAACCAGCTAGTACTGCTTTGAGGCCAAAGCGAGCAATAAATTCTTTCCTTTCTGGGACCAGAATCCCCATTGAGCCCATTAGAATGGCAATTGAGGCAAAGTTAGCAAATCCACACAAAGAAAAAGTGACAATGACGATGGTTTTTTCACTCATACCAGATAAATATTCACTCAAATGACTGAAAGCAACAAACTCATTTAAAATTAATTTTTCCCCAAATAATGCACCAGCTGCTTGTGCTTCATCCCAAGGAATACTGAGAAGATACATAATTGGTGAAAAAATCCATCCAAGAATTTTCTGCATAGTCATATTTTCAATACCAACTAAAGAGCCCATACTTACAAATAAACTATTCATCATGGCAATTAACGCAACAAAAGCAATTAACATAGCACCAATACTAACTACCAATTTGGCGCCGTCACTTGCACCAACTGCAGCTGCCATGATTATATTTGTGTGAGGGCTTTTTGTGGCATTGATATCTATATCGTTAAGCCCAGGATCATTATTAGAATCATCAGGCATTATAATTTTTGCCATAAGCAAACCGCCCGGTGCTGACATAAAGCACGCTGCCAGAAGATATTCTAGCTGAGCACCCATTTGTGCATATGCTAAAAGTACCGTACCTGCTACTGATGCTAACCCTGAAACCATTATTGCAAACATTTGAGCATCACTGATTCGACTTAGATAGGGTTTCACAGCTAATGGTGAACTATCCATTCCTAGAAATATATTCGCCGCAGCATTCATTGACTCAATGATATTGGTACCCAGTATCTTATTAAGCGCGCCACCAATTACAGTTACAAATATCTGCATTATTCGAAGGTGATAAAGCACTGCAGTTAATGCGGATAGAAAAATTACTACGGGAAGTGCATTAATCGCAAAACTCCATTCATTTGCTAATGGCCCAAATACAAACGAGACACCTTCTTGAGAAAAATCAATAATATGTCTGGCCCCATTACTAAGTGTTTGAATAACGAGTCTGCCAAAATCAATTCTTATAACAAAGTATGCAATTAAAAATTGTAACAAAAATGCCATTACGATCACTTTGATGTTAATCGCTTTACGATTTTCAGAAAAAATCCAAGCTATAGCTAAGATCACACCAATACCTAATAGACTAATAATATATATTCTCCATTTGATCTATATTCAAAAAAAAGGGCTTTAGTTTTTAAAATAATTATACTATAGGTTATCTTATTAATTTAAAACACACATCAAAATATCATGCATAAAATTATAAATTTACCCTACTTTTTACTTTTTCTTGTAATATTTTCATCAAGCTCCTGTAATCAAGAATTCAATTCTGAAAAATATGATGTAGATATTATATTAGAAGCAGATCACATCCTCACTATGAACACCTCAGATATTATTCTCAAAAATTCAGCTATTGCTATAAATAATGGTCTGATTATAGATATAGATGATAAAAAAATCATAGCTCAAAAATATCGAACTGATCAGCGAATCTCAGGCAAAAATAAAATTGCTCTGCCTGGATTAATCAACGGACATTCTCATGCTGCAATGACATTACTTAGAGGTATTGCTGATGATCGCTCACTCATTGATTGGTTAAATAATTATATATTTCCATTAGAACAAGAATTTGTGGATTCTGAGTTTGTCAGAATTGGTACAGAACTGGCATGCTGGGAGATGATCAGGGGTGGCACTACAACATTTGTTGATATGTATTTCTATCCAGATGTTATTTCTAAAGTTGTTGCTCAGTGTGGCCTTAGAGGCCTAATATCATCAACAGTTAGTAATAACCAAACACCTAATGCTGAAAATGCTCAAGATGCTATTAATGGGGGCAAGGAATACATTGATCATTGGAAAAATAAAATTCCTACTATCACCCCAATTTTAGGTCCTCATGCGATCTATACTTTAGATCTTGATCAATTAAAAGAGACGCGTCGAATAGCTAATCTCACTGATACACCAATCAGTATTCATTTATCTGAATCTGAATTTGAATTAAACTATTCTAAGTCAACCTATGGAATGACGAGCATCGAAGCGCTTGATTCAATCGATTTCTTTAATGGGAGAACTATCGCAGCTCATGTGGTGTGGCCAACAAAAAAAGAAATTAAAATTCTAGCTGAACGAAATGTTGGGGTGATTCATAATCCTACATCTAATATGAAATTAGCTAGTGGTATAGCGCCAATCACTGAAATGTTAGATGCTGGTATTCTTATTGGTTTAGGTACTGATGGAGCGGCGAGTAATAATGATTTAGATATGTGGGAGGAAATGCGTTTAGCAGCACTTCTTCAAAAAGTTACAAAAATGGATCCAGAAGTTTTACCTGCCATAACTGTATTACGAATGGCCACTGCTAATGCTGCAAAAATAATCGGCCTAGAAAAAGAAATAGGTCGACTCGAAATTGGAATGAAGGCTGATATAATACAAGTAGCATTCGATGACGTTCACCATCAACCAAATTATGACATAACATCCCATTTAGTCTATGTAACAGATGAACAAGATGTTGAAACTGTGATTGTTGATGGCAAACTATTGATGCATAAAGATCAATTT
This sequence comes from uncultured Woeseiaceae bacterium, assembly GCA_964275745.1. Classification (GTDB taxonomy): domain Bacteria; phylum Pseudomonadota; class Gammaproteobacteria; order Steroidobacterales; family Woeseiaceae; genus SP4260. Next base: position 124,386 of record CAXYCT010000018.1, on the reverse strand, counting down.
TTCACTTTAGACACAAAGAAAATATCCGAAGAAGTAGCTATCATAACAACTAAAATAGCCAACTCCATCGATTAGATTAGTGCTCAGCACCGCTATTATGATAAACAGGGACAAAATCGCTTTCAGTGAAAAATTCCACACGCGTTAGAAATGTGTAATCACCTTCTATGGCCATAAGGCCTATAAATACCGCAACAAAAACTGGCGGTACTAAAATAGCTAATTGTAATGCCTTTCTTTCCCATGTCATGTGCATAAAGATAGCAGTTATGAAATAAGCTTTAACAAACATAAAAGTCAAAATTAATGACCATCTCAATGTGCCTTGAAGTTGATAATAATCAACCGCATACGAAAATCCACTGACCACAAATAGTAATATCCATACTGAATAATAGATGCTCAAAGGATGTTGATTTTGTTCAGAATCTGACATTTGAAAATACTCCCATCATTACCATAGGTAGAAAAATGCAAAAATAAATACCCATACAAGATCGACAAAATGCCAATACAGGCCGGCTATTTCAACAATCTCATAGTTATTACCACGTCTCTCATAGAAACCATTCTTTACTCTAAAAGCAACTACAAGCAAATAAATTACACCACCTGTAACATGCAATCCGTGAAAACCCGTAATCATAAAAAAGGCAGACCCAAATTGAGCAGCACCCATCGGATTATACCAAGGTCTGACACCTTCATCGACAATCAACTTTGTCCACTCAAACATTTGCATTCCCACAAATGAAGCACCCAGTAATGCAGTTGCCACCATCAGCCAAAATGTCTTTTCTTTTTCTTTTCGATAACCCATATTCACAGCCATCGCCATCGTTCCACTTGAGGTAATTAGGATAAAAGTCATTATAGCGATAAGTAATAATGGAATTGGCTCTCCACCCATGCTCAATGCGAATACTTCACTAGTCAGTGGCCAAGGGTCTTGAACAGACATTCTTACTGTCATATAACCTATCAAAAAGGTACTAAATATAAATGTATCACTTAATAGAAAAATCCACATCATTGCCTTACCCCAAGGCACATGAAAAGCTTGTTTATCAGCAGAATAGTCAGCAACTGCACCTGCAAAGGTATCTCCAGCTTCTACTGCTTCTGTCATAGGTGCATCTGACATATATAATCCTTCTTCTTCATTAAGTTGAAATCATTAAACTAAATAACAATGCCCAAACCAGCAATAAAAAATGCCAATATACAGTACATAGATCTACGCTTATGCGAATTGATTCTATATCAGTGTCTTTAGATACTCTAATCACTGATCTAGCCCAGACGTAAAGACCCCCCAAAAGATGCAATCCATGCATAGCTGTTAAAACATAAAAAAATGCGATCGAGGGGTTCGTATTAACATACATACCCTTATCAATCAGTTGTTGCCAAGCAATATATTGACCAATAAGAAAAAGGATTGAAAAAAATCCTGCAATGATTAATCCCAATCTAATTTGTTTTGCATTTCTTTTTAGACCAATTGAGCTAGTCCACTGGTAAGCAATACTTGCAAACACTAAAAAGCCTGTATTGATCCAAAGTACTGCTGGCTCATTCATTGGACTCCAATCTGGCATAGTCATTCTCAATGTATATGCACTAGCAAATAATGCAAACATTGAAGTAGCAACAGCTAAAAATGTAGTAAGACCGATTGTCTGTGTATTAGATTTAAGAGACATTCCTGACACAGCGTCAGCTTCAGCATCAGACACCCAAGGCTGCATATTAAGAGTCTGTCTTAACAACCAAAAGATTAAAGTTGCCATAATAACAGCCAGAAATATAAGCGTTATTGTCATTTCTCTTTAACATCCTCAAATGCATAACCAGTACTTACCCCATGCTCTCGACCTACAGGGACTTCACTTGCTGGGACAGTCTGTGGTGTGTAATCTTGCTCTTGTCCTGGAACACTGTAATCATAAGCCCATCGGTGAACCTCAGGTAAGTCATGACCCCAATTTCCATGCTTTGGAGGTTGATCAGGAGTCAACCATTCAAGCGATGTAGCGCCCCAACAATTCTTCTCCGCTTTTTTTCCACTTCTTAGACTAATAAAGATATTTATAAAAAATAGTAATTGAGCAGAAGCTAGTATAATTGCAGAGATCGTTATACTCGCATTTAACATTTGTGCAGATTCTGGCAAAAAGTCAGTTGTACCCATTGAGAAATAACGGCGAGGAACACCTTGGAAACCCAGGTAATGCATTGGCAGATAAACCGAATATGCTCCTAGGAATGTGAGCCAAAAATGCCATTTTCCCAGTGTCTCGTTATACATTTTACCAGACATTAAAGGAAACCAATGATAAAGGGAGGCGAATACCACTAATACTGGAGAAACACCCATCACCATATGAAAATGTGCGACCACAAAATATGTATCAGATAACGGCAAATCAATTACAACATTACCTAAGAAAATCCCGGTCAAACCTCCATGTATGAATGTAAAGATAAAAGCAATAGCGAACAACATAGGAACTCTGAGATGAATATTACCTTGCCAGAGCGTTAGCACCCAATTATATACCTTCAATGCTGTTGGTACAGCGATGATTAGCGTTGTGGTAGCAAAGAAAAATCCAAAGTATGGATTCATTCCACTAACATACATATGGTGAGCCCAAACTATAAAACTAAGACCACCAATCGCAAGGATCGCCCAAACCATCATTCTGTATCCAAAGATATTTTTACGAGCGTGTGTAGCTAATACATCTGATACAAGTCCAAATGCTGGGAGAGCAACTATATATACCTCAGGATGCCCAAAGAACCAGAACAAATGCTGAAATAATATTGGGCTTCCATCATTGTAACTCAACTGTTCACCAGCAGAGATCATCGCTGGCATAAAGAAACTCGTTTTTATTGTGGTGTCTAGAATCATCATGATTGCACTTACTAAGAGCGCAGGAAAAGCCAGTAAAGCTAATACGGTAGCCATGAAGATGCCCCATATTGATAGAGGCATGCGCATAAGTGTCATGCCTTTGCATCTAGCCTGTAAAACAGTAGTGACATAATTCAATCCACCCATCGTGGCAGCAACAATAAATACTGCTAACGAGACGAGCATCAATATAATTCCCATTCCAGCTCCGGGTGTGCCCCCAGAAATTGATTGAGGCGGATAGAGCGTCCATCCAGCACCAGTCGTTCCTCCAGGAACAAAGAAACTAGCAAGAAGTATTATTACAGACAGAAGATAAAACCAAACGCTGAGCATGTTTAGAAACGGAAAGACCATATCACGCGCTCCACACATCAATGGTATTAGATAATTTCCAAAACCACCAAGGAAGAGAGCGGTTAGTAGGTATACCACCATTATCATGCCGTGCATCGTGACAAATTGATAATAACTTTCAGGGTTAATTACCGCAAAACTATTTGGAAACCCTAACTGCAATCGCATTAATATTGATAGAGCTAAAGCAATTAAGCCCACTAGAATAGCGATCCCACCATATTGAATGGCAATTACCTTATGATCTTGACTCCATACATATTTTGTTAAAAATGTTTGTGGATCATGATGTTCTTGCTCATGATCTCTATCTGCAAATGCTACAAAGGCCATTCGGCTCCCCTTACTTTTCTATCGATTTGAAATTAAATATTTATACTAAGCTCTTCTTATAATGTATTTATATATGCCACAAGATCATCTATTTTCTTATCATCTTGAAGAATTCTTGCCATAAAGCTCATCTGCTTGCCATAATAATCTTGTGGGTGTTGACCCCTGACTCCATGCTTAAAATTCTTTAGCTGTCTTTGCAAGTACCAGTCAGTCATACCAGCCATCCTAGGAGCATTCATTTCTTTAATACCCTGTGCATTGCCACCATGACAATATGCACAAACTGCATAAGATTTTTCTCCTCTCTCAATATCGCCTGTAATTGTTTTTGGCGCAGGATTGTCAGGAAAAGTTTGAATATGAGCAATTACATTATCTATAGCTTCATCATTAAATAGAGTCATGGACATTGGCGCCATCTGTTGACCATAAATATCATCTTTATGAGAGCCGCGCAGACCACCTTTATAATTTTCCAGTTGTTTTCTTAAATACCATTCACTTTGGCCTGAAATTTTTGGTGCATTCAGAACAGCCATGCCTTCACCTTGTTGTCCATGGCATGCTGCACAAACAGCGTATTGTGTTGCTGCAGTTGTTGGTTCTGCGTTATAGGCGAGTCGAATTTGTGTATCACTGAAAGTAGGGTTGGATGCTACCCAATTTTCAAAATCTTGGCCATCCTCAACAATGACTGCTCCACGCATTGCATGGTGAGCGATACCACATAACTCTTCACATAAAAGATCATAACGACCAGTTTTTGTCGGCGTGAACCATAAGCTAGTGACCATGCCAGGAACCATATCCATCTTCACTCTAAACTGCGCAACAGTGAAGTTATGCAGCACATCCTTTGAACGTAAATTTAAGTTAACTGGTACATTAAGAGGTAAATGAAGCTCAGGACTGCTTATGAGAATATCATCCTGCCCAACTGGATCATCATAGTCCATTCCAAATGGGTTATCATGCGTTATTAACTTGCCGCTTACATTACCAAACTCACCATCTGCACCCGGCAAACGGTAACTCCAATGCCATTGTTGGCCTAATACTTCAACTTGCATCGCATTTTCAGGTACATCAACAAAACGCCCCCACACGAAAAGTCCTGGTGCCAACATTGCAACAATACCAATAGTGGTAAAGATTGTTAACCAAGTTTCTAATCTAGTGTTTTCGGGATCATATGTTGCTTTCTTACCAGGCGCTGTTTTGTATTTGATTACGGCGTAAGCCATAAATAAGTTGATGGCAACAAAAACGAAACCAGTCACCCAAAATGTAAGATTAATTGTATCGTCGATTGAGCTCCAATTTGATGCCAATGGAGTGAACGTCCAAGGACTTAAAAAATGGAAAACTACCGAACCTACAACCAAAAGAATTACAACAATTGCTAATGCCATACCCGATGAATCCTTAATTTATTTTGTCAAAATTAATAATTACGACATTACTTACTGAGTAGTGCGCAATTATTTATTCTCACAATTTAAATAATTATGAGAATATTATTTACTTAAACTTTATTAGATAGTAAAAAGATTATATTTATCAATGATTTATTATATTCTTAAATATTTCATTGCATTCAAAATAAATCTTTCTCCCCCCCTTAAATATCTAAGTTACTGCGAAATATAATGTATTCACAAAATGATTTCCATACCTCAAAAATATTCGTTACATTATGAAAACAAATATGCTCCATTTTAATATGATACTCATCATTTAACAATTATAAATAACCTTGATTAAACCTCAAAAGTAGTCTTTCCTCCGAGTACAGTCCGAAGTATTTTTATGTCTATAATTTCATCTGGGTTCACTTCATGTGGGTCTTTTTCAAGAATGACAAAATCTGCCAACTTACCTGCTTCCAATGAACCTTTACTGTCTTCTTCAAAAGAAGCATAAGCCCCATGCATAGTACAAATTCTCATGGCCTCTGAAACTGAAATTCTCTGATCGGGACCCCAAACTCTTCCGCGTACATCTTTTCTTGTCACCATGCTTTGAATGGCCATCATCGGCTCAAATGGTCCAGGGGTATAATCAGATGCAGGTGCAACTGGGATACCGGCATCCAGAAAACTACGATGTGCAAACATACTTTGCATTTTTTCATAGCCATAATCAACCCACTTATTTCCATGATAATAAGCATAGGTATAAAATGGAGTAGGAATAACTCCGGTTAATTTTATTCGGTTCAAAAGCTCATCATTTACTAACGAGCAATGCTCTATTCGATGCCTTGGATTGGCACCATTATGATTTTTAAGTACCTTCTCATAAGCGTTCAAAACCATGTTAATAGCCACATCCCCATTAGCATGAATACCAACTCTAAAATCATGGGCAACAGCATCATCAACTGCTGCATAAACCTCATCTTGAGTCATTGTTAAAATACCATAATCATCGGGTTTGTCTTCATAGGGGGTGCTCATACTCATCGTCCTTTCTGAAGCTGATCCATCAGCAGCAAATTTCACCGCACCTATACGGATCATATCATCGCCATAACCTGATCCTATTCCAGCCTCCTTCAATCCACTGTATACCTGGCTGCCTCCATTTGGCATAAAAGAAACTCTAAAAAATAATTCATCATTTCTTCTTGCATCTTGATAAGCAAGAAGATCATTGCGATTTCCACTAGCGTCAGTGGTTGATGTTAATCCTGCAGCCGCCATATTTTGAGAGCTAATTCGAGCAGCTTCTTGGCGGACACTGCGATTCATAATTGGCCAAGTACCAACTTTAAAAAATGCATCAACTGCATGCTCTGCAACTTTTCCAGTGAATTGACCATTTTCACGATAAAATTTTCCCCCTACTGGATCAGGAGTTTCCATAGTTACTCCAGCAATTTCAAGAGCCATGGAATTAACTACAGCGGTATGACCTCCTCGGTGAGCAACATATACCGGATGCTCTTTTACTACTTCATCGATGTCACTAATATCTAACGGTCTTTCATCAGAAAACTTAGTATCATCGTACATCACACCTCTCACCCAATGCCCCGGTGGAGTCTGTGAGGCCTTCCAAGCCAGAGCTTTTTTTACCTCATCAATATTAGGCAGATTAACATTAACGCCTATCGCTTCTTCAGCAAATAAAGGATGGCTATGCGCGTCAATAAATCCTGGCGTTACAACATGATCTCTTGCATCGATCCTTTCAGTGCTAGCTCCTGCAAATGGTAAAACCTCTTCAAGATCACCAATTGCTAATATACGGTCATCCTTGATTGCCATTGCTTGAGCAACCGGCATATAAGAGTCCATAGTGAGAATTTTTCCCGTGACCAAAATATCGGCTTGTCCAGTTACATAGGCTGCATCTACTTTATGTGGAATTGAAGATAAACCTAAGCCAAGAGGTATCGTGGCTGCTGAAGTGCTTAAAAAATTTCTTCTTGAAAACTTACTCATAAACTCCTTCCTAAATTAAAATAAATAAGACCATTAAATTATAGTTTCAAGATAATAAGTAGTGCAATCTTATCAAGCTCTTTTACCTAACTTTAAAACCTCAAATTCATCTGTAATAGAGTCAACCATAATTGACTGATTTTTATATTCTAGCACCCAAAATAATTTGTATGCTTCCTGTTCATTGCCCAAAAGAATATCGTAATTACCAAGCGTCCTAAATTTACGATTTAAATGATCAATAAGATATCTTTTTGCTTTTATTTGGGCAGTCTCTATTGTTATTTTCTTAGTCAGTAACTGGCCTTCTGGTACCACTTTTCTTTCAGTAGTAAATAAATCTGATGTTGCTGCATGACCACTACAGGCATCCACCATAGCGTTTATTGCAAAGCTTTTACGTCCATATAAAAATGGCATTTTACAGTCCGCTTTAAAATAAAAATAAGGGTAGTAAAAATGACTTATTTTTAATAACTCATCATTCCTTAAAATATTGAAAGCTATTTTCTCAATTCTCACTTGAGATACATCATGCTGAATAACAGAAATTAAATTATCTTGACTCATTTTTTCTTTCCTAAAAATCTCTCAAGTTCTAATGCTTCGGCGGACAAAGAGTTATTAAGTGGAACTTTATCAAGATTTGGAATTGATCTTACTAATGATGATTCATCAATTAATTCAAGTACATTTTGTGGAACAGGATATTTCGATTGAGTTAACAAACTAACTAGAATCATAATTGAGGTTGAGGCCACGACACCTGCTACCATAGGTGCAATTGATGTCATTATGGTAATTTCTAAATACTGCCAAAAAAATGCAGTTAATGCCCCTGCAATGATTGATGAAAGTGCTCCTGGTGTATTGGCTTTTCTCCACCACACCGCACAAACATAAGCGGGTAGAAATGCACTACCTAAAACTGATGTAGTGAATATCACTACATTAAAGATAGACGGCGGCTCCTTTAGGGCAATGTAATAACCAATGATGGCTATTGCCAACACCAGTCCTCTTGAAACCCAAATCATCTGTTTCTCTGATGCGTTAGGGTTAATAAAACGTTCATATAAATCACGAGCTGCGATCGTGCCTGTTTGTAACAAAAGAGAGTCAGCAGTTGACATTATCGCCGCCATAATTGCTGCCATAACTAGTCCAGTAGCGGCTGCCGGCAATAATTTATTTGCAACCTGAAAGATAGCCATCTCTGGATCAGTCATATTTGGAAGAATTAACACTGCGAAAATACCGATCAAATATGGCGTTGGCACAAAAAATAAATTCCAAACCGTTGCCCATGCACCAGCTGATCTAGCAGTTGAAGGAGATTTCATAGCCATGTGTCTTGTAACAACATGCGGCCATCCAAGATAGCCAACTGAAAAAATTAAAAGTGCTCCCGCCACAACACCCCATTGACCTTCAAATCCTAGGTCTTTTCCCCACAAAGAAAGTAATGTGGGATCAAGAGTATGCAGTGCATTATTTGCTGCAGTAAATCCTCCTAATTCATATAAAACTGCAATAAAAATCCATATTACCCCAATCAACATCACCAAACTTTGAAAAAAATCTGTGTAAGCGACCGCTAAATAACCCCCCATAAACGTATAAAGAACAATAACAGTGACCGCAATTGCTAGAGCCATAGGATAAGGAATGCCAGTTACTAGGGCCATGCCTTTTCCACCTGCAATAAATTGTGCAAGCACATAAAAACCAAGCAAAAATACTGTAAGCGAACCTGAAATTAACCTAAGAGCGCCAGAAGGATAGCGTTTTTCTAAATATTCTATAGCCGTAAGCGCACCAAATAATTGTGATAATTTCCGCATTCTTCGTCCAATGACTGAAAAATTTAAGACACCACCGCCAATATCACCCACGGCATACCACAGAGCCCAATATCCTTGGATATAACCAAGCCCCCCAGCACCAAGAAACATGTAGCCACTCATTGAAGTAGTTTGAAGAGTTAATGCGGTTGTCGCAGGACCAATTTTTCTTCCGCCAAGTAAATAGCCCTCTAAATCTTTACTGCCACCGTTACGAAGAGCCCAATAGCCTATCCCCAAAACTACTATGTAATAAATAATTAAAAAAAAGATTACAGTAGTATTCAAGGCTGCTTCCTATCACTAATATCTTTTGGCCAGTCTCGTGTCCGATAAAGAAAAATTATTGTGTAGAAGATCCAAAATAAAGGGAAACCAAAAACCAACAAGGTTGTTTCCCATGGCAATCCAAACATCATGAATCCTTTAATTGAAATTAAATCTAGTTTTTATTAGCTACATCTTAACTGAATTTCTTTACTACATTTTCTAATTGCTCGAGAAAGAAAGTGGCATTCTCTTTAGTAAAAACCATCGGCGGTCTCAACTTGAGGATATTCTCGTCGGGTCCAATGGTATTTGTCAAAATACCTCGTTCTTTTAATTCCTGAACAATCTTTGAGGCCTTTTTTGTTGCTGGATTTTTTTTACTATCTTCTACCATCTCAATTGCAATAAAAAATCCACTGCCTCGAACATCACCAATGAGCGAATATTGTTCTGCGATAGATTTAATACCTTCTTTTAAATATCTTCCTACTTTCAGAGCATTTGATTGAAGGTCTTCGTTTTCAATAACCTCCATAACAGCCATTGCAGCAGCACAAGACACGGGATTACCGCCAAAAGTATTAAAATATCCAGTTTTTTTCGAAAACTTTTCAACCAATGAGCGTTGTATCACTGTTGCAGCAATGGGATGACCATTACCCATGGGCTTACCCAGGGTAACAATATCAGGAACCAAATTATCAGGCTCATACCCCCAAAAAGTCTTACCAGTCCGTCCAAACCCTGGTTGCACTTCATCTGCTATAAATAACCCACCGGCCTTACGAACAATTTCCGCTGCCTCTCTTAAATACCCAGGGGGGGCACCTACGACACCACTGCTAGAGATAATTGTATCTATTATAAATGCCGCGACTTTTATATTTCTTTTTTCTAATGTTTGCACTGCAGTTTTAATGTGTGCTGCATATTTTTCTGCGGCATCTTGTTCAGCATATAAGCCACGATAAGTATCTGGAGCTGGCACAGTTACAACATAATCTGATCGATCTTCAGGCTCATTATCTTCAGTAGATATTTCAGCTATCGCTTCAGAGTTTCCATGGTAAGCATCTTCGGTGACAATAATTCCAGTGCCTTCCGTATAAGTTCGTGCAATCCTGAGAGCAAGTTCGTTTGCTTCAGTGCCCGTACAACTGAACATTACAACATCGAGTGCATCGGGCATTTTACTCAGAAGTCTCTCTGCATAATGCAGGACATTATCATGAAGATAACGAGTATGTGTATTTAATATACCTACTTGTTTTCTGATGGCTTCTACGACATGAGGGTGGCAATGTCCAACATGCGCGACATTATTGTACATATCCAAATAACGTTTATTATTATTATCAAACAGCCAAACGCCTTCACCTTTTACTATATTCAACGGGCGATCATAAAATAAACGATAGGCTGGACCAAGAAATCTCTTGCGTCTTTCAAGCATGGAGTCGAGAGGAGAATTTTTTTCTTTGGAATTCAATTTCTAATTATATTTTTTGTAAATCTTTTATTATTGAAAATGACACTATTTTACTTCAGTTTTTGCAAAAAAACCTGCCAAAGTACCCGCAATCAAAAGGAATATACCCATAAAAAATAGAAATTCTGGATAACTTCGAGTTACAGCACAGTAACATGAAATAGAAAAATTAAACGCTTGAAAAAAATTGATATAGATACCATCACGCTTCATCATTTTTGGAAACTTAAATGTTGAAACCATACCTATAGCTAAAATAAACATAAAAATAGGAACATAAAAGTTAATCAACTCAGCGCCTAGAATATCGTTATAACGTAATAATAAAATGACTGCCGTAGCAGTTAAACCCCCGCCTGCAGCCGTAATTGGAATACCTGAAAACCAACCTTTCATTGGTTTGTCAGATGATAGGTTATATCTTGCCAATCGAAGTGCACCTGCAAGAACAAAAGCACTCACGGAAATCGAGAGAATCCAAAATTCAACTGAATAGCGATCTATATCATTAAGACTCATTACTGCATTTAACATTAATATTGCAGGCGCAACACCAAAAGATACTAGATCTGCCATAGAATCAAACTCAGCACCGAATGGAGATGTTGCATTTAATAATCTTGCAGAAAGGCCATCCATCACATCTAAAATTCCGCACCATACTATCATCCATGCTGCTTGCTCTATGTTTCCAGTTTGACTGGTAATAATTGAGGCAAAACCCAGCAAAAGACTGGCTGCTGTAAACATATTTGGTATGCTGTAACGTACGATATTTTTCACTTTACATTACCTTAATCATTATGAAGTTAACGCTTAAACATAAATTATATCATGTTTATAAAAATCAAATGCCACACAAATATTTCATATCACCTCTAATCATTCATCCTTAATTCCCCAGTTAGGTAAGCGTTTATCTAAAAACGCACTTATGCCTTCTTTTGCTTCACCTTTTAACATGTTATGTGTCATCACTTCTGAGCATAACTCATAAGCTTTATCCAAAGGCTGGTCCAACTGAAGATAAAATGTTTTTTTACCAAGCGAGACAGTAATCGGTGATTTACTTGCTATCAAGGTTGCTAACTTTGATGTTCTTGCTGATAAATCAGGCTCATCAACAACATGATTGACTAAACCAATTTCCTTTGCTTTTTTTGCATCAATCATTTCGCCTGTTAAAAGCATTTCCATGGCATGTTTATTAGCTACATTTCTAGATAATGCAACCATCGGTGTCGAACAAAAGAGGCCAATATTTACACCTGGTGTAGCAAATTTAGATTGCACTGAAGCTATCGCTAAATCACAACTAGCAACCAATTGGCAACCTGCAGCAGTGGCAACTCCAGAGACTTCAGCAATAACTGGTTTAGGGCAATTGACAATTAGTTGCATGAGGGCAGAACAGTTAGAGAATAATTCAGTATAGAATGCGTGGCCATGATCGGCTTGTTTACGTGCTGCCGTCATTTCTTTTAAATCATGACCTGCACAAAATGCTGGGGCTGTCGCCGCAATAATAATAACTTTTATTTTTTTATCTAATGAAGCGTTGTTAATAGCATCACTGATTTGTTTTATCATCTCTAATGAAAGTGCATTTCGACGCTCAGGATCATTCAGTATCAAACGTAAGATATTTGCATCTAATTCTTTTTTTAGTAACGTTTTAGTTTCAATACCAATTTTTTTCATGCTATTTTCCTGACGGGGTAGTCAAAAATATTCAATTTCTCTAATTTTTTAAGCTTTTATACATAATAACTCAGTGTCATAACTTTAAACCATTGTAGTGGATTAACAATTATTCATACCAAAAGAATAATTCATCTTATGTATCTCTTTTAGCAAGATAAGAAAAAATAACGCCTAAGAAAATCCAAATAAAAACAAGCGCCCATTCATAAGGCCATATCAATGCTGCTGGACTTCCTGGAAAATATAATCCACTCCAAGCTAACGACAAGAAGAATGCAGAAAACCCAACTAAACGGCCATAACGTATTTTATAAGGTCTAACCATTTTAGGCTCACGATAACGTAATACTAAAAAAGAAACCGCCACAATTACATACGCTATAACAATACCCAGTCCGCCAGCATTCACAAGCCATAATAGTGCCGGTCGCCCAAAAAAGGGAGCAATCATTGAGATTGATCCCATCAATATAATCGCTTTATATGGGGTATTATATTTGGGATGAAGATGACTCAAGAATGACGGCAATTGTCCAGCAACAGCCATCGCATAAATAGCACGACTGCCACCAATTAAGAATGCATTCCAACTTGTTAATAAACCTCCTATGCCAGCCATCACAAGTAAATTACCCATCAATCTAGAATCAAATAAAACCATAGCTGCATCGGCGGTAGGTAATTTTGAGGAAGAAAGAAACTGATAATTAAGAGATAAAGAAATAGCTAATATAATTAAAATATACCAAGTAATTGCCATTAAAATAGACAATATGATTGTATGTCCAATCTTCTTAAATGAAATATTTAATTCTTCGGCTGCCTGTGGAATAACATCAAACCCAACAAACATAAAAGGCACCATGATTAATACACTCAAAAAACCTTGAGTTTGATTTTGAAAGAAAGGACTTAAATTACTTATTTGCCCTGCTTTGCTAGCACCCATCAATAAAATCAAACCACCAATAATAATCATTCCTGTAACTAATAATTGGATTCTTGCTGCTGTTTTAATGCCCAAAATATTGATCAAAGAAACTAAAAATGCTCCGCTTACACCAACCATGACCCAACTAGCATGAACATCCCAGTCTAGAATTGTCCACAAATAAATATGATTCAAGTTCGGGAGTATGTATTCTACTACTGTTGGTAAAGCCACCGCTTCAAATGAAACAACCGAAACATAACCGAATAAAATAGACCAAGTACAAATAAAAGATGCAGTTGATCCCAATGCTCTATGAGAATAAGTATGCTCTCCACCAACTACAGGCATGGATGATGCTAATTCAGCATAAGTGAGACCCACAAGTAAAACTACACAACCACCCACCAAAAAAGCTGCTATAGCACCTAGGCTTCCTGCATTTATGACCCAAGTACCAGACATGACTACCCAACTCCAGCCAATCATGGCTCCAAAAGAGAGTGCCACAACTTCCTTGTAACTTAAGGTTCTGGTTAATTTTCCTTGCATTATTCTATTATCATTTTGAACATAAGATAACGTCTAACTTACTCAGCATAACATGAGGATTATTGGTTAATGATTAAGGAAATTTCTCTTAAACCCTCTTCCTTAATGGCTTTTACTTCTTTTCCATTAGGCCATATAGCAAGTACGCGTGCGCCATAATCCGAATCCGAACGATGCACTACTAAATCTGGTTCACTTACGATACCTAACATGCCCGGCATTAATATGTGTGATTTTCCATTCACAATATGATCAAGTTTACCCTCAAGAACATAGAGTAATTCCAATTCATGCATATGAGCAATATCCTGATAGCCAGGGGGGAAATATATTTCAGCTACTTCAACTTTGGTGTCCTTAAAATTAGCTTCTTCGAGTAAAACTTTAATCCAGCCAATATCTTTTTCATCATCCCATTCAAATTGCCTTGTTCCTGATGACTGAAAATCATACTCAGGTGAAACAGTGATTTCGACTGTTTCAGATTTAGAACAAGCAACTGATAGCATAAAAACCAAACTAGCAAAAAATAAACGGTAATAATTCATATTATCTCTCTATTTGTAAGTAGATTTATCTCTCATATACAATTGATCCATTGACGATGGTCATTAAAATCTGCCCATCTAATAAATCAACAGGACTATCATCTGATATTAAGAATGGATCCACATTCATAATACTTAAGTCTGCCCATCTGCCAACAGCTATGATACCAGTCACGTCCTCTTTAAAACTGGCATAAGCTGACCAAGAAGTATATGCACGAATTGCTTCATCTACATTAACTGCTTCTTCAATGTACCAACCACCCTCAGGAAGGGAGTATTTATCTTGCCGAGTGATAGCCGAATGCAAACCATAAAAAATATTATGATCTGAACCTGGATTATCAGAATTAAATGTTAAATGAGCTTTATTTTGTCTTAAAGACCTCCAAGCATAAGCTCCTTTAATACGCTCTAACCCCAGACGAGTCTCGGCCCAGGTCTTATCTTCGACTGCATGCTGCGGCTCCATCGATGCAATTATGCCAAGCTGCCCAAGTCGAGGTAAATCGTCTGGATGAAGTATTTGAGCATGCTCGATTCTATGGCGATTAGATTTGGTAGAAGGAGATTCATCAAAAACTCTCTCTAGTATATCTAGAACCTCACGATTACCAGCATCACCAATAGCATGAATTGCAACTTGAAACCCTTTATTCATAGCTCGAGTCATTAATATCTCATTAAAGCCGTATCCATCACCACTAATTCCCCGATGGCCAGGCAAATCAGAATAATCATTCAATAATCTCGCCCCTCTTGACCCCAATGCACCATCATAATAAGCCTTTACAGATCGAGTAACCAACATGCTATCTAAATCCTCATCAGGGCCCTTATTGATCCATTTCTCCATCAATGACTCATCCCTGAGTGATAACATTCCATAAACCCTAATTGGTAATAGATTTTGTGCTTCTAGCTCTTCTAAAGCTGCCATCATTGATGAATCAAGTCCTGCATCATGTACTGCCACAAAACCATCCTCTGCCATTTGATTGAGACCAGCTAGAGCTCTAATCATCATCGCTTCTTGCGAGGGTGTTGGAATAGCATCTCTTACTAAAGGTACTGCTCGATTTAAAAAAAGACCATTCGGCTCTCCATTAATGCCTAATCTAATTTCTCCACCTACGGTACTTTCGTGCTTGAATTAATTCCGACAACATCTAATGCCTTTTGATTAACAAGCCCTCCAAAACTATGTAAACTTGATAAAAATACTGGATGATCAGGAACAAATTTAGTTAATAACTCCTTATCTGGATAACGGTTTGCCCAAACTCCCTCATCCCATCCACGACCAATAATCCAGTCTCCTTTGGGCGTTATTTTGGCTCTTTCAACTACTCTTGCTACCATTTCTTCTTCGGTCGATACTCCAATTAAGTCAACCCTCTCAAGTGCTGCACCTACACCAAAAACATGCGTATGAGAATCAACTAAGCCAGGTAAAACAGTGGCTCCAGCAAGATCAATGATTTGAGTTTTTTCTCCTTTATATGAGAGTGCTTTGGTAGTTTGACCAACAAATTTAATTTTACTATTCTGAATAACCACTGCATTTGCATCAGGTCGCCATCCCTCGTTATTGGGTGCCTTAGAAGATAAAGTTCCATTAGAGTCTGGCTCATCCCATCGCATTGTATAAACGCGAGCATTGGTAAGAATCATATCAGCACCAAGCTGAGTGCCTTCATTCTGACTGCATCCAGTTATAATTAAACCAAATAATAATAAAATACTCTTATTTATTCCTTTCACTTTTTAATACTCCAACTAAAAATTATCTTAAATAATATTAATTTCTATATAACCAATACCATCAATTTTACCTTTAATATTATCACCTAATACAATTTTGCTAACCCCTGATGGTGTGCCAGTAAATAGGATATCACCAGGCACAAGCTCAAAAAATGAAGATAACCTGGCGATTGACTCTGGCACACTCCAAATCATTTCGTTAATATCTCCATCTTGTCGAATCAAATTATTTACCATCAATTGAATTTTTCCATTAACAGGATGACCAATATCTGAAGCCGGCTGCAATGGCGAAATAGGGGCTGCTTGATTGAATGTCTTTCCAGTATCCCATGGACGGCCCAATTTTTTTGCTTCAGATTGAAGATCACGACGAGTTAAATCAATACCAACAGCATAACCAAAGACATGCTCAAGAGCATCTTCTGGTTGAATATTCTTGCCACCTTTATGAATAGCGACTACCAATTCAATCTCATGATGTAAATTATCTGTCATAGAAGGATAATTAACATCACCACCATTAATGAATAATGTATCGGTCGATTTTATAAAATAAAATGGAGATTCATGCACAATATCTCCACCCATCTCGATCACATGATCAGTGTAATTTCTTCCTACACAATAGACCCGATTAACTGGAAACTCTAAAAGGCTTCCATTGACAGGTAATTTCTTTTGCTTGATATCAAATAAATCCATCAATAATATCCATAATTATTTATTTTGTAATACGATACCATGGACAAGAGTCGGTGGATATTTCACTTTGACTGAAAAAAATAATTATGTTTTTATCAGGGATATAAAGTCTTAATTAAATTTTATAATTAACTAAAGGATTTATCATGGATATTAAGCGTCGGCACTTTATCAAGGCAATCACTGCTGCCCCAATAGCAGGTAGTCTCATTGGTTATAAAATTGCAGCTGCAGATATTGCAGGTGTTTCTCCAGAAAAAGCATTTGGATTCTCCGATAATAAAATACCTATGAATGCAGCTAATTTATGTCCAATGCCAACTGCAATAAATAAATCCATAGATTCTTTTAGTGATGACTTAGATTTCGATATGAGTGGTCAAAATAGAACGCGTATCATGGCAATAAAAGAAGTTGCCCGAAATGGACTCGGTAAGCAGCTCAATATAAGCGCTGATGATATTGCTATTACTAGAAATACCTCTGAAGCCAATAATATTGTGGTCCAAGGGATATCACTTCAGGCGGGTGATGAAATTTTGTTATGGGATCAAAACCATCCTTCCAATGATGTCTCATGGTCAGTAAGAGCGAAACGCAGTAACTGTAAAATTAATCATATTAATGTCCCCGTTAATACTCAAGATATCGACAAAGTAGTCGATTTATTCCTCGAGAAAATTACTCATAAAACCAAAGTAATCTCATTTACTCATATTTCAAACATCACTGGTTTTAGACTACCCGCACAAGAGATATGCCAGGCAATAAAAGCTAAGCATGGACAAGTACATATTCACGTAGATGGTGCTCAAACTTGGGGTTTGATGGATGTAGATCTTGATGCAATGGGATGCGATACTTTTAGTGGTAGTTCTCATAAATGGTATATGGGACCCAGAGAAATAGGTTTATTGGTTGTGCGCCAAGAAAGTATAAATCGTATCTGGCCTGGAATCGTCAGTATCGGCTGGGGCAATGCTGCAGAAACTAATGCTAAAGGTGCGAGAAAATTCGAAGCATTTGGTCAGCGAAATGATGCAGCCCTTGCAGCCCTCTCAGAGACAGTTAATTTTCATACCTCAATCACCCCTTCAGGTGTTGAAAGGAGAGCTATAAAAATTGCAGATTATCTTCGGCAGTCATTGGTTGATATCGATGTAGAGTTTGTCTCATCACATCATTCTGATTTCACTAGCAATGTAATTATTCTAAAAGCACCCCAAGAAAATAGACGTCAGTTACTCGATAATGTACTCAAGGATGGAGGTGTAATACTGGCTGGAACTGGAGGCTTGAGGCTTTCTCCTCACATATACAATACAGTCGATCATGTTGATCGTGTGGTAAGAGCAATTAACAAATCCAGAAAACTGTTGGGATAATTATTTAGTCGTAATCTCATGCTGAGCATCGTCTTCTGAACCCATGATAATTGCCAACCACTGAGTTTTTTCGTCACTCTCTAAGGTCATTTTTAGTGCCATAGTTAAGGGCACAGAAAGGATCATGCCAACAGGGCCAAATACCCAGCCCCAAAAAAATAAACTAATGAAGACTATCAAAGGAGACAAGCCAACTCCGTAACCGAGTAATTTGGGTTCAATAAAATTTCCATATACAAGATTGATTACAAAAAATGCAATTGCTGTAGTAATCGCATCACCAACCCCTAGCTGCACTAAAGCCATCAATACTGCGGGCACAGCCGCTATGATTGAACCAATGGTAGGTACATAATTCAAAAGAAAAGCAAACATACCCCACAACAAGGGGAAATCAAGGCCGATCCATGATGTTGCCAAAGCAACAGAAGTACCTGTAGCAATACTCATAATGGTCTTAATTCCTAAATAACGCCCTAAATTAGCTACAAATATTTTTTGCCTCACGAATGAATCACGTTTGCGTTTGAAGGCGGCAAGTAATTTAATTTCAAAGGCTGATGCTTCCAGTAAAATAAAAATCATTGTAAACATGATCAAGAATGCATTTGTCAAAACATCACGCAATGCGTTCAATAAAGATGCCGCAAGACTCATCGCCCACCCTGGATCAAGAATTTCACTAAAATTCAGAGAAGTCTGATCGCTTGAAAAATAATTAGGTGCTGCACCCATAAAATTCTCTAGTATTATATCCAACCTTTCTTGGTATTCAGGTAAAACAGACGTAAATTCTGCAATAGATGTTCCTAATACACTGCCAATAGACAATAGGAGAAGCATCATTGATGCAACAATAATCAATGCTGCTATGAATGCGGGTATCTTTTTACTTTGCAACCAAAACATCGGTCTCAAAGTAATCAAAGCAAGAAAGATTGCCAATAAAAAAGGAATAATTAATGCTGCGGCTGCTTGCAATGCATAAATAATAATGAATAATGCAGCTAAACTGATGAGGATTGAAGGATTATTACTTTCAGTTTGCTTCATTATCCTGGCCTTTATTTCAATTTAGTTAATCAAATTTAACGCTTCTGACGCAGACGCACAAGCCATGAAGTCAAAGAATACCCTAAAAATAAGACAATTAGGGACAAATATATTAAGTTATCTGGTAAGTAAGAAGCTCGATAAAAGGGTTCAGTGATTCCAGTTACAGCCCATAAATCTCCATTACCTTCACCCACAACGAGTTGACCTCTCATTCCCATTTCCATATGTTGAGCCATATCACAATGAACTAAATAATTTCGATCCTCACTTGGAACAATAAATGTTCCCGTCGTGGTTTTACCAGCCATTGATTCTATATGGAACATTCCAGCTGGATATAAATATTTAGGGAGTCCATGCACCATCCATTGATGACGAACATCATCTTCATTAATAAAAGTCACTGTCACTCTTGTGCATGGTTCAACTTTCCATTCATGTTCATTCATACCAAATATTGATCCAGGGATTTCTTTCGCATATTTTTGGGCCGCTTTTACAGTAATGCTTTTTTCTCCAGAAATACGCTCGCAGCCCAACGGTAAATTATGATGATTAGCATTCATAACAATACTGCCATTATCTCCAGACATAGAATGATGACCTAACATTGAGTGGTTGCCAGACATCGAGTGAGTGCCAGACATTGAGTGCTGAAGCCCATATGATGGATAGATAAAAAACAGAGCTAGAGTGATACACCATAATTTTTGATTTATCATGATTTACCTTTATTTTTTTCTGTATATATTGATCGTAAAATTGCTAGGAAACTCCCAAAAAATAACATCAATAAGAGAATTCTGAATAATAAAATATTGTCTTTATCGGGCTCAGAATAAAATGCTGGGATATAGCTCTCCCAAATTGGAATCTCTTTTCTATAGTAATCGGCGCTGAAATATTGAGCATAATCAACCCCACGAGTCATTGGCCAACCTGATTTATCAAGATATGCTTTATCAACAATTGCGCTTATATTGCCTCCAGGAGCAATACCATCAGTGGTTGTACCTTTATTTTGGTGATCATGATACAACCAAATGCCAGGTCCATAAGTTTTAGTGCCATCGTTTGTAAAAGAAAGATCTATATCATATCGCTGTGATGTTGCCATCCATAGAACATCCTGAGGAGTTCTGTTTGATATTGGTAGTTTAACTCCATCTCTTTCAATAACTGTAAATTTATGTCCATGAGTATGTAGAGCAATTCCTTTACTACCTCCATTTACAACTCTTAATTTTGCCTTTTCGCCTTCTTTAGAGATGATCAAAGATTCTCTAAAAGTATAAGGAAATGACCGCCCATTTAAAGTGAAAAAATCAACATTTGCATCCGTAATGTCATAATCACGATGCATTGATTTTGTGATTAATCTTGGATCATTATTATCTTGAATTCTAACTCCAAGTTCTTTATCAAGATCAAGATAATGTAAATCATATTCACTATCATACGATTCTTTTAAAGATTTTGATGGAACCCTTACCTTTCCAGCCCCTAAGTTCATTGTTTGTAAATTATTGTTTGGTCTATTTTCTTCTATTATAAATAAACCTTGTAAGCCCATCTGAACATGAACATGTGGTTGAACATGACAATGATAAAACATGGTGCCAGCTTTCCTGGGTGTTAAATCATAGGTCCGTGACTGTCCAGGAAGAATAGGTAATTCACTTGTCAAAGGCACGCCATCATTACCTTCCCCATTACTATCTATGAAACCATGGTCAGCGCCATGCAAATGCAATGTATGTGGCATGTAATGAGTATTTTCAAGTGTAACCTTAACCACATCGCCTTGCTCAACACGAATTGCTGGTGAAGGAAGTTTTAATGAGTATCTGGCCTCTTGTGTTTCAAAATTTTCGACGGCCATTCCAATTAATTTTGGAGCGAATACCCATATACCAGGTTGAACGCCAGGAGCGATATCATAAGTTGTGACTGGCCTTTTCGAAATTGGAGAACTGCCATTAAGTTCGACAACTTCTAACCGTATGTGAATCTCATCTGGATCGCCATCCCCATCAAGATCTCTGCCTTTTACAATTGCATCTGAACTTAATCCACTGCGTTGCAATGTCTCTTCACTCACATTGTTCGTTCCCAATACAAATGCCGCTACTCCATATGGATTATCCGCCATACAAGGTAACGATTCCTCAATGTTGACTCCTTCGATAATCTGAGAATCACGCCAGCCTGATGGATCCTCAGGGCAAGCTAGCTCAGACTGTGAATCTAAAGTTTTTGTTGATTGTGGTAGAGACCGATAGTCTTTCGCTCCAAACCAAGAGGTGAGTGTCAAACGGACATCAAAAGGATACCATTGAGATGGATATACCAACAGCATGGCAAGCACTGAGATTACTAATAGTAGATATTGTTTTTTTAAATTTTTTATTTGCATCGATCTAATCCGTTTTCATCGTGCGAAATAAATAAGTACCGAATATAAGTATGAGACCAAAAAAAATGATAATTGACCATGACAAATTACTTGCCCCAACACTAAATGGAAAGACAGATGAGTAAATATTATTGTTTGTCGGATGACCAGCTGTGACTATACCTACATACTCACCTTTCTCGAGAAATTTATGGTTTACAGCATAAGATGCATTAGTTTTAATAATTGGCTCCTGATAAAAAACCGTGACAGGATCAATATCTTGAATTTTTATTATGTCTGCCATTTGCACAAACTCACCCTTATCAGTCACATTTTTAATAATTCGAAAATCTACAGGAACCTGACTTAAACTCTTGTGCAGATAATCTAGGACAAAAATTGTATTCCCTGTTTCGTCAAGATCCTCACAAAATTGCTTATCGCCAGATGAATCTGGTTGATAGGCAGTAAAATGAGCCTCATAAAATCCAATAGTGATAATACAACTATCTTCAGAGAGTAAAACACCTCCTCCTGCTAGACAGTTTGACATCCAACTAAATAGAATAAATATCACGGACAAATTAATATTTTTTGTCATAACGCATTTTAATCGAAAATTGGGAGATAAATATAATAATTAATTGTAAAGTTTTGTGACAGATTCAATTATTTGAGTAAAAAATTATAAGCTTAAATAAAGCTCATCCTTTATTTTTATCCAATTTTTCAATAGTAAAACCCGTAAACCCATAAATCATTGAAATTACGGGATTAATCAAATTAAAAAAAACATATGGTAAGTAGGTAAAGGTTGGCACACCCAGAGTAGCTGCCATATAAGCGCCACATGTGTTCCATGGCACTAAAGGAGAGGTTAATGTTCCAGAATCCTCAATTACTCTTGAAAGATTTTTTGGGTCAAGGTTGCGTTTTTTGAACTCTGCTTTAAACATTTTCCCTGCCAACACAATAGAGATGTATTGATCAGCACATACTATATTAATGCTAATACAACTAAGAATGACTGTTGAGATTAAGGAGCCAGTTGATTTTGCTGCTTTAAGAGACGAGCTGATGATTGTTTTTAACATTCCAGCAAGTTCAAGAACAGCACCAAATGACATTGCGCTAATGACAAGCCACATAGTGTTAAGCATAGATTGCATGCCACCACGTGAAAGTAAGCTGTCTATCTCTGGAATACCTGTAGCTGAAGTATAGCCAGTTGCTAAGGCCAGCCAAATACCCTTGATTAGCGATAAAGTTGGAGGCAGATCATTTGAGTCTGCAAAAATAATGACGGCTTCGGGCTGTAGAAAAAATGCCATAACTCCACCCAATATAGCGCCAAATAAAATTGTAGGTAATGCTGGAACTTTACGAATAGCCATGAGGAAAACTACCAATAAAGGTAACAATGCTAATAAAGTAATATTGAAGGTGGCATCTAATGTTTCAGTCAAAAGAGTGATTGTAGAATCTTCTATATCTGAATCTACACCAAAACCTAATATCATAAAAATTACTAAAGCCATTAAAAATGATGGAGTAGTTGTCCAGGCCATGTGTTTTATGTGTGCAAATAAATCGGTACCTGTAACTGCGGGGGCTAAATTAGTAGTATCTGAAAGTGGAGACATTTTATCGCCAAAATAAGCTCCTGAAATTATGGCGCCTGCGGCTATAGCAGGTGAAAGATTCAAACCAATTGAGACAGCTATAAGAGCTACACCAAGAGTGCCTGCAACAGTCCATGAGCTCCCAGTAGCTAGAGCGGCAACGGCACAAATAAGACATGCTGCTGGATAAAATATCTTTGGATTCAGTAACTCAAGACCATAAAAAATCAGTGTTGGCACAGTACCAGAAATTAGCCAAGTTCCAATCAAAGCGCCCACACAAAGAAAAATTAACAATGCGCCCATCGCGGTACTGATACTAGCGACCATGGACTCCAAGATATTTGACCAAGTATGTCCAATTTTAATAGCCACCATACTTGCAATGGCTGCAGCTATAATCAAAGCAATTTGATTCGGTCCATACGATGAATCAGATCCAAAGAAGAATACTGAAAATCCCAACATAAAGACAAGGCTCATGATTGGTATTAATGACTCTAATAAAGAAGCTTGGCGTGGTTCACTCATTAGTTGTTCTCATTTATGAATTTTTCAGAAATTTAATTCTAATCAAAAGATCCCATTATTCCTGGGAATACTACTGGTGATTCATATCCATCATTAGAGACACTTGCTACACCAAAAAAATAATTATCAATGACAATATTTTCTAATGTGTAATTATTCACCAAACCAACATATCGACTGTTGGTCCATTCAGGACTTGATGTATGACGCCAATATACCTTATACCCTCTTAGATTCTCAGCAACATTACTTTCTGGGATGGTCCATTCAAGGATAGTATTAGCACTTACCGCTCCCTTTATCTTTAAATTAGAGGGAAAAGGAGGAGCTGATGCCATGCCGGCTAATGAAACAACATTCAATGCGGTTAATTTTTTTGCATATTCAAAATCCACGCCCTCAATCACGTCACCGTATTCAATGCCATTTTCCAACCTAATATCTTGATGTTGACGGTGATAATGTTCGTGCGTTTCCATGATTCTCACACCAGGAATACCAAGCTCATTAAAGGGACGATGATGCCCGCCTCTTCCAAAACGATCAAGCCTATAAATCATCATCACATCAAGATTGGTTATAAATTGGTCAGCCATTTTATCTATGTAACGAGCAATATTCCTTGATGGCGAATCCACTTCTCCACCTCTATAGCGTCTTTTTAGAGCCTCATCTTTGGTTTCAAGAAAACGCGTACCTTCTGAAAACACTCTGGCTGACGAATTGTCTGTAACGCCGTCAATACCAGTAATATTGCCGATCATATCGTTGTTTAAGACCGCTTTTATTTGCCAGCCTTTCTCTAAAGCATGGCGTGCCACGATCTCTCCACCAAATAAGCCTTGCTCTTCACCAGACAGCCCAGCATAAATAATAGTTCCAGGAAATCTTGATTTGGAGAGGACTCTAGCCGCCTCAATAACACCAGCCATACCACTGGCATTATCGTTAGCTCCTGGCGAATCTGAGGTATAATCCATAGGATCACTCACTCGAGAATCTATATCGCCACTCATCATAACCATTCTATTGGGGTCTACATTGCCCCTTTGAATAGCTATAATATTGACAATCTCTGTCGCAATTGGCACTCGCTCTTTTCCAGAGACAACACCGCTGATTCGAATAACATCAAGGCAATTACCGCAAGCTGACGAGATCTGATTGAATTCATTTTCGATCCATCGGCGAGCCGCACCAATACCCCGCTTATCTGAGTTGGTTTCTGACAAGGTATGTCGTGTACCAAAACTAACCAACTGCCTTATATCGGCTTCAATTCGTTGACTAGAGACTTGCTCTGGTAATAATTCCCTTATATCTTCGATACTCTCTGCAAATAAAAAGGGAGAGGAAAAAGAAGCAAGCAATATAGAGACTCTAAAAAAATGATTCATTTCAATATTAAAACTCTCTAATGAATGCTTCTATTCAGTATTAAAGTTTTGGTGTCAACTTTAACATCCGAGCACCTTTTTTATCTTCCAGCAGCCAAAGTGCGCCATCAGGGCCCTCCTCAACTGAACGAATACGTTTGCCCATATCAAAGCGCTCTATTTCTTCAGCCGATGAACCAGAAAACTTCACATGCACCAGAGATTTCGAAGACAATCCCGATATAAAACCATCACCTTTCCAATCGGAAAATAGATCACCTTGATAAATTATAAATGAGCTTGGAGAAATTACTGGAGTCCACCATTCTTTTGGTTCTATAAATTCGGGCCTTGTGTGATGGTCAGGAATCTCTCCCATATTGTAATGCCTACCATTTGAAACCAGCGGATAACCATAATTCGCTCCCTTAAATACTCGATTCAATTCATCTCCACCTTTTGGTCCCATTTCTGTTTCCCAAAGTTGTCCATCAGCATCGAAATCAAAACCCAACGGATTACGATGCCCTAGTGACCATATTTCTGCAGCAACTCCACCATAAGCATAAAAAGGATTATCCTCTGGAATACTGCCATCATCATATAAGCGAAGGATTTTACCTAAATTCATGGTCATATCCTGAGCTGGATCAAATTTTTGACGATCGCCCGAAGAGATATACAAAAAGCCATCACTGGAAAATTCTATTCGGTGACCGTAGTGACCGCTTCCAGTAACTTTTGGTACCTGTCTCCAAATATATTTTATGTCAGTAAGTTCGGCACTATTATTTTTGATATTCAGTTTCGCTCTAATAACAGCTGCACCTTTCTTGTCTTTATCATCTTCGTCAGCTTCTGCAAAACTTAAATAAAGCATTTTATTATCTACATAGTCTGGATGCAGCGTGACATCACCTAAACCACCTTGTCCATCATAGGCAACAGAAGGAATTCCTTGAACTTCAATCATATTACCATTTTCAGAGCTCATCATTAAAAGACGGCCTGATTTTTCAGTAACCAAGATATCTCCGTCAGGTAGAAATGCCATCGCCCAAGGGCTATCAAAACTGGCAATTCTTTCTATTTCAAAAGGGAGTGAATTTTGACTTAACGCAGATCCCATCGAAAAAAATAGCAGATAAATAGATAATATTATTCTCATTTCTTATTCCTCATAACTGTATTAATTAATAATTTTTTTAAACTTTTATTTCAAACATTGATTCAATCTCAACAGCTGCATTTAGTGGTAATGTATTAACACCAAGAGCAGCTCTAGCAGATAATCCCGCATCACCAAAAACATCACGTAGTAACTCTGAAGCGCCATTTATAACATTTGCCTGTTTAGTGAAGTCATCTGTAGAATTTACAAATCCTCGAATTTGTATACATTTTACGACTCGATCAAGATCACCATCACAAGCTGCTTTGAGCTGAGCGATTATTCTAAGACCAACTTGTTGCGCCGCGATATAACCATCATCAACCGTTAAATCTTTTCCTAACTTACCATAAGTTGGAGTATCCAAATCATTAGGAGGAATCTGACCCGCAATAAATACTTGATTGCCCGATATTCGATATGGAACGTAAACCGCAACAGGTCGGGCAGCTTCCGGCAAGGTAAGCCCTAATTGTTTGATTTTTGCTTCTGCGCTATATGATACTTGTGAGTTTGCACTCTTAGAAACACCAAAGGCAACTGCGGCTGTTCCCAGCATTTCAAAAAATAATCTTCTATTCATTTTCTTCAAACTCTCCATTGTATTTTTTAGCAAATTCTCTAATAAAGAATAATATACTTTTTTTATCGGACTTCTAAAAGAACTTAATGCCGAAGATACCTAAGAATAGTCATGGTCAATATTTGTATTAAGAACATACATAAGACAATCCATGTCATTGAGGTGAGTCCAGCTATCAAAAAACCTATCGAAGCTATTATACCATTTGTTAGCGCATAAGGAATTTGCGTACGAAAATGTGATAATGGCTCAATACCTGCGCCAATTGAAGAGAGGATAGTTGTTTCAGATATGGGGGATGAATGATCACCAAATAAAGCACCCGAGAGAACTGCGCCAATGATTATTGGAAACTCATTTCCCGTAGCTATAGCGGAAGGAATAGATAAAGGCATCATAATAATTATAGTTCCCCAAGATGAGCCAATAGCAAAAGAAATAACGCCAGAGACAAGAAAAATTACAAAAGGCAATAAACTTGGACTCACTATTTCTTTAGCTAAGTTACCAACATATTGTCCCGTTCCAAGCTCCTCACTGACTTGACCTAACGCCCATGCGAGAATGAGTGTTGCTGCAATAGGGAGCATTCCAGACATACCCTTTATATAAACAGAAAGTAAATCACTGAGTTTTTTTACCCCCTTAAATAAAACCAAAGAGATAAGAGTAATAGTTGCCAAAAAATATGCGGAGGCAAGTGCTGCTCTAAAATCAGATCCAGGTATCTGTTTATCTGGGAATCCATAGATACTGAGAACAGAAAATAATGTTAAGCCCAAAACTAAAAGAGGTAGCCAAACGAAAATTGCTGCAATATTTTTAGGATAACTTTTAGATGAGTTTTTTGAAATTTTTGTTGCACTTTCCGCGACACGCATTTCACCATAGTCAAAACCTAATATTGATAATACTGGTACAATACTAATTGCCAGCCAAGCGTAAAATTGATAAGAAATAGCGGAAACAAAAACTTCCCATTCACTGAGGATTATCTGGTTAATCTCAAAGCTATCCTTAATAACACTCATCGTAAATACCCCCCATCCGATAAAAGGGATTAATATTGCAATCGGTGATGAGGTTGAATCGATTATAAAAGCTAACTTCTGTCTTGAAATACCATACTGGTCAAATAAGGGTTGAAATACTGGACCTACAATTAATGGCGTACCCAGATCAGAAAAGAAAATTAGAATACCACTAAACCATGCGCTAATTTGAGCTGATGCTTTATTAATTATAAATTTCATGGTGATCTTTGCGAACGCCAAACCACCACCAGAATACTGGATTAATTTTACAAAACCACCAATAAACCCAAGTAAAATAAGAATACTTGCATTATATGTATCAGCAACTTCAGGAACTAAATAATCATTTATAACCAAAGGAAGAAACAAAAGTGGTGACGTTGAGTGCAGAAGAAAGACACCCAAGATTACTCCCGAGAATAATCCTAAGAGAACATTTCTTGAACTTAAAGACACACATAGTGTCGCAACTACCGGTAATAGAGAAATAACGCTCGCTTCACTCAAAATAAACTATTAGGTATTTTCTTGCAGCGCCTTTTCTAATGCCCCTATGATTTCATTATCATAAGGTTTTGTACCAGATCTGAAGTCAGTGATGAGGTCGCCATCTCTACCAATCAAATACTTATGAAAATTCCATTGCGGATAGCTACCGGCCGAATCAGCTAAACCATGATAGAAGGGATGAGCATTGTTCTTTTTAACAGTTGTTTTTTCAAACATTGGAAACTTTACGCCATAAGTAAGTCTACAAAAATCTTGAATCTCTTCTTCAGTTCCTGGCTCTTGCCCCATGAAATCATTAGAAGGAAAGCCAAGCACTACTAACCCCTCATTGCCATATTCCTTATTAAGTTTCTCTAAACCATCATATTGATAAGTATATCCGCACTTGGACGCTGTATTGACAACCAAAATAACCTTGCCTGAGTATGTTTCACATAAATTTACTTCTTCATCTGAAGCTAATTTTTTGAAATTATGATCTAAAAGCGTACCTTTGCAAGCCAGTGCAGTGATGCTGAATAAGCACAGTATAATTGTTGTAAGACTTCTCATAGCTTTTCCTCTAAGTAAATGAAAAAATATATTTAACCGCTTTACGATAAATACTTTTTATAGACACGATAATACTAAATTTTTCATTAATGTTTGAATGTATTTGTATCTAATATTAGCATACCTACTCATTTTATTATTTACATTGAAAGAAACTGGTTAATAATAGATCATTAATATAAACATAAACTACTAAAAATAGGTGCCATCTTGCTCAATATAAAATCCTCAAGACTTTTTATATCAATCGGTGTTTTATTATTCATTATATCAACCAACCTGAGTGCCGCTGGAAAAACTCCTGAACGTGGCAATAATGGCGCTATAGCTTCTTCTTCCTTGATAGCCTCAAAAGTGGGTATTCAAATATTAAAAGAGGGGGGGAATGCTATCGATGCAGCTGTTGCTACTGCATTTGCGATGGCGGTCACGCACCCAACAGCTGGGAATATAGGTGGGGGCGGATTTCTCGTCTATCATGGAGTTAATGGCGAAACCACCACATTTGATTTTCGTGAGAAAGCACCACTCGCTGCAACTAAAGACATGTATCTCGACGCTGATGGTAAGGTCATTAATAACGAAATAGGACCTATAGATCATTTTAGCATCAAAGCAGTAGGTGTTCCTGGAACTGTTGCTGGTCTTGAGTTAGCGCATCAACGTCTTGGTTCTCTCGAATGGAAGCAATTACTCAGTCCTGCTATTAAACTAGCTCGCCAAGGGATACCAATTACTTTCAAATTACATGATGATTTTAATAATCAAAGAAGAAAATCTTGGTTTGGTAACTACCCTAGTTCGCAAAAAATCTTTTATAAAGATCAAGGTAAACCCTATTTAGTTGGAGATCTATGGAAACAAGATGATCTAGCAAACACTCTAGAAAGAATTCAGTCTGATGGCAAAGAAGGTTTTTATGGTGGTAGAACTGCAGAGTTAATAGCTAATTTTATGACTGCGAATGATGGGCTTATCACACTTGAAGATCTAAAAAAATACGAAGCAGTTGAACGGAAACCAATTAAAAATAACTATCGTGATTATGAAATTATCAGCATGCCACCGCCAAGTTCTGGTGGAGTAATTATATCTGAAATGCTAAATATTCTGGAACAGTATGATCTTAACCAAATTGGTCACAACTCAGCTCAATATCTACATATTTTAACCGAGACAATGCGTCGTGGTTATGCGGATCGAGCAAACTATCTTGGTGATCCTGACTTCAATAAGAATATGCCTCTTGAACGTTTAACATCAAAAGAACATGCAATTAACTTACAAAAAACCATTGATTTGAATACAAAATCGGAAAGTGATCCAGCGTTATTTGCAGAAGTATACGAAAGTGATGAAACTACACATTTTTCAGTGGTAGATAAAGAGGGAAATATGGTCTCCCTGACATATACATTAGAATTTGGTTATGGATCACATATCGTGGTTGAAGGAGCAGGCTTCCTGTTGAACAATGAAATGGGTGACTTTAATGAACAGCCTGGAGTGACCAATATAAGGGGAGAAATTGGTACCCCTCCGAACCAGATAAGACCAGAACAAAGAATGTTATCCAGTATGACCCCAACAATTGTAGCAAAAGATGGAATCCCAGTTTTCGCTACTGGTAGCCCGGGTGGAAAAACCATTATTAATACCACCATGCAAACCATCCTTAATTTTGTTGATCATGGAATGACTATTGCAGAAGCTATTGAGGCGCCTAGAATTCATCATCAATGGCTTCCTGACATTACGACCTTTGAGAAACTTGGAATCTCAGCTGATACGCAAGCCATCTATGAGTCTTATGGGCATAAAGTTCGCTCAAGAAACTCAATAGGAACTGCGATGGGAGTCCATCGTGACGCTGAAACTGGTGTAGTTTCTGGTGCTGCTGACTCTCGTGCTGAGGACGGTGGGGCAGCAGTTTACTAAAAAATTATTATGATTGCTGTAATATGGGCCTTACATTCAAAAAGTCTGTATTGGCTTCATAGGCCATCGCAAATTCAATTAATTTAGCATCCTCTCCCATACGGCCAATAAACTGCATACCCATAGGTCTTCCCTGGTTATCAAAGCCCGCTGGTAAATTAATTACTGGAAGTCCAGCTAATGTGCCACCAATTACCACTTCCATCCAACGATGATAAGTATCCATTTTTACCCCATTAATGGACTTTGGCCAATGCAGATCTACTGAAAAAGGGAATACTTGTGCTGAGGGTAAGGCAAGAAAATCATAATTTTTCAATAAACTAAATAATGATTCATACCACAAAGTCCGAGCAATTCCTGCCTGATGGAGTTGATCTGCGGTGACCTGATAGGCTCCTTCCACCTCCCAAATCAATTCAGGCTTGAGTAATTTTCTAGTTTCTAAATCTTCGTAATAATCTTTAGCCCATAAACAATCCCAGTGCCTCAAGGTCAACCAAGTTTGCCATAATCTATTCATATCATAATTAGGGGAACAAGATTCTGTAATAAGACCAGTATGTCCAATATCTTCCAGAGCTTTCTCACATAGCTTCAATAGACCATTTTCAGTGGGTAAGTAACCCTCATAATCTCCCATCCAACCTATCTTGACGTTATTTAATGATGCTGGCTTAAGTTCTTCATATTTTGGTAATCGCTCCATTAAGGTCAGAGGTAATCTCTTGTCTGGACCAGACATAATCGATAGCAACCTCATCATATCTTCAACATTTCTTCCCATTGGTCCATCGGTCGATAATTGTTGATAAAAATTATCATAGCCCGAAAAATAACTGGGAACACGCCAGCGACTTGGACGAAAACCAATCACATTATTAAAAGCGGCTGGATTCCGCAATGAACCCATCATGTCACTACCATCTGCAACAGGTAGCATATGCGTAGCAAGTCCTACAGCAGCTCCCCCACTACTTCCACCTGCCGTAAGAGACGGATTATAAGCATTGCGTGTCGCACCAAATACCTTATTATAGGTTTGCGAGCCGTAACCAAATTCAGGAACATTAGTCTTTCCAATAAAAATGGCTCCTGCCGCCCTGAGCCGAGAAACAAATAAATTATCTTTAGTTCCTCTAGTACCAGCTAAAATTGGAGAACCCTCACTGGTAGGGAGGTCTTTTGAATAGGCCAAATCTTTAATGGCATGAGGCATTCCATGCATCCAGCCTCGATACATATCCTTTGATAATTCAATATCCGCAGTGCGCGCTTGATTTATTAAAATTTCTTCATTTGGCATGCTAACAATAGCATTATAAAGTGGATTAACTGCCGCTATTTTGGCCAAATAGGCATACATAACTTCTTCACAACTAACTTTCTTGGCAAGAATCATTGCAGATAATTCAGAGGCACTGAAATCGGTAATCATAGATGATGATTTTCCTATTCCTTTGAGTGGCAAGCTCATCAATAAAGCAGACGAACTGAATGCCTTAAGCGCCTCTCGACGAGAGATATAATTTATTTCTTTGATTAAATATTCCCCTAAATCATGAAACCAATGCACGAACAATTAAAAATAATACAGAAGGTGCGAGCAAACAACCAACACCAGTATAGAATGTAGCAGTCATTGCTCCATAAGGAACCAGCTTTGGATCAGTAGCAGCTAATCCGCCTGCTACTCCACTCGTGGTACCCATCAAACCTCCAAAGATCATAGCCGATTCTGCGTTATTCAATTTTATGTATGGTGCGACAAATGGAGTGACAATCATAACCAAAATTGATTTTATTAAACCAACTGCAACACTAAGAGCTATGACTTCAGTACTCGCGGATAGAGCCGTTCCAGTTACAGGCCCAACAATATAAGTGGCAGCTCCAGCACCAATAGTGGTAATTGAGATCGCATCATTATAGCCAAACATAACGGCAACAATGGCACCGATAAAAAAAGAAAGTGCCACACCAAAGACAACCGAAATAGCACCAATTAATCCTGCATTTTTTAAATGTTTTAAGTCGACTCCAAATGCCGTGGCAACTATGGCAAAATCACGAAACATAGCTCCACCTAGAATACCTATGCCAGTAAAAATTGGAATATCAGCTAGGCCTTTATCACCGCCAGTTAGATGCCCTCCGAAGTAAGCCATTAACAAACCCAAAGCAATAGCAATCGCTGAGCCATGCAAGTATCCATTTGTCAGATTGGTTGAGATCCAATAAGAAATTGCTGTAACCAAACCTACAAAAAAGAAGGCTGTTATAATTGCATTATTAGTCAATGCATTAGATAAAGTATCAAGAATCATCACTTCAATTCCTCTTTATCAACTTATACAAAACTGGGATCATCATAAAACTGATAATTACTGTGAGCACCCCGGCTACAAGAGCCATCCAGCCACCTGAAATGGCAGCAAGGACATTTTGTTTGGCTGCCATTGCAACCACGATTGGAATGTACATGGCACTCCAAAAATTTACGCCAGATTTTGTTAGTGAATTAATTTCAAAAAAACTATTTTTTATATTTGCCATAAAAATTAGCAATAGCATTGCAATACCGATACCACCTACATTAGCATCTACTCCAATTAATTGGCCCAATAGGTCGCCTAAAAAAATTCCGGTCAGCATACAAAAAGCCAATAAAGCAACTCCATAAACTACCATTGATACACTCCAAATTATGCTTACTAGAAATTATTGTTTATTATTTATATATTGTTTTAACATTTATCTTTACATAGGAAAAGAATGACATTAAAAAACTGCAACCTTTTTTCTCACTTTGATGCCTCTCTGAAGAAAACAGATAATAAACCGATATTAATTCTTGATAATGGAACAACTTATGATTATGAAGTCATAAAAGGTAAATCTGCTCAAATTGCCTCCTTATTAATCAATCTAAAGGTATCTCCTGGAGAGAGAATTTCTATTCAGATAGAAAAAAGTCCAGAATCTCTTTTTCTATATCTTGCATGCTTAAGAGCAGGCCTTATTTATCATCCACTAAACCCAGGTTACACTGAAAGTGAATTAGAATTCTTCATAAGTGATGCTGAACCAACTGTCATTATCTGCGATCCAAAAAACCTCTCAGTGTTTGAAAAATTAGCCAAAAAAAATAATATTAATCATGTCTTTACACTTGACCAAAACGGGCAAGGTACATTAACTAAGTCATCAGAGTCAGAAAAAAAGATATTTCAAAGCTACATTACGCCCAAAGATCATGTAGCGGCGCTTCTCTATTCTTCTGGAACTACTGGCAGACCCAAAGGGATCATGCTCACCCATCAAAACTTAATAAGTAACACTCAAACATTAGTCGATAGTTGGCAATTTACAGAACGAGATACATTATTACATGCCTTGCCTATCTTTCATGTGCATGGTCTATTTGTAGCTATAGGATGTGCATTATTAAGCGGTGCGAGCATGTATTGGTTACCAAAATTTGATGTAGCAAGAATTCTTCGAAATTTGAGTCAATGTACAGCACTTATGGGAGTTCCCACTTATTACACAAGATTGCTAGCAACAAATAATATCACGCATAAAAATTGTAAAAATATGCGTATATTTATCTCTGGATCAGCACCTCTATTGGAAGAAACATTTCATGATTTTGCAACTAAAACAGGGCATGAGATTTTAGAGCGCTATGGCATGACAGAAACTAATATGAATACCTCTAACCCAATCAAAGGTAAACGAAAGCCCGGTACGGTAGGACCTCCACTTCCAGGTGTTGAAGTTCGCATCATGGATGATGAGGGGCAGGGTTTAGAAAAAGATATGATTGGTAATCTTCAAGTAAAAGGTCCCAATGTATTTAAGGGTTATTGGAAAATGTCTGAAAAAACTGCAGAAGATTTTACTAATGATGGTTACTTCAAAACAGGTGATAAAGCGAAGATTGATATAGACGGCTATGTTTCAATTGTAGGTCGATCAAAAGATATGATTATCTCTGGAGGACTCAATGTCTATCCAAAAGAAGTAGAATTAATAATAGATGATATTGATGGCGTCTTGGAATCTGCTGTGATAGGTATACAGCATCGAGATCTTGGTGAAGGTGTAGTTGCTATCGTAATCGAATCTGGATCTATTAAGGTTAAAGAAAAAGACATCATCAAACTATGCAAACAACAACTCGCTGGTTACAAAATACCAAAGAAAATTATCCTTGCTAAGGCACTTCCAAGAAACTCAATGGCAAAAGTACAAAAAAATATATTGCGTGAAAATTACAAAGATTTATTTATTTAGGTGCAAATTTATCACCAAAAAAATCATCTGCATTCCAGGTTGGTTTTTGCTCATCATTTGCAACTATAAGACCTAACAACAACCCAGTTCGAGCAAAACGTTCAGTACCTTCATTGCTAAATGGTAAATTTAAATCATCCGTCGGCTGGTGGTAGTGGTTTTTTAAAAAATTATCTAATTCTTTACCGCCATCTATATTTGGGTCTGAAGAGATAGTTCCTGCCTTAAGAGCTAGTGCTGGGATTCCTTCTTTAACAAAAGAAAATTGGTCTGATCTAACGAATCGAACTTCTTCGGGAAGAGGGTCAGGCGTAAATTGAATTCCTATATATTGAGTGGCCGTCTCCATAGCTCCATAGAGTGAACTATGCTCCGCCCCAAAAGCATGTATATCAGCCACAGGAAAGCCAAGATAAGGCATATCGATATTTATATTAGCAACAAGACTTTCAATTGGAACTGTGGGGTTTTTCACAAAATAAGATGAGCCTTGCAATCCTTTTTCCTCAGCTGTTAGTGCGGCAAAAATAATGGAGCGTCTTGGCGGTTGATCCATAGAGAGAATACTGCTGGCTATTTCTATGATAGAACCTATGCCCGCAGCATTATCATAAGCCCCATTGTGAATATGATCATTGCCCTTGCCAGTTCTAATACCAATATGATCGAGATGTGCTGTGTAAATTACATATTGGCTGCGAAGAATAGGATCTGACCCTTCGATAAATCCAATAATATTAGAAGATAAAACCTCTCTTTGGTTGGATGAACGCTCTAGAGAAGCAGTAACTCCCATATCAAAACTATTGTTCAAACCTTCAGCATGATGATTGAAAATTTGGTCTAAATCATGCCCAGATAATTCAAATAGCTTTTTTGCTCCAGCTTGGCTAATAGTCGCACTTCCTTGCAATTGGGTATAGCCATTATAAGGTTCATTATCTTGGTTTAGCCAACGCATCCCCGGTGACCCCACTCCAGGTAAATATCTTTCCCAGGGCCTTCTCTTTTGATCCACAGGCGTTCTTAAAGAAATTATCCCAGAAGCCCCTTGAGCAATAGCAATTTCTGCTTTGGTTCTACCAGAAGAATAAAATGCACGCTGATCAGTGTTAAAGTTTGGTGGTGCACCACTTAGTACCACCAAAATTTTATCCTTAACATTTATTCCCTTATAATCATCATGATTATATTCTGGAGCGATAATTCCATAACCAACAAATACCAATGGTGCAGTAATTTTCTCACTGACATTACCAAAACCACCAGAACGGATATAATCATCCATAAAGATAAAATCAACGGCTTGGTCATCATTATAAATCCTCATGACAGTTGATTCAGTATCAAGCCTTGACTCAATAAAACGTATTGGCTGCTCGAAACTACCATCACTTCCAAGAGGCTTAAGCCCAAGATCACTAAAATTTTGAATGAGATATTGGGCTGCTTTATCATAATTTTCAGTCCCTGCCTCACGGCCAAGCATCTCATCACTGGCTAAAACCTCCATATGTTTTCGCACATTCTCACCTTTAAGTTCTCCTACCACAAAATCAATGGTATTAACCAAATTAGAGTCATCTGTATTAGAGCTTGTGCACGCAATGATGGTTGTAAAAAATAAACCAATAATAAATTTTTTGAACATAATTTTTCCTTAGCTTTTGCTCTTAATTAACCAACAATATATATTTGTTGATCATTAAATATCAATTAAACTATTAAATTAATTAGTCAATAAAGGTTATTTGATGAACAAAAAAAGTAATTTATTGTATTTGTCATAAGCTATGGAAAAAAAATCAATCATATTGATACCAATAAACTTTCGTCCTATGTAGAGTAGATTGATGAAAGTTATTCACACAAATAAACAACTAATTCATGCGCCTGAACAATTCATGGT
Source organism: uncultured Woeseiaceae bacterium (assembly GCA_964275745.1). GTDB lineage: Bacteria > Pseudomonadota > Gammaproteobacteria > Steroidobacterales > Woeseiaceae > SP4260. The sequence goes on along the minus strand of CAXYCT010000018.1, from coordinate 87,144 downwards.
GACCGGAAAATTACAAACTCACCCTGAGTCACCTGAACGTGCAGAAATACTTATGAATGCCGCAAAAAAATTTGGCCTTACAAAGGAATCGCCATTAAATTATCAATTAAAATATATATCTAGAGTCCATACTCAAAGATATATTCACTACTTACAAACCATTTACCAAAGATGGGAACGAAAAAAACAAACTTCAATTGAGGTAATGCCAGGTATTCACCCCGATCGCAGAGATTGTGGTTATCCAGATTCCGCAGAAGGTCAAATTGGATTTCATCACGCTGATTTATCCAGCCCAATTGGACCATACACATGGGAGGCAGCTTATTGGAGTGCTCATTCCGCAACACATGCTGCAAAACTAGTAACTAATGGAGAACAAGCTTGTTATGCTCTATCAAGACCTCCAGGGCATCATGCGGCAAAGGATTATGCAGCTGGTTTTTGCTACCTTGGAAACACAGCAATTGCAGCCCAAACATTAAGTGAAAAATTTAATAAAATTGCCATTCTAGATATTGATGTCCATCACGGGAATGGCACACAAGATATCTTTTATGAGCGAGATGACATATTTACTGTTTCAATTCATGCTGACCCTATTCGCTTCTATCCGTTTTTTTGGGGTCATGCGAATGAAATCGGCAAAGATAAAGGTGCGGGTTTCAATCTAAATCTGCCTTTAATTCGTGGTACAAAAGACGACGAATATATGAGTACTCTTCATTCTGCATTAGAAAAAATAGAAGCTTTTGCACCTGATGCTTTAGTTATAGCCCTGGGCCTTGATGCTTACGAAAAAGATCCATTACAAGGCCTATCAATTACCACCAAAGGTTTCGAGAAAATTGGTCTAGCAATAGGTGATATAATGTTACCGACTGTAATTGTTCAAGAAGGTGGCTACCTCTCTCCTGAGTTAGGAATTAACCTCTCTTCTTTTCTCGAAGGCTTTATTATTGGGAGGAAATTATAAACGATGTTAAATGAACCACAATGGTATTCTGTATTACCACCAATCATTGCAATTATCTTAGCGATAAGAACGAAACAAGTTATGCCCTCGTTATTTGCAGGCATATGGATTGGTTGCACTCTTCTTAATAATTTTAACCCTTTGATTGGTCTTGCCAAGGGTTTTGATAGCATCATTGATGTATTTAGTGATGCTGGTGATACTCGAGTCTTGATCTTCACCCTTCTCATTGGAGCCCTAATTACTACCATAGAGAAATCTGGAGGGGTTCGTGGTTTCGTTGCTTTTTTGGAAAATCGAAAATGGGTACACACCGGTTTTCGGGCACAAATTCTTGCATGGATGACAGGAATTGTTATTTTTATTGAATCTAATATCACCTTATTAGTTGCCGGTTCTGTTAGTAGGCCATTATTCGATCGCTATAAAATTTCAAGGGAGAAACTAGCCTATCTCATCGACGCAACTTCAGCACCAGTTTGTGTGATGGTCCCATTAAACGCATGGACAGCTGTAATCATTGGAATAGTTGCCTCCACCGGAATGGAAAATGCTTTTGGTATTTTTATCCAATCTATTCCTTATAATCTTTATGCAATTACTGCGATTATCTTGGCCCTCATTGTGGTCTGGAAAAATATCAATTTTGGTCCTATGGCCGCAGCAGAAATCAGAACTCAACAAGGTCAAATCAGTTGGAAAAATAATGAAGATTCAATTGAAGTATCTGAAACTTTAAACCACCCATCATCTGATAATGAAGAAAGCTCAGCAATGTTTATGATCCTACCAATCTTAACTATGACTTTTGCGATGCCTGTTTTTCTTTTTTTAACGGGTGGTGGAGATATAATGAAAGGTAACGGTTCTACTGCAATTTTCTGGTCTATCTGTGCTGCATTATTTGTTTGTTGGACCATGCTATTAATTAAAAAGAAACATAATATAGCTGAGTTAATGCAATTCTTTATGGAGGGAGCCGGAAACTTACTTCCGATTGCTGCCATACTTCTGTTGGCGTTAGCTTTGGGTGATGTCGCAAGATCCCTGGGTACTGGTCCCTATGTAGCTAGTATCGCTGGTGCAAACGTACCTGATATTTTCTTAGCTCCTTTGGTATTTCTTGTATCTGGTTTTATTGCATTTTCAGTGGGTTCAAGTTGGGGTACGTTTGCGATTATGATTCCCATTGCTATATCAATAGCGACAAACTTGGATCTTTCTGTACCAATGCTCTTGGGTGCATCACTTTCTGGTGGAGTTTTTGGAGATCATGCTTCACCTATCAGTGATACCACTGTCGTTGCTTCTATGGCGGCGGGAACCGATCATATAGAACACGTGAGAACTCAATTACCTTATGCCATGATAGCTGGCATTATTTCAATTATTGGCTTCATCTTATTAAGCTTATGATAGTAACCCACTGTAAACATAGGCAACTGGGCCACTCATAATAAGTGAGTCATCATCAAGAAGCTCGATGTCAACATAACCAGCCGGCATAATCACTTGCATTTTATTTGAAACATCGAGTTTTCTTTTATGGGCAGCATAAACCGCTGCACAAGCTCCCGATCCACAAGCTGATGTTAAACCTATGCCTCTCTCATAAACCTCAAGCTTAAGAGTCTGCTGATCCATAATTTCTGCCACAGCCACATTCACCTGCTCTGGAAATAAGGAATTATTTTGTATAGCTGGCGCCCATTTTTCAATATTAATACCCTCGATACTATCCACAAAATAAGTGACATGAGGATTTCCAATATTTGAAATAACTGGATGAGATAATGGCCCAGACTCTAATTTAAAATTAAGAGTATCCTTGTTAGAAGAGGATGATATTGTTCTAGGATCAAGAGAAGCGATACCCATATTGCATTGCACTCGCGAATCTTTCAGTTTATGGCATTCCAATACACCAGCCAGCGTTTCGATTTTCACTGTCGCCAGAGTCTCATTTTCCATTAACAACGAAGCCACACATCTGGTTGCATTACCACATGCCTCCACCTCGCGACCATCAATATTAAGTAGCTTCATAAATACCTTTGCACCTAACTTTAAGCCATCGCTGCTTGGTTCATTTAATATAATTAGTTGATCCGCACCAATGCCTGTTCTTGGGTTACAGATTCTGGATATCTCAGAATTGTTAGGTAAAAAAGGAACATCGCGCCCATCAAAAATAACAAAATGGTTTTCTAAGCCATGCATTTTTATAAAAGATCGTCCCGTTGATTTAATACCAAAGAAATTTCTATATATATTTTTGTCTCGAGTCATTTTATGCAGAATTAGATCATTATTTTTTTATTTCATGTAAGTTATCACAATAACTAATGCGTTAAATCGTTATATATAAGTCAGGATGATTGAGTGTGACCCAGAAATTATACAGACAAGATGCTTACCTTAAGAATAATATTTCTTCTGTGACTGCAAATATTGACAATATCATCATACTTGAGAGTAGTGTATTTTATCCTCTAGGCGGAGGACAGCCCGGTGACACAGGAACACTCTCTTGGGGTGATCATGAGGCTGAAGTAATTAATACCACAATAAACGAAGCAGGTGAAATTCAACATATCTTGTCTGAAGAAAGTCCTATTCCTAAGATAGGTGAAATACTAACTGCTGCTATTGACTGGAAAAGACGATACTTACATATGCGCATGCATACAGGACTGCATTTATTGGGTTCAGTTTTACAATATGGAGTAACAGGAGGCAATATATCCGTGTCTAAAAGTCGCTTAGACTTTGATATGGAAGAGCCTGTCGATAAAGAAAAAGTTGCCCAAGACTTAATAAAATTGGTTGATGAAAATCATTTAATACAATCTAAATGGATCAGTCAGAAAGAACTCCGTGAGCAACCAGAATTAATCCGTACTATGTCTGTTAAACCTCCATCAACAGATCAAGATATTAGATTGCTAGCGATAGGGGATATTGATCTTCAACCTTGTGGGGGCACTCATCTAAATTCAACTGGAAGAAGTGGGGCAAATACGTATTGGCAAAGTTGAAAAAAAAGGTAAGCGAAATCGACGCGTTTATATAAAATTAATAGATTAATCTTTCTGGTCAAAGTTAGTATAAAATAATAACAAGGAGATTAAGATGGCTATGGAAATTACAAGACGCTCATTACTAAATGGGATACTGCTAGGAACGGCAAGTATGACCATGAGTCAAACTGTCCTATCGATGGTAGGACCCGATCCAAGTATTGTCCGTCTAAGTGCTAATGAAAATCCATATGGTCCTAGTAGTAATGCGCTGAAGGCTGCTGCTCAAGCTAGTAATAAGGGAGCTTATTATCCAGGTAAAATTGCCTCTGAACTGATGCAAATGATCGCAGAAAAAAATAAATTAGAACTCAATCAAGTAGCCATCAGCTCTGGTTCTAACGAAGGGCTTTCAGCAGCTGTTGTGGGTTGGGGAAAAGAGGGGCAAATTATTTCACCTTCTTTTACTTATGACTTACATCTAGGTTATGCCCAAAGAATTGGCACAAAAGTGCTTCGTGTACCACTTGATAATGACATGTCTATAGATCTTAATGCTATGCAAGCCGCAGTCGATAAATCAGCGAGTATGGTATATCTTTGCAATCCAAATAATCCAACTGGCAAAACAATTGATGGTAATACGCTAAGAAAATTCTGTCGTGCTGTTGGAAAAAACGTGACAGTTTTAGTAGATGAGGCTTATAACGAATTAACTGATAATCCTGAATATACCTCAATGGTAGATCTTGTTCGAGAAGGTGAAAATGTCATTGTGATGCGAACCTTTTCAAAATTATATGGTATGGCTGGAATGCGAGTTGGCTATGCAATGGGCAGAGAGGACCTCATTAAAAAAGTTCGTAGCCATATAATGGCTTGGCCAAACATTGTCGGACTTGCAGCTGCACATGCCTGTTATAATGAAGATGATTTTATCAAATACTCACTCAATAAAATCAACCAAGGAAGAAACCTAGTGAATGATGTATTCATCCAAGAAGGGATCAAGCCACTGCCATCAGAAACTAACTTTGTCCTTGCTGATATAGGGAGAGATGTAAAAGACTTCGAGATAAAAATGCGACAAGAAAATATACTTGTTCATCGGGCTTATTCGCTTTACCCAAATCATTTGCGAGTAAGTATGGGGAAGATAGAAGATTTACAAACATTTGCTGAAGTATTTAAGAGAGTTTATAACAGTTAAATCATTTGCTTTTAGCTGAATATAAATCAGCTTCGCCAGCTGTTAATTCTTTAATTTTGAAACTCCAATTGGTTAGAGATGAACTAATTCTTAAGCGATAATGTCCGTCTTTGTTAAACATCCTAACGCCATTACCTGCGTATTTTGTCTTAAAAATTCTGCCAATAAGGAAACCGGTTCTACGCATCAACCAAAGATACCTCTAGACCCATACTTTCCTTGAAGTTACTATTAACTCGCCAATCAAGAACCCAAGGTTGCTTAACTACAAATTCGGCGGTAGTGATCGACTTATCTCCACTAAATTCCCTGACTAAACGTTCCGCATTTACCGGAGCAGATATTGCCAAAAAAGATAGATAGACCAAAACATAACATGCGAAGTTATTTTTCATGAGTATTCTCACCTGTTTCATCCTGTGAAATTATTACTGCTATTTACGCATTTTCACTGAAAATACGCTTATAATGCACACTTTAAATCTGCTTATATCTTCTCTATCTCAACAAAATAAATCAATCTTTTGTTAGTCAAAATAACAAAAGAATAGTAAAGAAAGATATTAGGATCCTCTGAAGCAATTAAACAAGATCTAAATATGATAAGAATTTCCGCGATTAAAGAGAAAAATGTGCTTCCAAAATTTAAATTAAAAAAAATAGTAAATCTAACATTAGTATTTATCTTAATATTTCCACAGATACTGTTTTCTCAAGTTACAGACGACTCATTGCGTTTTTCACTAAATAATAATGAAATAATTAATATTCAAAATAAACCACTTGATATTGACATCAAAATTGACGGTAAAATTGATGATGCTGTTTGGGATGATATAGATTCTTATGGTTCGTTTAAGGTGACTAGACCGGATACCCTTGTAAAAACCACTTACGAAACTGATGTAAAAATATTTTATACCGCGGATGGCTTTTATATTTCAATGGATATGGAACAACCGAAGGAGACCTTAGTAAAAAGATTTAAATCGCGAGATGATTGGCAAACAAAATCCGATAAGACTGGATTTTCAATAGATACCTCAGGAGATGCTAAATATGGTTATTGGTTCTCAAAATCTCTGGGAGACTCAGAAGCAGATGGCGTAATCATGCCAGAAAAAATTTACTCAACAGATTGGGATGGTGCTTGGTATGGCTCAACCGCAGAAACAGATAATGGCTGGTCTGCTGAATTCTATATTCCTTGGTCACAAATGGCGATGCCAAAAAAGATCGGTGACCGCATTATTAAGCTATTTATTTTTCGTGAAGTAGCTCATCTGGAAGAAGAGTGGACTTGGCCAGCACTGCCAGATTCAGCACCTCAATTCATGAGTCTTTTTCAGCCCACAAAAATGAATAATGTTAACCTCAGACAACAATGGAGTATCTTCCCCTATGCTTCAGCAACTCAAGACCAGATTGATAACAAATCTTCGTATCGAGGTGGTGCAGATTTTTTCTGGAGGCCGTCAACAAATGCCCAAATTACAGCTACCATAAATCCTGATTTTGGTGCCGTGGAATCAGATAATGTGGTTGTAAATTTATCAGCGAATGAAACATTTCTTCCTGAAAAAAGGCTATTCTTTCAGGAAGGCAATGAGATTTTCACGGCTACACCCAGAGCAAGTGAGTACGCCTGGGGTGGAAATAGAGTCTCTGTTATTAATACTCGGCGCATTGGTAGTACTCCAATATTACCGGGGTTGCCAGAAGATGTTAGCTTCTCACAACGTGAAAAACTTACAACTAAAGCAGACTTAATGGGTGCCCTTAAAACAACGGGTCAGTATAAAAAACTGCGCTATGGAATACTTGCTGCCTCCGAAGATGACACAGAATTTAGAGCTGATGACAAACAATTGTATAATCAAATCGGCCGAGACTTTGGTGCAATCCGTGTGCTGTATGAAGATACAGAACAAGGGGACACAAAAGCATTTGGTCTGTTATCAACTATTGTTACAAAACCAATAATCGATTCTGTGGTCACGGCGGCTGATTTTCATTATTTAACTAGCTCGGGTATTTGGAAGACAGATGCTCAGTTTATGCACTCTGAGACTGCCGAAGATGGCTCCGGCGTTGGTGGCTTTATTGATCTAGAATATTCGCCAAGACAAGGCAGAAAGAGCGAATTAAAACTAACCATATTTGATAAGCATCTTGAAATTAACGATTTTGGTTATAATCAACGAAATAATATCCGTAATTTGCAATACAACTATGAAGCAATTAATTCAAATCTCAAAAAATTTAGAGATTCTGAGATGCGGATGTATTTGCAATATGCAGAAAATTTTGATGGTCATCGTGTTAAAAACGCCATAGGGGGTAGTCTTGATTTAACTCTTAATAGTTTAAATAAGATCAAGGGGTCTTTTGCACATTGGCCTAATCGCTTTGAAGATAGAAATAGCTTTGGTAATGGAACATACAAAATGCCTGGCAGAACCAGATTGAGACTTGAATTACGCACTAATCCAGCTGAAAAATTAGCTTTGGGTACCACCTTTACATACCAAGAAGAAGATTTGTATGGTGAAAAACTTGAAGGTGAATTTGAATTCACTTGGTATCCAAGAAGCAATATAAGTTTTGATTTAAAGTCGAAGTTTGTCCATGGCAGTGGCGGCTGGTTACTTCATCAAGAAAATCAAAACTTTACCTCTTTTTTCCATCAAAAATGGGAACAAGAGTTTAAATTTAATTATTTTATTACTGCCAAACAACAACTCAGCATTAATCTGCAATGGGTAGGTATTCAAGCGAACGAAAATAAATTCTATTTTCTTGATACTAATAGTTATAACTTAAAAGAAATTAATAAAATAGACAAAGAAAGTGATAATTTCAGCATCTCTGATTTGAATATTCAATTACGATATCGCTGGCAAATAGCGCCATTATCAGATATTTATCTGGTGGCAACCAAATCAGGATCGAGTAGAAATAACCTCACTACGTTTAATGATCTTTTTGAAGACACCATGGATAACCCTATGAGCGATCAAATAATTTTAAAAATACGTTATCGGTTTGGCTCCTAGTCAATTTAAGATACATTATCTTTTCAGGAGGAAGTTGTGTCATAAAAAGCGTAACTATACCTTTACAAATGCTTACAATTCTTTTCAGAGAATTACTGTAATTAATTGGCTATTGAGGGATAATTCCCGCCATGATTTGTAGAAAACTCTCTCAGCTGAATGGCTTACTTGCGATTTACTTAATTGTAATAAGCTCCTCGTCTTTATTTGCACAGGATACATCTGAATCAATTCAACTCTCCTTTGATAAGAGCGAAATTATTGACGTTCAACAACGAAATATTGATGTTGACATAAATATTGACGGGAAAATTGATGAAAGCACATGGCAAGAGATTACCCCTTTCGAGCGAATGAAAGTAACGAAACCAGATACACTTAAAGAGCCAATCTATAAAAGTGTGGCTCGTTTTTTCTATACTGCCGATGGATTGTATTTTTCAATAGATATGGAACAACCTAAAGATACATTGGTTAAACGCTTTACCAACAGAGATGACTGGAGAAGCGCCTCTGACAAAGTATCAATTACTTTAGATACCTCTGGTGAAGCAAAATATGCATACTGGATGGCCTTATCTTTAGGTGATTCAGAAGGTGACGGAACACTTTTGCCAGAAAGAAGATACAGCATGGACTGGGATGGTGCATGGTATGGCGCCACAACTGAAACAAATGATGGCTGGTCAGCTGAATTCTATATTCCTTGGTCACAGATGGCGATGCCTAAAAAAACTGGCGATCGAATAATTAACATATCGACTACTCGTCGTGTTGCTCATTTAGAGGAAGAATGGTCCTGGCCTGCACTCCCAGACTCAATACCCCAATTTTTAAGCCTTTTTCAACCAACAAGAATGAATAATGTTAATCTCAAGCAGCAATGGAGTATTTTTCCTTATATGTCCGTTACTCGTGATCGTATTGATGATGAAACAGACCTTCAAGCTGGTGCTGATTTCTTTTGGAGACCTTCAACTAATGCTCAAATTACAGCCACCATTAAACCTGATTTTGGTGCGGTAGAATCGGATAATGTAGTCGTCAATTTGACTGCAAATGAGACATTTTTTCCAGAAAAAAGATTATTCTTTCAAGAAGGCAATGAGATCTTTAGCGCCACGCCCAGAGCAAGCCGGCAGGGTGGAGGTCGAAATCGTTTTACTGTGATCAATACACGACGTATTGGGAGCGCTCCATCACTGCCAGAGTTACCTGAAAGTGTAAGCATTTCTGAAAGAGACAAAAAAACCATTAAGGCTGATCTAATCGGTGCCCTTAAGACCACAGGTCAATACAAAAAACTACGTTATGGTGTTCTGGCCGCTTTCGAGGAAAGTACTGCTTATCGAGCGGATGACAATAACATATATAATCAAATTGGACGTGATTTTGGAGCAATTACGCCTACTCTATGAGGATAGTGACCAAGGAGATGTTAGAAGCCTTGGCTTGTTATCCACCATCGTCACTAAACCCACCAGTGACTCGCTGGTAAATGCCATGGATTTCCATTATTTAAATAGATCTGGTGCTTTCAAGCTTGATGGTCAATACATCAATTCAAATACAGAGAGTGATGGAAGTGGTAATGGTGGTTATGCCGATATGTCATTCACACCAAAACGTGGACAAAAACATGATTTAAAGCTGACAGTCTTCGATAAATATCTCCAAGTCAATGATTTTGGTTTTAACCAAAGAAATAACGTACGCGATTTGCAATATAGTAATAATTTCATCAATTCAAATACTGGAAGATTTAAAAATAGAATAATTAGAAATTGGATGAGATATGGAGAAAATCTGACTGGCCAACAAATTACTGGTGGTTTTGGTTCAGGGATTGAGCTCCTTTTGAAAAACTTGCATGGAATTAAAACTGGTTTCGCCTATTTCCCAGCACGTTACGAAGATAGGAATAGCTTTGGTAATGGCACCTACAAAATTAAACAACGCAATCGATTTGAATTTGAATATTCAACAAATAAGTCAAAAAAGATTTCTTATTTAGGCAAAATAACTTATCAAGATGAAGATTTATATGGCGAGAAATTAACCTCTGAATTAGAAGTATTATGGTACTTAAAGAGCAACCTAAGTATTGATGCAAAAATACAATATGTAGATGCAACTGGCTGGTTATTACATCAAGAGGATAAGAACTTTACTACATTTCATGCTCAAAAATGGCAACCTGAGTTCAAAGTCAATTATTTCGTCACAGCAAAACAACAACTCAGTCTCAATCTTCAGTGGGTAGGAATTCAAGCTAATGAAGATAAATTCTATCTTATTAATAGCAACAGTTATGATTTAACAGAAACAACTAAACCCATCGGTGATTCTGACAATTTTAGTATTTCTCAATTGAATATCCAATTTCGTTATCGCTGGCAAATAGCCCCTCTTTCAGATCTTTACATTGTTGCTACTAAAACAGGATCAAGCAGAAATATGCTTACCTCTTTCAATGAATTATACGAAGACACTATGGATAACCCAATGAGCGATCAGATCATCTTGAAATTTCGCTATCGTTTTGGCTCTTAATTGCTCCAATTTATTTCAATCATTACCTCGTTACGTCTCAGAAACCAAGGAACGAAAGGAGCGTTATACCTCGCAAATATTGGTGCTCCTATAATTTTAATATTATTTTTATATAGATCATTAAGTAATTGTTGCTCTTCTTTCTTGTAATTCTTTTCGCTCCAACGACCTGAGAATAGCTTCACTGCCATATATCTTGGCTCAATTTTAAGTAAGCGTATTCTGCCATCATCAGGGATAGGCAAGCTATCCAAAGTATACTTTTTCTCCATAACAAAACGATAAATATGCTTATCTTCATTTTTTAAAGATAGCACAGGAGCAGTCATCGCCATTTTCTCAGAGGTAGCGACCAACTGCGACTCAACAGGAGCAGTCATCGCCATTTTCTCAGCTGTCTTATTAGCGCCAAAAATATATCCCGCCAATACCCTAAAAGCTTGATTTCCTGATGAGGAAAAATCTCCATCAAGAGTAACTTCTGCAACAAGATATTCATTGTAGTACCTGATTTCAAAATTTAAGTTTTTATCAACCACTTTAAATTCTGGCTCTTCTAATGCGCTCACGATATCTCCAAAGAAAATAGCAAATAATAATACTAATTTTTTAGTATTCAATAGAACTCCCATCCCAGGCTAAAAAACCTCCTGTATCCTTAACATTTAAACCGTCTATTACATTAATTAATTTATTTACGGCATCGCCGGCCTCAAATAAAGATCCTTCATTTACATTTTTTTGAAACGGTTGGGAAAGCTGAGTATCAACCGTACCTGGATGAAGGGAAATAATTATGCTCTCAGGATGACGGCGTTTTTGCTCGATAGCTGCTGTTTTTATAAGCATATTTAGTGCAGCTTTTGAGGCACGATAGGATGCCCAGCCACCCATATGATTGTCATTAATACTTCCAACTCTTGCTGATAATACAGCGAAGACTGTTTTCTCACCTCGTGTTAATTTTGGTAAAAAATGCTTAGCTACTAAAATAGGTCCGATTGTATTAATACTGATTACCTTATTCATGATATGTGGATCAATCTGGGCAATACTTTTTTCTGGTTTAATACTCGTTTCTTTATGCAAGATACCTGTTGCAACTATAACAAGATCAACTTTCTTGTCCGAGCTTGATAGTTCTACTGCTTGTTTAATTGATTCTTCATCTTCTATATCAATAGAAGAATAATGTGTTTTTTTATTCTCACTTACTTTTATTTTTCTTGAAAAAGCATAAATAGAATTAACTTTATCGTCTGCCTCAAAAGCCTTTACAAAAGCTTTTCCAAGGCCACCATTAGCACCAATTACCACAACATTTAATTTAGATGAAAAAGAGTTTAAATTAGTCATTATTTAGAAGATAACCTAGATTATTTGCATTAAATCTTATTAGTGGTTTCTGAATCAATTCACACAGATAATCAGAATTGGCAGTATTTCCTTCTGCAAGCATTGTTAATTGATCTACCGTCACTGGGAAAAAAGGGATCCATTGAAATAAACTTGCTATTAATTTCATAAATTTTACAGGCATTGGAAAAACAATTTTCTTCTTCTCTGTAACTTCCATAATATGATGAAGAATCTCATACCACGATAACGTATCTGATCCACCAAGGATAATGGTTTTATAATCTGTACTTTCTTTTATTAGTGCCTGGTAAAATGCAGCTGTTACGTCATCAATATGGACCGGAGACATTTTTACAGACCCTCTAATGGGTGACTTTCCTAGATAAAAATTAATTGCTGGTATTGGTGGCCGCACCATATCATTATATAGTTGAGTAGCAAATTCCATTCTTCCTTGTGGATCACCAAAGATGACCGAGGGTCTAAAAATCGTATATTTAAGCTTACTTTCCTTAAGATATTCTTCGGCAAGGTACTTAGTTGCTTGATATGAGGTACCATTTTTATGTATACCATTAGCACTCATTAAGATAAATTTTTTAATGCCAACCCTCACACTCTCATCAACAACTGCTCGTAATCCCTCTAATTGTAACGCGCGATAAGTGATACCTTGCTTTGGGAGCTCTCTTAAAATACCAATGTTATAGATAACATAATCACAATCATTAATAGTCTCTTTAATTGCATTAAGAGACTTTACAGAGCCAACTGTAAGACGTGTTTTTTTGCGGGATATATTATTTTCATTCTCGTTATTAACAGAACGCACCAGCAAAGATATTTCGAATTTTTCTTTCAATAATAACTTGGTCAAATAAGAACCGACAAAACCGGTTCCACCAAAGATAGCTACACGCATTTTTATCACTCTATTAAAACTGTCCTACAAAATAACATCATTGGTAAATTAAACATTACAAACTTTTGCTTTGTTACAAGTTTATACAAAATTCAATGGGTTTTAACTCTTCTATGCACTAAAATTTATGCATGAACAATACACTTAATATCGTCTGGTTTAGGCAGGATCTTCGGTTAGAAGATAATCCTGCCTTATCCAAAGCTGCCGAAAATAATGCTAGGATCTTGCCCATTTATATTCTGGACGATGAAAATGCCGAAAGCTGGAGTATGGGTGAAGCTAGTCGTTGGTGGCTTCATAAAAGTTTAGAATCATTAAATAAATCGCTTGATGAAAATCTTCATTTCTTTATTGGAAAAGCAGATGAAATCATCCCAGATCTCATAGAAAAAACAAAAGCAACAGGAGTTTATTGGAATCGTTGCTACGAACCTTGGCGAATCAATAGAGATAAGAAAATTAAAACTGCTCTGTTGAATAATAATATTACAGTGCGAAGCTTTAATGGGTCGCTTCTTTTTGAGCCACCTAATATCAAAAAACAAGATGATACCCCTTATAAGGTATTCACTCCTTTTTATAAAAAAGGTTGCCTTGAGAATGGTCCTTTACCACGAGATTTGTTGGTGTGCCCATCAAAACTAATATTTGAAAAAAATATTGAATCAAAAAAATTATCTGAATTAAAATTATTACCGTCTATAAATTGGTATCATAATATACAAAATACATGGTCTCCAGGCGAAAAAGGTGCTCAGCATAGGCTAAATAACTTTCTTAAAACAGGCATAAAAAATTATAAAATAGGAAGAAATCGCCCCGATAAGGAGTTCATATCCAGACTTAGTCCTCATTTACATTTTGGTGAATTATCACCACATCAAGCATGGTTTAGTGTCAAAGAGCTCAGACAATCATCTGAGACAAAAGATAGTATTGAACACTTCCTGAGTGAACTGGGTTGGCGAGAATTTTCAAACAACCTTCTCTATTATTGGCAAAATTTACCTGAGATTAATCTACAAAAAAAATTCGATCGATTTCCTTGGCTAGACAATCCAAAATCTCTTGAATGCTGGCAACGTGGAATGACCGGTTACCCCATTGTCGATGCTGGTATGCGGCAATTATGGAAAACAGGCTATATGCATAATCGAGTCCGGATGGTAACTGGGTCATTTCTAGTCAAGAATCTAATGTTGGATTGGCGACATGGAGAACGATGGTTTTGGGATACCTTGTTAGATGCAGATCTAGCCAATAATAGTGCTTCTTGGCAATGGATAGCTGGTTGTGGTGCAGATGCTGCTCCTTATTTTAGAATATTCAATCCAATAATTCAGGGTGAAAAGTTTGATCCAAATGGTGATTATGTTCGAGAATACATTCCCGAATTATCTACAATACCCACTAAATTTATTCATAAGCCTTGGGAGGCACCTGAAGAAATTCTAATGGTTGCAGGAATTACTCTAGATAAAGATTATCCATTACCTATTGTTGATCTTAAATCGTCTAGAGATCGTGCTTTATTGGCATTTAAGAGTCTTGCCGAGAAAGATTAATTGCTAATCAAGATTTTTTTCTCATGTCGTGCTAGATTAATAAGCTCTTAAATATGATTTGGAATAATATTGATAGAAAATAATAAATTTATGGATATGTTGGTTAACTATGCGTCAGCACATCAAAATAACATTAATATCCTCTTTCATTTAATCGGGATCCCTACGATTATGCTTGGTATCAATATACCACTGAGTTGGATTAATTTTGAGGTCTTAGGTTACACTATTACTGCTGCACATATTATTACTGTGTTTTTATTTCTGTTCTATCTTACATTGGATACAGCATTTTCTATCGTCTTCTTGATAATGGGATTAATCATCGCCAATTACGCAATATTATTGAGTGATCATCCATCGGCAATTAGTATTGCAGCTTTAGCCTTTTTTGGAGGGTATGCTTTACAATTTATTGGGCATGCTATTGAAAAATCCATGCCAGTACTAATTAAGCACCCGATTCAAGCAAATCTAGCGGCGCCGTTTTTTGTCATTGTCGAAATTTTTGGAATCCTACGATTAAGAAAAGCCTTATTTGAAAAAATAAATATACTCGTTGATGAGCATAGAGAAAAAGATAATCATTTAGATAATATCCAATAAACCAGTTGCTAGTTCTCATCATTAATATTTTAGAGAAGGTCACTTAAATTAATAATGCAAAAAAGTGCAGCCTTAAAAAAACTATAAGTGAGATAAAATAAAAAAGTAACTTATGGCTCAAAAAGATATTGGAAATAAAGTACCCATCCATACTCTGAAAAGCACAGAACAAGTCAGAGATTTCTATAATGACTGGGGCAATAAAAATAAATATAACCAAGATATGCTGAAATGGAGCTATACAGGTCCCTCAGAGATAGCGTATGTATTAAATAAATATGCTAAAAATAAAGACATACTTGTCTTCGACGCTGGATGTGGATCTGGACTTGTGGGAGAAGCTCTCAAGAGGTTTGGATTTAGTAACTTTCACGGTGCAGATTTATCCCAAACTCTTCTGAAAAGTGTCCCTGATCAACTCTATAAAAAACTTATCCAAACCGACCTAAACAAGCCAATCGATATGCCAAATAATACGTTTGATGCCATTACTTGTGTAGGCACATTTACTTATGGACATGTTAAAGCAGCCGCACTAGATGAATTTATAAGGATTACTAAAAACGAAGGATTAATTTGTTTTACGATTAATGAGGGGATATACGAGGAGTATGGATTCGATAAGAAAATAGCATCATTAGAAGCTCACAATAAATGGCGAAAACTTGAATTTTTTAAGTCTGATTATCTAGCCAGCAAGGATGTTCATGCTTGGCTTGGCCTCTATGAAGTGATAAAAGTATCTGACAGTTAAAGCTGTCAATAATTAGTTGGCAAGCTTTTAGCTTAGTCCCACTTACCTAGTGTTTTTCCATCCTGAAATTTTGCTCCAATAAAAGCACCCGCGTTGGAGCCATCAAGCATTGGATTAAAACTAATTTCAATCATGTCGCCAGGAATAAAGGAATTAGGCCGCCAACCTCTTCTGAATAAAGTATTGATACCAATTCCTTCAATGCTCCATTCCTCTCGACGATCATCTGAGTTCACTATATATACTTGAATCCAGACATGTGGGTTGGCCCATTGGAATTCCTTAACTGTTGCATTTAATGTACGTATATCAGTTTTATCAAACATCGCACTAGAGTGATGGGCGGCTGCGTATTGGAAGCAACTCAATAATAGATAAACTAGCGCAGTGTTTCTTGTGAAAGATAAATAATAATTCATGATAGACGCCTCTTAATCAAAATTTACATCAATGGGATTGCCGTCAGGCCCAAGTGTTAATGTTTTTCCCGAACTTGTCACTGGATTACGATTATTTTCAGCACACGCATAATCAAATATTCTCGTACCCAGAGGTAATTTTCTAAAGTGACGAGTGACTTTCCAGGGTTCAGTCAATGCAATAGGATCAGTAATGGACAATTCTGCACGCAATAATCCCTCCTCATTCTGAAACAAACGAGTAGAAATTTCAGCTTGATCGCTTAGAGTTAGCCCACTTCTATCGAGAACAGTACTTTTTTCGCCAATCATACTGACCGTAGTGAAAACTAAAACTTCTTGATCCCAGGTACCCACAGATTCACCTGTATATGTTGACCAACGTTCATTTATTTCTGGAAGAGTTCTGCCATCAGTATATATCCTCATTATATTGGGGCCATTTTCTGTAATAATCCACGTTTTTTCTTCTCTAACAATAAACTCATAAACATCTGGTAAGGCCAGTAATCTTGGGTACCCAGCAGGTGTTCCACAGATTGATATTGGATCAGGCAACCTATCAAGCGCAACTAATTCTAGATTCTGCTTATATTTCTTTTCCCAAAATTCAGTTAATGGTGGAAACTGTCTGACGCCTGGACTTCCTGCCCAACCCTCTGGAGGTTGTGTCGTTGAGATATCAAACATGCCACCATTGCCTTCATAGCGTTCCCAAACACCACTCCAATCAGGAAGTGTTTTTATTTCTTGAGCCACAGCCAAGCCAGATAAAAGTATCGCGAGGCAATTCAACCAAATATGAGGTAGCCACAGAAGAAGAATATTTTTTATTTTCATATCTGATTCCGTTTACTTAATAATAAATATTAATGATAAGTGCTCAATTGAGCAAAATGAATTTCTTAACTTACAATAAAAAATTAAAGTTATCATGCGTTATAGAAAAATAACTGAGTACTTATTTCAACCGCCTTGTAAGTATAATTTTGCACTCTCCATTGTGCATGGTGCCTGTATAACTTCCCGGTCGGCAATTTTCTTCCAACGATGAAAAAAAGTATGTGGTTTCGTCAAATAAACTGGATCATTGATCGTAATTTCTGCAATTAAATAAGTACCATTACCAGACAAGGTGAATTTTTCGGTTAGTTGTTTCTGACTGCTTGAATTTATCCCAGTATGAGATCCCCATGGATCATCAACAAAATTATCCGTTGAAACAATTAAGCTTTCATCTTCAAACCAACCAAGGGAATGCCCTAGTTTAGATGGATTTTCTTTCTTAACAGAATGATCCAAATGAATCACTCTTACATCGCGCATTAACTCTCTCTCAAATACGATAGTCTGATCATTGGACCTGGTAATCATAACTGGGTATGGGACGATCATTGCTTTTGGTGGTCCAGGATTACCACAATTAACCATGGGATTTTGATCTTCATGAAAATTATCTACTATCTCTTGACCAAGCTCAGTAAGAGGCCAATTTTTAGGCGGTTTATAATGAGGATTAAATTTGGCTTTTCCTGTCATTGGATCAAAATCTGATCTTTTCCATAATCCTGAAAAGTCTGTTGATGGAACAATGACCCCTTCTTCCTTTTCTGTCATTGACAGTCTTGAGCCATCCTTCTTTTCGGCCCAGCTCAGACCCGTATAATGTCGCAATTCGTTATAATCATGTGGTCCCTGCCAAGTAATTAAATCTCCTTTAGCAAAACTTTTCTTTTCCCAGCCTCTTTTAGCCATAGCAGGTGGGTGGAGCATTTCAATACTATATTCGACTACATTACCATTTTTATCGGGAGCTTTGACCTTCAGAAAGACATGTGGCATTGTCCAGCTGTATCTCGTCACAATTCCACTGTAGGTCCTGATATCATCACGATTTAAATTTGCGTGAGAATGATGTGCTTGAGCACTATGGTAGCCAGATAAAAGTAAGCTTAATAATAAAGCTTGTTGTAATAATTTTTTTATCATTATTATGAATTTCCTTTATTTATTACATGCCTGGTAAAAGTTCATTATCAGCAGCGAAACAATTAGCCTCTCTAATATCTGCACGCAATGTGCGATCGCGGAATTTTGTGTGCTTCCATTCTCCTTCCCAGTGTTCAGGATCAGTCATAATAAAATCAATTTTTAAAGTATTGCCATCATTAAGTATTGAAATATGCTCAACAATTTTAAGCTGATCGCCAGTAAAAATTCCTTGCTGTATTAAATGATTTTCATTGGTGAATCCAATTGTTTCGACAACTAATGTATCCCCTTCCCAGTGCCCAATAGATTCTCCATTCCAATTATTATCTCTACTTTCAACTGGCTCACGATCTCTCCCATCCAACCAAATTGCCCTATACTCATTATTCAATCTCGATATCATAAAAATTGCTGTCGGATGCTGAAGCATCATTAAGGATCCATAACGTGTCATTAAGCGAGGCATTCCAGCTGGATAGCATCTTGCTGTTGGCTCGTAATAACGTTTTCCAGCTTTGGCATAACTTTTATACTCATCTAATGTCGCTTGTCCTTTTTTTGTAAATTCAGGATGAGGTTTGAATTCATAAGAACCATACATAGAAGTGTAATTTTGATCGCCCCTATCTTCGCCTCTAAAAGACCAAATACCTGTCAAATCAAATGGTGCTGGGGATCTTTTTTTATTTAGATTTTCAGGATCTAGTGCGCCTGGTCCAGTTTGTCTTGCCTCACTGGCAATAATAGGTAATTTACTTGGACGGGTTTTTGCTTCTCTCTGTTGCCAAGTTTCACCTTTTGGAGGAGGCGTCCATTCCACAAGAGATGGAATTATTCTCTCTTGTTCACCTGCGGCTGGATCTTGATATTCTTCTCCTACTTGATAAGAGTCACCACTAGCAAGTGTTATCCTTTGAAGTAAACCACCTGGTTTTCCAGATCGAAGTGGATGCATAACTACGGTGATGAGTTCACTGGATTTAGTTGCATCCATAAGTAATTTTTTATTAAAACCTTTGCCAGCTAAAATTGTGGTTCCAGGACCTTCAATTTTCCAAAGAATAGAGTTATCTGTATCTCCGGGAACTTCTATATTAATCGCCATATGGGGATTACGCCAAACTGAACGCGTTATTTTTCCAGAGACCGTAATCGATTTTGTTTTATCAAACGCAATTGCTGAGTGGTGAGCCATCGATTCTTGATGAGAAAAACTTAAACACAGAATGAAGGCAAATAATTTAAAATTTCGAGGGTTTTTATTCATTTTCATTTTTCCTAATAGCGTTATCGAGTATATTTTTAAGTGTTGGTATGTCGTCAATCTGAGGTGGGTTGTCTGTTAGGGTATTTATATATGCATACAAATCTTGAGCTTGCTCATCATTAATTACTGCTTCACTGTAATTTGGCATACTGTTTGATGGTTTTAAGGGGTTGAGATCAGCTCTTAATCTTAAGAAAGTTATAAATAATGCCTCACTGGACATAATACCACTCATATTATTAGCAATTGGATGCCTGCCGCTTCCATTATAGCCATGACAACTATAACAACCATGATCCAAGTAAAGTGATGCACCATTTTCAGTGTTTATAGCTGAATTAATTATGGGTACATACAAAAATACTGTAAATATAAAAACGTATAGAGATAATTTCTTCATCTTGGCTCAGTAATAACATCAATAAGATATGGCTCACCTGATAAAACTGTTTTTATACCTCTTGCATAAGCAGCTGCAAGCTCTTCTGGATTCTCAATAGGTCCCTCACTTTTAACACCATAGGCTTCAGCAAGTTTTGCATAATCTATAAATGGTTCTCTCAGGGTGGTACCAATATGCATACGATCGCTCCCCCTTCCCCTTACTCCAGCCATATAATGAAGATACATGACCTCCTGATGGTAACCTCGATTATTATGCATGATTGTTAATAATGGCAATTTATGATGTGCCGCAGTCCATAAAGAACCAGGCGTATAATTCAAATCTCCATCACATTGAATATTCACTACTATTCGATTTCGATCTTTTGCAGCAAGCCCTGCACCCGCAGATGCACCAATGCAATAGCCTATACCTCCAGCCCCATGCATGCCCAAATAACTATAAGGTTTATTGTGATCCCAGAGACCAACATGATGACGACTAGAAAACACAGTTGGAGAGGACAAACACCAATCGAGATCCCTGATGAGCGGCCATAACTCCGAATACAATCTTGCAAGGCTGACTGGGCTGGAATTCCATCCTTTTCTTTTTTTCTCGAGTGTTTTCTTTAATTCTTTTTCATAATTTTCTGAATTTGCAGATTCATGTCTTAAGATCCTCGCCGAGATATTATCAAGTGCTTCTTGTGTCTGCAGTCTTTTGAATTGCTCGATAATAATGGGAATACTGGCTTCAGCGTCTGCTGTAATATCGTTTTTTCCAGTAAGATCACGCCTTGGAGGAATAACTGGATCCCTAATAAACCCAAAACCAATTTCTGTAAGGTCCCTATTTTCAGCGTTTGATAATAAAGTAGGCCCTTGAATTGAAACATCAACTCCATCCGATTCCAGACCCAATATATAATCATAATTTGTATCGTTTCCCTTGCCAGTCTGAGGATG
This sequence comes from uncultured Woeseiaceae bacterium, assembly GCA_964275745.1. Taxonomy (GTDB): domain Bacteria; phylum Pseudomonadota; class Gammaproteobacteria; order Steroidobacterales; family Woeseiaceae; genus SP4260. Next base: position 66,089 of record CAXYCT010000018.1, on the reverse strand, counting down.
TCTTTCGGGGAAACTCATTGATACGTTGGTGGCTGCAGTTCTTACTGAGCATCCAGATAATTCAACTAACTTAATCGAATTTAAAATACCTTCTGGCGTTCTAAGTTTCCCTATTTGAATTCTAGGATTTTTTGCTAGTAGGAGATCTTGAGCTATTTTTTTTGCTTGTTTTTTATTTATAGTATTAAAAATAGGTGGAGTATAAATTGGTAATTTTAGTTCGCCTGCCTCTTCTTTTTGAAATTCTGTATCAATTACAATCACTACTGGACCCATTGGAGGAGTAATAGCTTCCTTATAAGCACGCTGAATTGCATCCAGTGTTCCACTTAGAGATGTTGGCTGTGCGTCCCATTTGGTAAATGCCCTAGTAAGACCTGCAATATCATTAGCAGTTTGCTCTTGACGAAAAAATTTATCATCCCTACCTACGATAATTATAATTGGAGTCTTATCATGGTAAGCCTGATAAATAGCCATGGAAGCATGCTGTAAACCAACTGTTCCATGCAACATCACCGCCATTGGAGCGCCTTCAGCTTTAGCATAACCATGTGCCATATCAACAGCTGATTCTTCATGAAGCGCAGTAATAAGTTCAGGCATGGTATTTGGTACTGGACCATAATTGATAATTGATTCTTGCAAGCCTTCAAAACTTGATGCAGGGTTGGCTGCAATAAACTCTACCTTCAAATCCTTTAGTACCTGCACCATCAAATCAGAGCCAGGCCTCTGAGCCGCTCTCTTTATTACTATGGGAGGCTTTATAGCTCCGACATCACGATCCAATTGTGATGGGGAAGGTGCAGGAATCTTGTCTCTTACTTCTTCTTTAACACTGTCCTGTGCATTGACACTTGTACCGCTTCCAATAACGGCCGCAGCACTGGCTGAAGTACCCAAAAATGCTCGGCGGGTAACCCCTTTTTTTATTTTTTTATTTTTTTGTGAATCCTTTATATTAATTTCCTATAGATATTTTTTATTTCTAACGATCATTTTTCTTCAAAGTGAGGCAGTAAATTTCTCTGAGTTTATCCCTGGTGTAGATTGCAGTTTTGCCTCCATTTCTCTTGCCAACTTCATATCACCGTTTTTTGCTGCCGCAATAGATAGACCAAGAATAGAAGGTGTTCTATTTGGAACCCAATTTAAAGCAGTTTTAAATGCATTAACCGCTTCATCGTATCGACCAGCAGCAGCTAATATTTCCCCGTACATCTCTGCAGCAGGCTTCATTGGTATAGGCGGACCTGATGGCGCTGACATATTTTCTAGTTCAATTGAAGAAGCCTCTCTCGCCAAAACAACGGCCTGATCAAATTCGCCTTGCATCATTTTAATTATAGCGCCTAATTCTTTTTCATGAATTTCAATCTCAAATGCTTTATAACTCTCACCAGACTCTCGGGTTTTCTCTCGCTTCATTGACAAACGAGTTAGTGCCTCAGTAGCTGTTTCCATATCAAGATTTTTAGCTGCACACATACCTAATGCTGTAACCCATGCTGTATGTTGGCCTTCATTCGAATCAGCACTTTTAAGCTCCGATTCCTCACAATCACCAGTTTCAATTATATACCTCGCACGCATATTTAAATAACGCGAAAGAACACGATTATCATCTGGATTTCTCTCAACAGTAGCGAGTGCAATAGCCAAATTTTCTTGAGCTCGATCAAAATGACCAAGCATGAGGTTGGCATAAGCCAACCAAGATAGCGTATGAAAATCCTCCCCACCCTCTCTTAAGCCAAGCTTTTTATTATTACTCACTGCAGCTGCAAAAGCTTCAATATTAGAATTCACAACACGATCCCACATGCCCAACTGTAAGAAGATATGTGAAGGCATGTGCAATGCATGAGCTGATGATGGAGCAATATTTGCGTACACAGTTGCTGCGGGGAGCGCAAGAATTGCATGCTCAGGATCATCTAGTGAATGAATTATAAAATGCGCTGCGCCAGGATGATTTTCGTTCTTCTTGAAGACATCCATGGCAATAGAAGCAGCTAGCGCTTGCCTACGATAACCATCATCACCAGGACGAATAGTCCCCAGTAATGAGAGTGCATAAAATATAGAAATTTCATGATCATCAGGCCATTTTTCATGCATACGAGACAGTGCTGATGAATAAGCCAAATCTCTTTCAAGCTTATTATCAGAGGAGAAATATAAGGCCTCGATAGCGGTCATATAGGCTTTTTCTTTCTCACTACCTGATTTTACTAAACGCTCTTCAAATGTTGGTGCAAGACGAATTAAAGCTTTTTCAGCAGCCATTTTATCTTGTTGGGCCCAGAGTGGATGATTATCACTCATCGCCTGGCCCCAATAAGCCATTGCGAAAGATGGGTCTATGGTTTGTGCTTCTTCGAATGCAATACGAGCTCCATCAAATTGAAAGCTATGCAGTGCCTTAACGCCCTCCAAAAATGCTAATTGCGCTTCAGGAGAGCCCGAATTTATAAAACTAATATTTCCAAAATTTTGATTTGAAGTATTTATTTGCTGGGAACAACCCGCCAAAAAACTAACCGCCAAAATTACGACTAATAATTTAATTTTCTTAATAAAACTCATCTTTAATAGACTCCATTATTTGCTTTTACTTATTGGTATTATGCGAATTTCTACTTTTCAGTCTACAATTATCCTTACATGAGTGTCTATGTAAGTTTTGTTAAGATCTGCAAACTATAATCCCACTATATCTAGTCTAAAAAATAAATGGAGCTCTATTTATAACTCTTTGCTAAAGATTCAAGAGTTTTATTTCTGGTTTCTGGCATAAAGAAAATAACAAAAATTAATTGCATTATCATCATGAAGGCAAAAAAACCAAATATGCTATGGGCTTCATATTGACCCAAGAAATAGGGCATCAACAAAGCAATTAAAGCAGCCAAAATCCAGTGCACCCCACTACCTAAAGATTGGCCTTTAGTACGAACATTATTTGGAAATATTTCTGCAAAAAATACCCAAATTACAGCGCCTTGACCAATTGCATGAGAGCCTATAAATAGAAATACTAGGAATACAACAATCAATCCATCAACATTTGTATAAAAAGCCAATGAAATTGTTGTTAATGAAAAAATATACCCTAAAGAGCCTATAATCATTAATAGCTTTCTCCCATAACGATCAATCAACAACATTCCAAATAATGTAAAAACCAGATTAACCATGCCTACTCCTGCTGAAGATAATAGAGCAATCGAGTCACTTAACCCCGCCAGAGAAAATATGCGTGGAGCAAAGTAAATAATAAAATTTATACCAGAGAGTTGATTGAATAATGCAATAAAAAAAGCTAAAGCTATGGGTATTTTATAGAGGCTGGAAAACAAACGATCCTGATTAGAATCTTTCTTTACATCTTTAATGCTAGCCATAGTTGCTGCAGCTGACTTAGGATCAATAATATTTAATATTCGACGACACTCAACCTCATCATCTCTTCTAAGAAGCAACCATCTCGGACTTTCGGGCACTCTTATTACCATAGTTAAGAAAATTATCGCAGGTAATATCTCTATCCCTAACATCCATCTCCAATTTAAAGCGAAATATTCAGACAGAATATAATTAGACAAAAATGCCACTAAAATCCCAAATACAATCTGAAATTGATAAAGAGCAACCAATCTGCCCCTCTGTTTAGCTGGAGCTATTTCAGCAATATACGCAGGCACTACTATGCTAGATAAACCAACTCCAAATCCACCCAATAATCTCATCAATGCAAAAAAATATGGATCATTCGCCAATGCTGAACCTAATGCAGAAAATAGATACAGTATTGCTACCAAAATTAGAATTTTTTTTCGTCCAAACTCTTCACATACTACGCCTCCAATGAGGGCACCTAAGACAGTGCCCCATAAAGCTGATGACATAACCATCGCTCCATGAAGGAGGTCATTTGAACTCCATAATTTTTGCAAAGATTGATCAGCTCCAGATATAACTGCAGTATCAAATCCAAAAAGAAAGCCACCAACGGCGACGGCAAAAGACCAATAAAAAATATTTTGCATATATAATCTACCAAAAAATTAATTCATAATTTAATTTAACATTCTTGTATGCTTATTGAACGTAATTTGAAATATTTATTATCACAAACCAGTCTCAACAGTATTTTTGTACGATAAAATGGTAAGAATTTATGGCCGAGCAAGAAATATTAAAAATGGGCAATCCGATTTTACGTGAAATTGCCGAGCCCATTAAAGAGTTCAATACTCCAGAATTATCTCAATTAATTGAAGATATGAAAGATACTATGATAGCAAACGACGGTGTCGGTTTAGCAGCAATCCAAATTGGTATACTTAAACGTGTAATAATATTTGGTTTTGAAGAAAGCTCAAGGTACCCACAAAGTCCTGCTATACCAATGACAGTGTTAATTAATCCTTCGTTTAAATCACTAGAAACAGAATCCGAGCCAGGCTGGGAAGGTTGTTTGAGTATTCCTGGTATGCGAGGTTTAGTGCCGCGTTTCAAAAAAATTCAATATTCAGGTTATGATTTTTTGGGAAAAAAGATAACAAGAGAAGTTTCAGATTTTCATGCAAGAGTTTTCCAACATGAGTTAGATCATTTGGATGGCCTTTTATATATAGATAAAATAGAAAATTATGCAAACTTCGGATTCACTCAAGAATTAGAATCAGCCAATGCTTATTGATTGATGGATAAGAAAATTAAAGCTCAAAATCAATCAGATTATTCTCAGTTATTTTCAAAAGAATTAATTAATTGTTTTATCGAAAAACATCGTTTACCTAAAAATTTTAGTAATTTAATATCTCAACATTACATCCCACTGGTTGTATGGCTAAGAAAAAAAATTAACTCATCTTCACCCTACATATTCGGAATAAATGGTCCTATTGGAACTGGAAAATCTACATTAGCAGATTTTATAAAATCATCAATGGCACCAGATTTGGTTGGTGATGTCATAGTGTTATCAATTGATGATTTCTATTTCACTAAAAAAGAAAGATTACTCCTCAGTAAGACAACTCATCCTTTATTAATTACTAGGGGAGTTCCGGGCACTCATGATATAAATTTATTATTAAATTGTGTTGATCAACTGCAAAATCTTAAGTTAGGTGAAAAAGTTTTGCTCCCTCAATTTAACAAAGTGCAAGATGATCGTGAACCCAGAGTAAAATGGCAGCAAGCAATTGGACCTATAGATTTAATCATTATTGAGGGGTGGTGTGTCGCAAGTGAACCAATTCAATCCAATCTTCTCATAGAGCCCATCAACCATCTGGAGAAGTCCATGGATACCGATGGTAAATGGCGGAATTATGTTAATTGGCACTTAACTGACAACTACCAAAACCTATCTAACTTAATTAATAGCTTACTCTTTCTCAATCCCCCAAATATGGAGATTTTAAAAATTTGGCGAGCTAAGCAAGAATTAAAACTAATGAATGAAAATAAACAAAATAAAACTAATCTAATGCATGAAAAACATTTAACTTTTTTTATGCAACATTTTGAGCGATGGACAAAAGAGAATTTACTTACGATGCCAAATAAAGCAGATATTATTTTTAATCTGAATGAAAAACATTATTGCTTTGAAGCCCTTTATAAGTGATGCTTAATCTTAGGCTAAATTTTCTCGAATAAAAAATTGAGAAAAAATATAAGAACTAAATTGACATATAAGAGAAAAAAGGAACATAAAAGATGCTCTCTAAATCAATAAATAAAATTATATTTAGTTTATTTACTCTAACTTTAATAGCTGTAGGTTTATTTTTTGTAATCGCCTATGGCTGGTTAGGTATTCATGATGGGCCGGGCAAAATTACCAACCAAATGATTCCAAAAGAGATAATTAAAGAAAGAACTCAGATACAAACTCAAACAGCCACAAATATTAATGCAGATAATACTAAACAGATTTTATTTGGTGACTTGCATGCTCATACCACTCTCTCATTTGATGCATTCTTAGGAAGTCTCCCAATGCTTCAAGGTGAAGGCTCTCATCCACTTGCTGATGCATGTGATTTTGCTAGATTTTGTTCGGCACTTGATTTTTGGTCAATCAATGATCATGCCGAGGCATCTACTCCCAGGCGCTGGTCAGAAACTGTTAGCTCTATTCAACAGTGTAATGCAGTAGGAGGTAATGGCCCAAATCCAGACACGGTGGCTTTTTTAGGCTGGGAATGGACACAAATGGGAGCTACTCCAGATACTCATTTTGGCCATAAAAATGTAATATTTAGAGATATTGAAACTGAAAAAGTTCCCAAAAGACCAATTCATTCAGGTGGTATTGCTAACTCTGCTTTGAGAGGTCTGCCATTAAGAAATGGGCCTATTTTATTTGCATTAGACCCGAATCAAAGAATGCTTGATTTCAACCTCTATTTACATGAGCTTAGGCAGTCAAAAGAATGTGAACTTGGAAAATCTGTATGGGAATTGTCAAGTGATTGTCGAGAGGGTGCAGAAACACCAGCAGAACTTTTCTCTAAATTAGATGATTGGGGTTTTGAGTCAATGGTTATTCCGCATGGAACTACTTGGGGTTTCTATACTCCTCCTGCCTCTGAATTTAATAAACAACTTATTGGTGATAATTTCGATCCTAATAGACAAGCACTTCTTGAGGTATTTTCAGGTCATGGAAACTCAGAAGAATATCGAGATTTTAGGGCCACTGTAATGAATGATAAGCAACAACCAATTTGTCCAGCTCCATCTGACGATTACCTTCCATCATGTCATCGAGCTGGACAAATAATTGAAGATCGATGTTTAGCCATTGGTGAATCGCCTTATGAATGTCAGAAGCGAGCGGCTACTGCAAGACAAGATTATGTCAATGCTGGTACTGGTGGTCATTTGACTGTTAGAGGTGAAGGCCCAGAAGATTGGTTGGACTCTGGGCAGTGTAAAGATTGTTATATACCTGCATTTAATTATCGTCCTGGTGGAGCTGCGCAATACATCATGGCACAGACAAATTTTGATGACCCTGAAAATCCTCGTCGATTTAGGTTTGGCTTTATGGCCTCAAGTGATAATCATTCAGCAAGGCCAGGAACTGGATATAAGGAATTTTCAAGGAGAGGAATGACAGAATCAGTTCTTGGGCCAGCTACTAAGACTGCTGAACGCGCTTTTCGTTTTAATGATGGTGAGCCAATCGCCTCATCAGATAATATCGATGTAGGATCCGATTTGATGATTGGACGAGAAGACTTAAATTTGATCAAAACTACCTCAAAAGTAAGAAGATTGGACATAGTACCCTTAATGATTACTGAACGAGAAAGACAAGCTTCATTCTTCACGACTGGTGGTTTGATGGCTGTCCATTCAAATGGAAGAGATCGAAACTCTATTTGGGATTCCATGCAAAAAAAAGCGGTTTATGGAACTAGTGGTGATCGGATATTACTATGGTTTAATACAAAAAATAATGGAATAAATGCCTCCGTCAATATGGGTGATGAAGTTGCTATGTCTTCTGCACCTGAGTTTGAAGTGAGGGCAGTTGGTGCCTTTGAACAAAAACCTGGTTGTCCAGATTATACCTATAATGCACTGACTCCAGAGCGTTTGGAAAACTTATGCCGTGGGGAATGCTATAATCCATCAGACACTAGAAAACTGATTACGCGTATTGAAGTCATTCGAATACTTCCTCAAATTACACCCAATGAGGATATATCTGGTCTAATTCAAGATCCATGGAAAACCTTCGACTGTAAAGCTGACCCTGATGGCTGTGAAGTTAATTTTATTGATGAGGAGTACCCATCACTGGGAAGAGACGCTGTTTATTATGTGAGAGCGATCGAATCGCCAAGCCTTGCTGTGAATGCTGAAAATCTCAGGTGTGAGTACGATTCAGAGGGTAACTGTAAAAAAGTTAATCTATGTTATGGAGATCGGCGTGGGGATATGAATGATGATTGCCTGGCAGTTAACGAAGAGCGTGCCTGGTCTTCGCCAATCTTTGTAGATTGGGATAACGACAGAACTCAAGCTTCTCTAAATTAATTAATTTCTCTAAACGTCCCAATGATGCGAAGCAAAAATTATAATACTAATTTAGTATGGCTATTCGTCGGTGCATTTATTGGATTAATATTTGCTGGTTATGGCATCTTCACCGAAATCAACAGTGATCAACTCGAAGGTAGTGAAGTTGCTGCTAAAGTCAATGAAGCAAAAATCTCCAAAGAAACCTATTTACAGGCCTTAGATAGATTTAATACTGATACAAAAGATGAATTAAGCACTATTGATCGTGAATGGGTATTACAAAGATTGATTGAAGAAGAACTGCTAGTTCAAAGAGGTTTAGCTTTAGGTATTTTAGATACTGATAATGATGTTAGAGGTGCTATTGTAAGAGCACTAATAGCCTCCATTAATAATGAAGTTGCAGCCATACAACCGAGCGATGATGAGCTTGTCGAATATTATAACTCGCATCAAGAGCGGTTCACTTACCCAGGTGCCATCGCAGTAAAAGTCTGGATCGCGGCGACTGAAAATGATGCATTATCAATTAAAATAGCTATTCAGGAAAATAAAGTCATACCTGACAAAAAAAATACACGTCTCCTAAAAAATATTCCTCAAGGTTTACTCACTATGAACAAACTTAGAGAATATATTGGACCAACGCTTGTTACTCTGGTGGCTAGTAATCCTGAGCAAAAAACAGTTGTTAATTTCTCACAAGGTAGATGGTATGTAGTAGAAATTGTTCAGCGAAAAGAATCAATTACTCAGCCTTTTGACGAAATCAAATACCAGGTAATTAATGAATACATGAGATACAGAGCTGACGAACAGCTCAGACAATATATTAATAACTTAAAAGAAAGTGCCACAATTAAGCTAAATAAAATAAATGACGATTAAATCAATCATCAAATCAATTATTTTTTTAATAGCTTGGTCTATTATGGCAACCAATTCATTCGGGCATAGTAAAAGTGAAAGTTACTCAAATTGGACTGTACTGAATAAGGATATAACTGGAATAATTACTATTCCAAGTCATGAAGTAACTCGTTTGCCATTAATAAAGCAGAATAATAACTCGCTTTCTTCTTCATTCTTAGAACATGCAAAAAATAATGTACGTGTTTTTAGCGAGCAAACAATTTGCTCACTTGGGCCAAGTAATATACTAAAAGCATCCGAGGGATTTATTAGAATCGAATTGCAATTTAATTGCCCACAAACTCCGCCCACAAAAATTGATTACAGGGCGATTTTTGAACTCTCACCTTCGCATACTCACTTTGCAAAAATCTATTATCAAGGTCAGCTGATCTCGGAACTACTTGTAAAGAATACTTCCTCTCCTTGGGAAATAAATACCAGCGAAATGGTAAAGAAAAATCAATCATTTGGTAATTTCTTTATACTTGGAATGGAACACATATTAGGTGGCTATGATCACCTTGCATTTTTATTTGGAATACTCTTAGTTGCCGCTTCAATTAAACGTAGTATTATTGCAATTACTGGTTTTACGGTAGGGCACAGTGCCAGTTTATTTGCCGCTACCGCAGGTATGGTATCAACAAATAGTCGCATCGTAGAAATTGTTATAGGCTTCACTATCATGTTGATGGCAATTGAATATAGTAACTATAAAAATAATAATAAATTATTACTCACTAATAGCTTCACTATTCTATTAATTAGTCTAGGTATAGTGGCATTCTATTTTGGTAAGATTTCATCTCGAGATCTAATCTGCTATTTTGGCTTAGGAATATTTTCTTACAGTTATTTAAATCTTTGTAAAATTTCTTATAATCACTTTTTTGAAAAAACAAAATATCTACTCCTGATAATGGCTCTTTTGTTTGGTTTTGCACATGGATTAGGATTTGCTGGATTTCTCAGCGAGACTGGTATGACTACCAACAACATTTTATGGCCATTACTAGGCTTTAATTTGGGGCTGGAGTTTGGACAAGTTTGTATCATTTCTTTATGTTGGATAATTTATTATTTTACGAAGTCATTAATTAAGGAACCGCTTCCATCTATTGTTTCTGGTAGTTTATTTGGTCTTGGTTTTTTCTGGTTTTTGACCAGAACATTTGCATAAATTAAAACTTAAAAGGATCAATGAAATGGAGAATGCAGGTTTAATAACATTGATACCCACTATTGTGGTTCTTGCAACCGCAATACTGACTAATCGACCAGTAGCAGCCCTTATTACTGGTGTTGTAGTTGGTATATTGTTAGTTTCTCCAGAAAATTTACTTGGCTCTTTTTCTGATATAACTCTTTCGGTCATGCAGGACCCTCAAATCGCATGGATAATAATGGTCTGTGGGTTAATGGGAAGCTTGTTCTATTTATTAATTGCGACTGGGGGTGTTGCAGCATTCACAGATACAATGACAAAAAAAGCGAATACCAGAAATAAATCACTCATTATTACTTGGCTGCTTGGACTAACAATGTTTTTAGATGACTACCTCAATGCAATCGTAATAGGTAATTCAATGAAAAAAGTAACCGATAAATTCAAAGTATCACGGTCTATGCTTGCATATATTGTTGACTCCACCGCTGCGCCAACATGTGTTTTAATTCCTATATCTACTTGGGCGGTATATTTCTCTGTAATTCTTGAATCAACTGATGCGATCCCATTAGGTGGTGGAATGAGTCATTATATTGCTGCTATACCTTTTATGTTTTATCCAATCATCGCTCTTTTTCTTGTACCGTTTGTCGCAACTGGTCGATTTCCGCTTATTGGTCCGATGCTAAATGAGGAGCTCATTGCATCTCAAAAAGATTGTACAGAAAAACCACCTGAAGACATGCAGCAAAAAAATCCAAAACAAAAAGCTAATATGTGGGCTTTTATTCTTCCTTTAATTGTACTTATTGCGTTTACATGGTTGAACGATATTGATTTATTAAAAGGTATTATTGCAGCACTAATGCTTACTGTGCCAATCATTATAGGCTTAAAGTTGATCAATATGTATGCAGCCCTCGATGCAATGCTTGAGGGTTTTAAAATAATGATTCCACCTTTGATGATTGTTATAGCTGCTTTCATGTTTAAAACGATTAATGATCAATTGGGTTTTCCACAATTTATTATGGAATCAGTTAGGCCCTTTATGTCACCTATTTTATTCCCAGTGATTGTATTTATCTCTATGGCATTCATGTCATTCGCCACAGCTTCAAATTGGGGAATATTTGCCATTGCAATACCAATAGTAATGCCTTTAGGTGTCGCTCTAGAAGTACCTATCCCACTAATTATAGGCGCTCTGCTCTCGGCAGGATCCTTTGGAAGTCATGCCTGCTTCTATACAGACGCCACTGTGCTTTCAGCACAAAGTTGTGATATTAGTCCTATGAAACACGCGCTAACACAATTTCCATACGCTTTAATTGCAGCAGGATCTGCGTCGATTTTTTATATTGCTATTGCTTATGTAGTAGTATGAAACTTACCTGAAAACTGAAATCCACAAAATTGATTCAAATAAGATAAAGATTATATGGTTAAATTTCGATACGAGGGTGGTCGAATAAGAATGAATAAAAAGATCTCTATAAAAACAAGCGAAGATTATTTTGATAGTTTGCGTAATCGTAATCTAACTGTTTATTATTTTGGTGAGCAAATAGATGAGCCGATTGATCATCCAATTATTAGACCTTCAGTCAATGCCGTAGCAAAAACATATGATCTCGCTATTGAGAATCCAGAAATTGCATCGGTAACCTCTCCTTTTACCAACAAAAGAATCAACCGATTTTTACATATTGCTCAGTCATCTGAAGATGTTGTTATGCAAAATAAAATGCAGCGCCGTCTTGGTCAGCTAACTGGAACCTGCTTTCAACGCTGTGTTGGAATGGATGCTCTGAATTCATTGTTTTCAGTAACATATGAAATTGATGAAAAATATAATAGTTCGTATCATGAAAAGTTCAAAGAATTTATTGTTATGGTTCAAAATGGTGGATTTGTAATTGGTGGTGCCATGACAGATGTTAAAGGGGATCGAAGTTTAGCGCCTCACCAACAAAACGACCCAGACTTATATGTGCATATTACCAAGAGAACCAATAATGGTGTTTATATCAGTGGAGCCAAAGCACATCAAACAGGATGTTTGAATTCTCATTGGATGATAGTCATGCCGACACTTAGATTGGGCGAAAAAGATAAAGACTATGCAATAGTTGGGGCAATTCCAACTGATGCAAAAGGAATTACTTATATCTATGGACGACAATCTTGTGATACTCGCTCATTAGACGAAGGTGATATTGATGTAGGAAATGCACAATATGCTGGACAGGAAGCCATGGTCATTTTTGATAATGTATTTATCCCTAATGAAAGAATTTTTATGGATGGTGAATATGATTTTTCAGCCATGCTAGTGGAACGATTTACTTGTTATCATCGTCGCAGCTATGTGTGTAAATCTGGTGTTGGGGATGTTCTCATAGGTGCCGCTGCTGCTGCTGCTGAATACAATGGTGTCGAAAAAGCATCACATATAAAAGATAAACTGACTGAAATGACTCACCTCAATGAAACAATTTATGCCACTGGGGTAGCGGCAAGCTATCAGTCTCATGAGACTACTTCTGGTGCTTATATTTGTGATGATATGTTGGCGAATGTCTGCAAACATCATGTGACAAAATTTACTTATGAGATTGGAAGATTAGCTCAAGATATCGCTGGTGGATTAGTCGCTACTTTGCCTTCACAAAAAGATTTTGATCACCCAAAAATTGGAATCTTATTAAAAAAATATCTAAAAGGTCAAAAAGATATACCCACGGAAAATAGAGTAAGGATACTTCGTTTGATAGAAAACATGACTTTAGGAAGAAACGCAGTTGGTTATCTTACAGAATCAATGCACGGAGCTGGCTCACCTCAAGCACAGAGGATTCAGATTGCACGTGAAATGCAGATTGAATTCAAAAAAACTCTCGCACTCAAACTCTCAGGAATAAAAAATAATAATTCAGAGAATTTAACAAATGAAATTACAGATTATTTTGCTCGAGTATTTAGTCCGCCAGAAAGTTAATTATAGAATCATATATTTAAAATAATTCTTTAGAAATTTATTTACACAAACTGATTTATTGGAGTATTGATTAAATGAAAAAATTAATGGATCACTTAGAAGGAACTAACATACGTCTTGCCGTGACGGCCACAATACTAATAGGCTCATTCCTTAGTTTTATCTTGAGCAGTCCAGAACTAGTTAATCAGTTTGTTATGTATTGGCAAATGCTAATAACCAATTATTTTTCTAGTTATTTGATATGGATAGTCACTATTGTGATGATTTTCACCTTACTCATAATTATTTCGCCATACGGGCATATCACCTTAGGAAAAGATGGAGAAAAACCAGAATTTACCAGATTCTCATGGTTCTCAATGCTATTTGGAGCAGGCATTGGAACTGGCATCCTTTTTTTTGGCGTAGCTGAACCCATTTTACACTTACAACAAAATCCATTTCTTGCTATGGAAAATATCGAGCCAATCACGAATGAAGCAGCTGTTATTGCACAAAGAATCACGCTATTTCATTGGGGTTTGCATGGCTGGGCAATATATTCTGTTGTCGGTTTATGCTTAGGATATTTTTCGTATCGAAAAGGACTTCCATTAACAATTAGATCCTCGTTGTATCCATTTATTGGTGATCGAATTTATGGATTAACTGGTGATTTCATAGATTTATTAGCTGTTTTTAGCACTTTATTTGGTATTGCTGTGACCTTAGGTCTTGGAGCTTCACAAATGGCCAGTGGTTTAGAGTATCTCTTTAATATTGAGGTCACGCCTTTATTTAAATTAGGAATAATTTTATTAGTATCTGCAATAGCCACTATATCTGCAGTATCAGGAGTTAATCGGGGTATTCGTAAACTCAGTGAATTGAATATCTGGTTATGTATTATCCTTATTGGTTGTTTTCTTTTTGCAGGACCAACACTGGCCATTATCAGCTCAATTTTCTATGGGAGCATAGATTACATGCGCACTTTTCTGCCAATGGGTACTTGGGTCGACCCAAGTAATGAAATTGGTTGGCAGACTGCATGGACACTTTTTTATTGGGGTTGGTGGGTTTCTTGGGGCCCATTTGTGGGGATGTTTATGGCCCGGATCTCAAGAGGGCGTTCTTTAAGGGAATACGTAATTGGAACCTTACTTGTGCCCACCTTCATCGGATTTATTTGGTTATGTGTTCTAGGAGCAACAGCTTTAGACCTTCAATTGAACCAGTCAGGTAATCTGATTCAGGCTGTCAATCAAGACATGACACAAGCTCTATTTAGAACTTTTGAATTACTTAATTTAGGTTGGGCAACTTGGCCGGTTGTTTTATTAGCAACAGTACTAATTGCAACTTGGTTTGTAACTTCATCTGATTCGGGAACTCTTGTAATTTGTACCATCCTTTGCAGCGGTAAAACAAATCCACCAAGAGCATTGAGAATATTCTGGGGTTTCATAATTGGTCTTGTTGCTGGATTGCTTCTTCTGACTGGAGGTCTAGTTGCACTTCAAACAGCAACTACTGCTATTGCATTACCATTTTCAATTGTTTTAATACTAATGATACTTGGACTCTCTAAAGCACTCTATCAGACAGAAAAAAGAAAGTAACAATATCTGTTAATTAATTATTTCGTTCAATACTAGGTGAATAACCAAAGTATACTTTGTAACTTTTGCTAAAATGAGAAACAGATATAAAACCAGATTCGGCAGTAACCTCAAGAATACTTAGTGAGGTTTGCTGCAAGAGGTCTTTCGCTCTTTGAAGTCTTAATCGCAAATAATATCGAGATGGACTGCAACTGAGATACTGCTTAAAGAGTCGCTGTAACTGTCTGGTTGATAATCCTGTATAAGCAGCCAAATCAGTCTGATTGATTGGCTCTCTAATATTTGCTTCCATCAATTGCACAGCAGAAATTAGTTGCTCTGATAATGATCCGATTAGATGCCTTAGTGGAATGCGTTGTTCATCATCACCACGTCGAATTCTATCTGAAATAAATTGTTCTGCCACAGCTGAGCTGACTGTCAAATCATATCTATCTCTTATTATTTTAAGCATCATATCAAATGGGGCAATTCCTCCAGAACTTGTGAATCGATCCCGATCTATCGTGAATAAGCTTCGACGTACATTAATTTTAGGGAATAAATTACTCAGCGTACTCAAGCCATCCCAATGAACGCTGCATGAGTAACCATTCAATAAATCAGCCATTGCAAGAATTCGGCTGCCCGTGCATATCGCACCTAAAGCAATCTTTTTATTATGTACATTTCTTAAAAATCGAGCAATATTCTTAGAATAGTTTTTTTCTATATCCACGCCACCACAAACAATCAATAAATCTATATTACTTAGTGCTGCTTCAGAATTAATTGAAAAATCTACATTAATGCTCACTCCATCACTTGCCAAAACAGAAGCACCTTGTTCTGAGAATGTTTTCCAATTATAGGCATTTTTCTGCAGCGAATGATTAGCCAGACGTAACGGCTCTATTGCTGATGAAAGAGAGATTAAGGTAAAGTTTTCTAATAATAAAAACCCAAAATTTAGGGGTTCTACCAAGACTTTACCTGAGATATTCATCACTAATGCCTATTAAATATTGAGCACTAAAATAGTTTAACGTCTTATTGCTCTTTGCCAAAATTTATACCAAATTCACTACCAGATTGTTCGAGCCATAATGCAACATATTCAGCAAAACTTCTTCGAACAATCAAACTGAAGGATGGCAAAGAATCAGTTAAGGCCAATAATATTCCCGCTTTAGACAATCCTGTTTGTGCACATTGGCCAATCAAAAAATTACTCTCACTTAAATCTAATGTACAACCCTTGGCAAGTAAAGAACGAGCACAATTTCCCCTCAGGATGAGCTGCGTTAGACCTCCTGTCTGATTGGTAACATGTAAATTATTTTTTATTGATATTTTCTGTAAAATAGAATCTAAATCAAAATTTGTGACCACTAACCATTCATCTGGCGCAAGCCAGTAAATACAATGATCACCCACAGTAAAAGTATTAAAATCCAAAGGTAATGCTTGCTGAAAAACTGATTCAAAGTGCTCTAGAAAACTCCTATCATTAACTGAACCTCTGATGTTTAGATAATTAACATCAGCTTTTATGCTGACATCTATTCCTGGAGAAGTTGAATTTAAGGGCTGCTGGTTCTTAATAAAACCATCAAGTGCAATACTTTTAATTTTATCAGACATGCTGTCGTTTCCCTTGTGGATCGTAAAATATAGGTTTTGTAATAGTAACTTCTATCGCTTCAGCATCGGAGGAGATTGCCAATAACTTATCGCCAAATCGATTTCTACCAGATTCAATTAATGCCAGAGCAATTGGATGCCCTAGAACTGGACTGAAATAACTGGAACTAACATGACCAAACATTGGTGTTGGTCCTGAAGAAGATTTTTTTTCAATTAACTGTGCCCCTTCAGGTATAACACTTTTATTATCAACTGATAATAATCCAACTAAATGTTTTCTGTCACTTCGAATAGAATCAACTCTATCGAGCGAACGCTTGCCTATAAAATCCTTGTCTTTGGAAACTAACCATCCCAATCCTGCATCGTGAGGGTTAACAGAACCGTCTGTATCTTGACCTACAATAATAAAACCTTTTTCGGCTCTTAAAACATGCATTGTTTCGGTGCCATAAGGAGTGATATCGAAATCTCTACCAGCTGCCATTAAAAGATTCCATATATGCAGTGCGTAATTGCTATTAACATTTATTTCAAAAGCAAGTTCGCCACTAAAGCTAACTCGATACAAATCTACCTTGATGCCTGCAATTTCACTTTTACAAGTTCTCATAAATGAGAATTTATTATCACTCAAATCAACGTCAACAAGATTCTGCAATACACGGCGACTGTTTGGCCCAACCAGTGCAATCGTTGATAATTGATCGGTTAAAGAAGTTAAATAAACATTTAAATGCGGCCATTCAGTTTGTAACCATTGCTCAAGCCAACTCATTACTGTCGCAGCGCCACCTGTTGTAGTGGTTAAGTAGAAATGATTTTCATCTAAACGGGCCATAACCCCGTCATCTTTAATCATGCCATCTTCGCCAAGCATCACTCCATAGGCGCATTGTCCAATAGCCATTTTTGCGACGTTATGAGTATAAATTTTTTCTAAAAAAGTAACTGCATCTTTTCCACAAACATCAATTTTTCCTAATGTGGAGGCATCCATTATTCCAAGCGATGACCTAGTTGCTATGCACTCACGAATAACAGCTCTTGAAACATCTTCACCATCTTTAGGAAAATACCATGGACGTAGCCATTGACCAACAATCTCAAATGGAGCTTTACTGTCAGTATGAAAATCATGCATGGCCGTTTTTCTGGTTGGCTCAAACATCTCTCCAATGTCTTCTCCAGCACAAACACCGAAGCTCACGGGTGTATAAGCTGGTCGAAATGTTGTTGTACCGATCTCTGCTATCGGCTTTCCAAGAGCTGTGGCCAAAATAGCCATCCCATTAATATTGCCTAATTTTCCCTGATCTGTGCCAAAACCAAGGGCAGTATATCGCTTTACATGCTCAATACCCGTATATCCCTCCCTTACAGCAAGATATATATCAGAAACAGTAGTATCATTTTGATAATCCAAAAATTGTTTTGGGAGATTCTCCACCGGTTTTTTTGTCATCACTTGCCATAATGGCATCATTGGATTTAATTTTATTTTTTTCGTCGTTGGCAATGGAATATCGTACGTTTTTAAATTCAAGCTTACAGCCGCATCAATACCACATGCAATACCTTCCTTAAGACAATCCTCAAGACTCCAGGTCCCATTGCATGAACCAATTGAAAATGAAGCTTGTTTGGTGGTATGTGGAACAAAACAATGACGATTATCATCCCATTTGTTTATTCCACCGGACTGGGAGTGAAGATGAACCGCAGGACTCCATCCACCTGAATAAATTAATAAATCACAATTTCTTTTTTTTGTTTGTTCTTCACATGTATTTGTTCCAACATCATAGGTAGAGATCTCCACAGCCTTCACTTTTTTGCGGCCAATAACATTTCTAATAACTGCATTAAATTGTAATTCAACACCATTATCCCTTGCTTCATCAAGTATTTCAGAGGGTTGATCCGAACGACTATCAACCACAAGTACAGATTTTGCACCTGCGATTTTCAAATCAATCGCGGCTTGATAAGCAGAATCATTATTGGTGAATAGAATCGCATTTTTTCCTGGAATTACACCATAGTGATTTACATAATTTGATACTGCAGACGCAAGCATAACGCCTGGTCGATCATTATTAGGGAATACTAATGGACGCTCAAAAGCCCCTTGAGCTAAAACTACCCGCTTGGCTCGAACACGCCATAATTTTTGTCGTGCACTCCCCTCTATTAGCTCACCTAGATGATTGGTAAGACGCTCATTAATAGTTAAGAAATTATAATCATAATAACCAAATACTGTACTTCTAGATAAGCAAGTGACATTAGGTAATTCCTTTAATATCTGAAGCTGAGAAGAAACCCATTTATCAGTGGTTAATCCCTCTATAAGCTCTTTCGACGCTAATAGGGAGCCTCCAAAATTAGCTTGGTCATCGGCAATAATCACTTTAGCGCCAGATTTACCAGCCGATAATGCTGCCATCAAACCAGCCGGTCCAGCACCAACTACAAGAACATCACAGTGAGTATTTTGATGGCTATAATGATCAGGATCTGGCTCCTTTGGGGCCGAACCCAAGCCCGCCATTCTTCGCAAAAAATATTCATATATTTTCCAAAATTTTGCAGGATACATAAACGTTTTGTAATAAAATCCAGCACCAAATAACTTACTCAACCAATCATTAACCACAGCAATATCAAAAGCTAGGCTTGGCCAACCTTTTTCACTTTTAGCTACTAGCCCATCATATAACTCAACTTGCGTAGCTCGCATTCCAGCTTCGGTAGTAGCTCCACTTCCAATCTGGAAAATAGCATTAGGTTCTTCAGCACCACTCCCGATTATTCCTCTTGGGCGATGATACTTAAAGCTTCGCCCAACAATATCAACACCATTTGCAAGTAGTGCAGAGGCTAATGTATCACCTAGATAGCCCTCGTAATTTTGGCCATTAAAAGTGAATCGCAACGTTTTATCTCGATTAATTTTTCCGCCTTGCATAAGTCGGTTAATTTGCATTACGAAACCACCTGACTATTAGGTGATTCATTCTGGAATTTTGAGGTAGAGATAATTTCATAAGTGACAGTATCTCTTTCTACGATAAACCACTGACGACAACCCAGACTGTGGTTCCATTGCTCAAGAAATAGACCGCGAGTATTTTTTCTCATAAAGAGATAATCTGCCCATTCTTGATCATTTAGATCTGCTGGGTTTAATGGGCGTTTGATACCCGCTTCACCTCCATATGAAAAATCAGTTTCATCTCTTACACCACACCAAGGGCATTTAATTAATAACATCTTCTTTTTACCTAATTAATGAGCTACCGCAGCAGCACCATGTTCATCTATCAAAGCACCTGTTGAGAATCGATCTAAGGAAAATGGTGCATTTAATTCATGTGGTTGATTATTTGCTATGGTATGTGCAAACGCCCAACCAGAGCCAGGAGTAGCTTTAAATCCACCCGTACCCCAGCCACAATTAAAATACAAACCTTCGATAGATGTTTTACTGAGGATTGGACAGGCATCAGGTGAGACATCCACTATACCCCCCCATTGACGCAACATTCTTACACGACTAAAATTTGGGAATAAAGCTATGATCGCCTGCATACAATGCTCTATGGTGCAAAAACTGCCTCTTTGCCCATAACCAATATAAGGATCTATCCCTGCACCAATAACTAATTCGCCTTTGTCGGATTGACTAATATAGCCATGTACCGCATTAGACATAATTACCGTATCTAATACTGGTTTTAGTGGCTCAGAAACAAAAGCTTGCAGTGGATGACTTTCCAGAGGTAAGCGAATACCTGCCATATCTGCTAGAACTGATGCATGACCAGCAACGACCACACCTACTTTTTTAGTTTCAATAAAACCACGACTGGTATCAACGCCTACGACTTGAGAGCCATTCCTTCGAATACCTGTAACTTCACATTGTTGCACAATATCTACCCCAAGTTCACTGGCAGCTCTAGCATAACCCCAAGCTACTGCATCATGTCTCGCCACACCAGCACGCCGTTGCAGTGAAGCACCAAGAATAGGATACCGAGCAGTTTTGGAGGTATTAATTAATGGTATTGCTCTTTTAATTTGTTGAGCATTTACTACTTCTGCATCGATACCATTCAATTGGTTCGCACTTACCCTTCTTTCAATATCTCGCATGTCTTGGAGCGTATGGCCCAAATTATAAACTCCACGCTGACTAAACATGACATTAAAATTAATATCCTGACTCAAGCCCTCCCATAATTTTAATGACTTCTCATAAAGTAATGAAGCTTCTGTCCATAAATAATTAGATCTCACTATTGTTGTATTACGGGCTGTATTACCCCCACCAATCCAACCTTTTTCAAGTACAGCAATATTCTTCATACCGTGATTTTTTGCCAGATAATATGCTGTGGCTAAACCATGTCCGCCACCACCAACTATGATTGCATCATATTTAGATTTTGGTGCTGCATCACGCCAAGATGCTTGCCAATTTTGATTATTAGAAAGAGCATTTTTAAATAGACTGAATGCTGAATATTTATTCATTGGCGCTGTTCACATCTCGGAGTCGCTCATTTTTTCCATCAAAAGGACTGTCTGCTATTACCTTAGCTGGATAATTTTCACCTAAGATGTCTATAGAAAACTCGGAGCCAAGTACTGCATACTTTGGTTTTACCATCGCCAACGCGAGAGAACGATTCACTCGAAATCCAAAACCGCCACTAGTGGCACGTCCCACCAATTCTCCATTTAACGTCAAGGCATTATTACCCAATACATCTGCATCTTTTATATCATCAATTTCTAGAGTAACAAGTTGATTTTCCCCGCCCTTTTTTTGCCATTTAATTAAATTATCACGGCCAATAAAATCACCTTTTTCAAGACATATGAAACGATCCATAGCAGACTCATAAGCGGAATATTCTATAGATAATTCAGTGCCAACCATGCGATAGGACTTCTCTAATCTCATAGTATCCATCGCTCTTATTCCAAATGGCTTGAGTCCTAATTCTTCACCGGCACTAAATAAAGCATCAAAAATTTGATTTTGATGCTCGATTGGATGATGTAATTCCCAGCCAAGTTCACCCACATAATTAACACGCATAGCATTTAACTGGCATCCATCGATTTCAATATTTTTTGCAGTTAGCCAACGAAATGCTTCATTTGAAAAGTCAGCATTCGATACTTTATTTAATAATGCTCGAGATTTTGGTCCAGTCAAGACCAATACGCCCATTGCATCAGTTAAGTGTTTATATTCTACAGAGCCATCTATTGGCATAAATTTTCTAATATAATCATGATCCAGTCTTTGCAGCGCTCCAGCAGATACCAAATAAAAGGAATCTACTGACTCTCTGAGGATTGTAAATTCGGAATGAATTCCTCCTTGAGAGTTAAGCGCATGACACAAGCCGATTTGACCGATTTTATTTGGGATTCGATTTGCCACTAAATAATCTAAGAAGTTTTCGGCACCTGGTCCAGAGATACGACATTTTGCAAATGCAGTCATATCCAAGAGACCTACGTTCTTAGTTACATTTCTTACTTCATTGCCTACAGCTTTAAACCACTTTGAGCGCCTAAAAGACCAATCATCTTTCTGCTCCATTCCATCTGTTGCAAACCAATTCGCTCTCTCCCAACCATATTTTTGACCAAAAACAGCACCCATTGCTTTCAGTCTTTCATAACAAGGAGCTGTTTTTAATGGCCTCCCAGCGGGCCTTTCTTCATCAGGAAAATGCGTTGTAAAAACATGGGCATACGCTTCCTCAGTCTTTTCCATTAGATATTTTTTTGAGACATAATCACCAAATCGTCTTGGATCAACACCCAGCATATCAATAGTAGGTTCGCCGTCTACGATCCATTCCGCTAATTGCCAACCAGCTCCACCCGCGGCCGTAATCCCAAAACTATGGCCTTCATTCAACCAAAAATTATCCACACCCCAAGCTGGACCGACGATGGGATTGCCATCAGGAGTATAAGCGATTGCGCCATTGTATACTTGCTTGAAACCAACTTCTCCAAATGCTGGTACTCGCTCAAGAGCTGCTTCAATATGTGGCATCAAACGATCAATATCTTCCTGGAAAAGCTCATATTCAGCATCTGGGTTTGGTCCATCGACATAACAACAAGGAGCACCTTTCTCATAAGGACCCAGAATAAAACCACCATTCTCTTCTCGTAGATACCAAGAACCATCAGATTCCCTGAGCACTGGCATTTCAGGGGCACCAGATTTACGTCTTGCTTGCAATTCAGGATGAGGCTCAGTAACAATATATTGATGTTCAACTGGCATGACAGGTAAATCCAATCCAATCATCTTTCCAGTTTGTCTTGCATAATTGCCAGAAGCCGATATCACATGATCGCAAATAATATCCCCGTTTTTTGTTTTCACTATCCAGCCACCTTGAGAAGATTGCTCAATATCCAGGACAGGAGTATTACGATAAATAGTTGCGCCAAGTGCTCTGGCTCCTTTTGCAAAAGCTTGTGTCAAATCAGCAGGTTGTATATATCCATCATCTGGGTGATAAATGGCACCAACCAGATCATTAGTTTCACACATAGGCCAAATTTCTTTAACTTGCTTGGGTGTTAAAAAATTTACATTTATGCCAATTGTTTTTGCAGTTGCAGCATACTGATAATACTCATCCATCCGATCTTGATTCATTGCAAGGCGAAGATTACCAACTTTACTGAAACCCACTGGCTGTGTGGTTTCAGCCTCAAGTTTTCCATATAGGTCAACGGAATATTTATGAATCTGACCAACGCTATAACTCATGTTAAAAAGCGGCAAGAGCCCAGCAGCATGCCAAGTCGAGCCAGACGTTAATTCTGCTTTTTCTAAGAGTACAACTTCTTCGCCCCAGCCTTTTTTTGCGAGATGATACAGTGCACTTACACCAACAACACCGCCGCCAATTACGACCACTTTTGCTTGAGTTTTCATGCTTTAATCTCCACAGGATATCTTGCTTAGCGTCTCTAAATCATCTCAATTTTAGATGTTTAGTTTAAATTACATGCCCCTATGTAATTTACTTATAAACGACATATTTTGTTCATTTAACGACAATATACTTTTTTATCTTATCTAATTACGACACATCATAATATTAATTTTGTTAAACAAACGAAGCTGGTTCTTTGGAAAAAACCTCTTTCAAAACAGGTATAAAATGTTCTAACGAATAAGTATCATAATTTGGATCAAAAGATACCTGATCCCAACGTGCACAAAATTCCACACAAGCTTCGTAATAAGGATGATCTTTTAATTTATCGCGTGCATCTCGATCTTTATCGTAATGATGCATCCAATAATAACCCTGAAATAAACCATGATGGAGCACAATCCAATAATTCTTTTCGCTGACATAGGGCCTCAATAGGGCAGCGGCAACTTGAGCATGATTAGTAGGCGCTAACACATCTCCAATATCATGCAGTAAAGCACACACTATCATCTCATTATCAGCACCGTCCTTCTCAGCACGGGTTGCTGTTTGAAGAACGTGATCTAATCGACTTATTTTATATGGCGACTCACCCTCCATCATTTTTAACCATATCAGGATACGATTTAATAAATTCCTTCCATTCTCAGCATCATGCTCAAACACCAAATCATAATCACTTCGTGTTCCGTCTTCCATGGCAGTAAAATCGACTTTTTTACTCATTCGTATTATCCATTCTGCGTTTCAATACAACAATATTGTTCACAATATTATCCATTTCAAAATACGCATCCTGTAAATGTCTCTTGCCTTCTGGAAGAAAAGCTTGCCTGGCATGTAAAACTCGGTGAGCAGCAACCAGCAATATTTGTCCACTCTCCAATCTGAAAACCGATCGAAATGATGTCGATAAGACACGAGAACACAATTCGTGGTAAGCCAAATAAAATTCTTTTACATTTTTTCTGGTTGGATCAATGGTCTGCATAAGCTGATTAGAGAAACGAAATCCAGTGATATTATTATTACTATCAATCTTTATCATAGGTTCTATGGCATAGGTCTCGTTATTCTCATCAAATTCTCGAAAAGGAACCCCAAACTCACATAGAATCTGAAAATGTTCAGGATGATCGATCTTTAATTTCTCTAGGAGAGACCAGCCATCAACTACAATAGATTCGCCACCTTCACATTCATTTTCCAACATATGGAGCCCTTGTACACTGGGTGGCCAGGTATAACTTGCAAAATCATTATGCGGAGGAAGCTCTAGAGAAGTATGAGCAATATTATAGACCTCTCGACTAACTGAAACATTATGGATACGTTCAAATAATGTTTCTCGGAGTGGTCCCAAGCGGGAGGATAATAACTCTAGTGTCTCAGGCTCACGTGGAGCATTTGAAAGAATAATCACACCCGATCTTATAAATTCTTTTATTGCATCTAACGCTTTAAAATCATTAGTTATAAACTCTTGCCAAGAAAAATAATTTGGTTTGAAATTTACTTCCCAAGCTCTCCAGTCAGGTTTTCTTTTTTTTCCAAACTCAGTAAGTGTTCTCAAATCAATAATGGTTTCATGATCATCTGGCCATATTAATTGAATTTTTTCACCGTCATATTCAACTGTAACTGGCATTAATTTCGAATCGATTGAACTCAAAATAAAACGCTTTTCTTGGGATTCGATAACCCTGCAATCATCGCATTGACAATTATCTCTTAACCAGAGATTTGGGAGATCGTATTTAATTTTTCCATTATCAATTATTTGAATTGATTCTTTGGTTGTTACAATCTCAGTTTGTTCTGTTGAATACCCCATAATAAATTTAGTTTATATCAAAATTTAAACAACACAAATCAAATTTAACCTCTTCGTCTACGTTTTCTTTTGCTTCTAGCGTCGCCCCTGTCACCAAGCTCTGCAGCACGAAACTGTTCAATCCACTTAGAACAGTTTGGATCATTTCCCATCATAACGTTTGCACCTAGGACTGCCTGCATAACTTCTGAATGAAGAGGGCTCGTAATCGCAGAAGTCATACCAGAAGCTATAGCCATAGTTAAGAAAGCAGCATTTATACCATTACGATTTGGTAATCCAAAACTCACATTTGATGCACCACAAGTCGTATTAACTTTTAATTCATTTTTTAATCGTCCAACGAGATGCATAATTTGTGTGCCCGCTGAATTTATGGCGCCAATTGGCATTACTAATGGATCTACCACTATATTTTCATGAGAAATTCCATAATCCGCAGCCCTTTCAACAATCTTCTTAGCCACATCGAACCGAACGTTAGGATCTTCAGAGATTCCTGTTTCATCATTTGAGATTGCTACAACCGCGCAATCATATTTTGCTACTAGAGGCAATACAGCCTCGAGAACCTCATCTTCTCCAGTGACTGAATTTACTAATGCTTTACCCTGATATACAGATAGACCAGCCTCAAGTGCAGCTATTATAGATGAGTCAATTGATAAAGGTACATCGGTAACAGCTTGAACAACCTGAATAGCTTTTGCCAATAATGCTGGTTCATCTGCCAGTGGGATCCCAGCATTTACATCGAGCATATGAGCGCCAGCATTAACTTGTGCAATTGCATCGGCTTCAACACGACTGAAATCATCAGCCTTCATTTCTTCCGCCAGTAGTTTTCTACCGGTTGGATTTATTCTCTCGCCAATTATTACAAATGGTTGATCAAAACCGATCCTAACTTCCTTTGTTGCTGAGCTTATTGACGTGATAGTCATTTTTTTCTCCAACCAGTTATATATATTTTATTAAATGAATTGTTTATTGCATTCGAGCAATAGTTTCAGTTCGCCATTTTTCAGTCATTTCAACTTGGTTAAAACAAAATATGTGATAACCGGCAAGATTGGTCGATTCAATATCTTGATATTCAGAAATACTTTCCACTAATTTATCAGGATGATAAATACTAGATTTCATTAACTCTGCAGCGACTTGAGATTTTTTTCGCAAAAAACGAAGTGAATCACCCACACCAATCCTCAGAGAGGTCTTTAGTAAACGTCCTCGCTCAATCACTCCAGGTAAACCAGCCCAGACAGGAAGATCAATACCATTTTGCTTGATACGAACCAACCAATCACCCAGAATTTTTGCATCAAAACACATCTGAGTAACAATATAGTCTGCTAAGTCTTTTTTTCTTTCAAGATCATCCATTAGGTGATTCTCATCAATATCTGGATGCCCTTCGGGATGTGCAGCAATGCCTATTGATTGTATATTGTGATTACACATTTTTAGGGCAGTTAAAAGTTGATATGAATTATGAAAAATACCTATAGGCTCAGGTCGATCGCCCCCAGGAATAAAGAGACTATCAATTTTCATAGTATCAAGCTGTCTTATAATCGACTCAAGATGCTTTTGATCGCTTACACATTTAGCCGCAATATGAGGAGTTACAATAAATCCCCGAGAAACAAGTTTTTCACAAAGTTGCAAGGTTTCGTCTACGCCTTTTGTTGGTGAACAGGTAACTGCTAAACGTGTATGTGGTTTTAGAATTTGAAATTTTTCTTCAATATTAGGAAATGGAATAACCTCCATATAAGCATTTTCCAAATCATTAATTATACGTTTACCAATTTCTCTAGATGGCTTACTTGTATTTATTTCGTTCCCCTCTTTGCTAACCCATCCTAGGTAATGAAACACTCACACTTTTGTGGTGCCATGATTTCGTATTAATTTTAATAATTCACTATCTGAATATTTATCCTCAAGCTCCTTGATCTCAAGAATTAATAGCGCCTCAATATCTGGGCAGGCATCTATGCTCTCAGTTACTCTTCGCCACTCATTAATATAAGCATCGCTACCACCTTTGCCAGAACGCATAGCTGCCCTATCAATTGCCTCTTGGAAACGAGGTGCCAACATTTTTTTTTGTCTATTTCTTCCTTTTTGGACCAAAATTTGAGATGGAATATCTCGCCAAAATATAGTAATTTTTTTGATTGCCATTCCTGTAATTTTAAATATTATTCAGGTTTTAAACCTGAGCAGCTTGACGTTCAGCTACCATTGCAACAGATATAGCAGCGGCTTCTGCAGCATCTCTACAATACCCGTCTGCACCAACTGCTGTTCCAAATTCTTCATTTAGCGGGGCACCGCCAACAAGGACAATATAGTCATCTCGTATGCCTCTATTGACCATTTCATCTATAACTACTTTCATGTATGGCATGGTTGTTGTAAGTAAGGCAGACATACCCAAGATATCTGGCTTGTGCTCTTCAAGAGCGGCAAAATAATCTTCTACAGAATTATTTATACCGATATCAAATACCTCAAAACCTGCCCCTTCCAACATCATGCCAACTAGATTTTTACCAATATCATGAATGTCACCTTTCACTGTTCCAATTACCATGGTGCCTATCGGTTTTGCTCCTGTTTCAGCTAGCAATGGCTTTAAAATACTCATTCCACCTTTCATTGAATTTGCAGCTAATAAAACTTCAGGAACAAATAAAATGCCATCACGAAAATCCACTCCCACAATTTTCATGCCGGCGACCAGAGCCTCATTAAGAACTCGTTCTGCCGACCAATCTCTTGACAGCAAAATATTAGTGCCTTCTTCGATTTCTTCTTTTAGGCCATCGTATAAATCATCATGCATTTGCTCGACTAACTCATCGTCAGACAAATCGGCTAAAATGATATCCTCATCTTCATAATCTTCATTTGAATCACTCATAAAATAATCTCTCAGCTACTTAGTATTTAAAATTGACGATGTCATAATTAATTAGATTAATAATCTCTATCTTCAAATTCAGATTTTCTTTTTGCCATAAACTCTAATAACGCCTCATCAATTCCAGGGTCTAATTCAGGCGCTTCATAATCATTTAACATTTGCTTCCATTTTACATTTGCCCGCATTGCACAATCCATACTGCCTTCTTGCTGCCATTGCTCAAAACTATTGTTATCAGCAACTTCTGAACGATAAAATGCAGCTTCAAAATTAGCTTGGGTATGAGTTGCTCCAAGAAAATGAGCGCCAGGCCCTATCTCTCTGAATGCATCCATTGCCTGAGCGTTCTCTGATAGATCTACTCCCTTGAGCATCACAGCTATCATCCCTGCTTGATCTGCATCCATAATAAATTTCTCATAACCCATGGAAAGTCCACCTTCAAGCCAGCCTGCAGTATGCAACATGAAATTAACTCCTGCTAAAGCCGAAGCTTGAAGGGTATTTGCAGATTCATAGGCTGCCTGTGCATCTGGGATTTTAGAAGCACATAATCCACCACCACTTCGAAATGGCACACCTAATCGTCTTGCTAGAGCTCCTGCGATTGTCATCACTTGACCAGGCTCAGGGGTACCAAAAGTAGGGGCACCAGTTTGCATAGAAACAGCACTTGCAAAGGTTCCGAAAATGACTGGAGCGCCAGGATTAACAAGCTGAATATAAGCAATGCCAGCGAGTGCTTCCGCTAAAATCTGAGTGACTGTACCAGCAACACTAACCGGAGACATCGCTCCTGCGAGAATAAAAGGTGAGATCATTGTTGCTTGATTATTCTTAGCATAAACAGTTGCTGCACCCAACATTGTGGCATCAAAAGTTAAGGGTGAATTTGCATTGATTAAACTGGTTAAAACAGTATTTTCTTTGAGAAAATTCTCACCAAAAAGTATTTTTGCCATTGCCACTGTGTCTTCAGCTCTTTCTGGATGAGTTACAGATCCCATAAATGGTTTATCACTATATTTAATATGAGTGTAGATCATATCGAAATGACGCTTATTTACGGGCACATCTACCGGCTCACAGATGGTTCCACCGGAGTGATGAAGATGTGGGCTCATATAGGCTAATTTTACAAAATTACGAAAATCTTCAATGGTCGCATAACGCCGACCCTCATCTATGTTTCTTATAAAAGGTGAGCCATAGGCTGGGACCAAGACTGTTCGTGGTCCACCTATAATAACATTACGAGCAGGATTCCGCGCATGTTGAGTATATTCCGATGGAGCACTTGCTTGAATAATACTTCTACAGAGACCCCGAGGAAAACGCACACGTTCACCCTTTATATCTGCACCTGCATCTTTAAATAGTTTCAAAGCCGCTGGAAAATCACGAAATTCAATGCCAATTTCTTCTAATAGGATATCAGCATTATTTTCAATTAACGCCAACCCTTCTTCATCCAATACTTCAAAATAGGGGATATTACGTTCGATATAAGCTGTATACTCAGAAGAAATATTTTGACGAGCAGCTACTTTTGAGCTTCTACCGCCACCTTTTCTCCGGCGTTTTCTTTCAACCATTTTATCGCCCCCCTTCACTTAACCGGTTAATTATTTTAAAAAATAATTAAATTTTGTTTATTTCGTGATTCTCTTCTACATTAACACTAATTGCTTATCTAATAACGACATTTATATGATTTTAAACGACATTACACTTACCAAACTTTAATAAAGTTATTATAAAATTAAAATTGTCTAAAATGCCTTGAAAAAGGCATTAGTTGCTTAATAATTACCATAATCAACAAGCCAAAATATCCTTCCAACTAATCCTCATGATGTGGATTAAGATTTGTGAAAAAGCAATTTCCAGATTAGACTGCTTTGCGATACTCAAAACAATAATTAAAGATGTAATTCTAGGTAATAATATTATGACAGACTATCTTTCAGATTTAGAGATTGCTCAAGCAGCAACTAAAAAACCCATTACAGATATCGCTAAGAAACTAGATATTAATGAATTGGGCTTAATACCTTATGGTAATGATAAGGCAAAATTAACCTATGATTATATCGATGAAATTCAAGATCAAAAAGATGGTCATCTCATCTTAGTTACAGCAATCTCACCCACACCCGCAGGTGAGGGTAAAACGACAACAAGCGTAGGATTAGTCGATGGTTTATGTCACATAGGTAAACGTGCAATGATTTGCTTACGAGAGCCAAGTTTGGGACCTTGTTTTGGAATGAAAGGAGGAGCTGCTGGTGGTGGTTATGCACAAGTCATCCCGATGACAGACATCAATTTACATTTCACTGGTGATTTTCATGCTATTGGTGCAGCACACAATCTTCTGTCTGCTTTAATCGATAATCACATTCATTGGGAAAATACGCTGGATATTGATCCGAGAAGAATTACTTGGAAGCGTGTAGTGGATATGAACGATCGTGCACTAAGAGATATCACAACTGGCCTTGGTGGGCCTGGCAATGGTATTCCAAGACAAGGAGGTTTTGATATCACCGTTGCCTCTGAGGTTATGGCGGTATTTTGCTTAGCAACAAATCTAAAAGACTTGCAAAATCGTCTCGGTAATATGGTTATTGGTTACACAAGAAAACGTGAACCAGTCAAAGTCAGCCAATTAAATGCACAAGGCGCAATGACGGCTTTATTAAAGGATGCCTTTCAACCGAATTTAGTTCAAACACTCGAGAATAACCCAGCCTTAATGCATGGTGGTCCTTTTGCAAATATTGCTCATGGCTGTAACTCTGTTATGGCTACTAAAACAGCACTCAAACTAGCTGATTACGTAGTAACCGAAGCAGGCTTTGGTGCCGATTTAGGAGCGGAGAAATTCTTTGATATAAAATGCCGAAAAGCAGAACTTAGTCCAGAGGCCGTGGTTCTAGTTGCAACAACTAAAGCATTAAAAATGCACGGTGGAGTCGAAAAAGCAAACTTACAAAAAGAGAATGTTAATGCCGTGATAGCAGGATGCGAAAACCTTGGTCGTCATATTCATAACATTAGTGAATTTGGAGTGCCAGTAGCGGTTGCCATTAATGATTATGTAACTGACACCAAAAACGAACACCAAGCAATTATAGATTATTGCCAAAAACTTGGTGTTGTCTGTAAAATTTCCTCGCATTGGTCTGATGGTGGTAAAGGGGCAGAAGCATTAGCCTCTCATGTAGTTGATATGATTAATAATCAACAATCCCAATTTAAAACACTTTATGCTGATGACATGAAACTCTGGGATAAAACTCAGCACATAGCCAGAACTATTTATGGTGCCGAAGATATTATTGCGGACAAGAAAGTGCGTGCACAATTCGAGCAATTTGAAGCAGCAGGTTATGGTCATTATCCAGTTTGTATGGCGAAAACCCAGTACAGCTTTTCCACAGACCCTCAGCTCACTGGAGCCCCCAGTGGTCATGATGTTCCTATCCGTGAGATTCGACTGGCTGCTGGTGCCGAATTTATTGTCGTAGTATGTGGTGATGTTATGACCATGCCAGGACTGCCGAGGAAGCCGGCTTCTGATAATATTGGTGTAGACGATTCAAAAAGTATTACGGGTTTATTTTAGTCAAAACCAAATATATTGAGTTTTCTCTATTGTTGTATTAAAACAACAAAAATAACAAAAAAGCTTAAAAAGTTAATTATTTGCTTGTAGTTTTGATCCAACTACTTTAAATTTCAAGCATTACTGTGTCGATTTGACTAATTTTTTTGTACAAATAGAAATTGAAAAAGTCACGCACATACAACAAGTAATGTTTTATTAATCTAAGCAAAAAAATGGCAATATAAAGTGCCTCGGGGGAAACCAGATATGCTTAAGGTAAACAAAGTACACCAAGCTGTACTACTTGCGATGTCAGCAAGTGCTGCTACTTCAGCAGTCCATGCACAAGCAATAGAAGAAATTACAGTCACTGCAACAAAACGTTCAGCTAGTATGCAAGATATTCCACTTGCCGTGCAAGCAATGGACGCACAACGATTAGAAGATGAGAATATTCAAAGCTTCAGTGACTATGTCAAATATCTACCAAGTGTAAATGCTGGTGGACGTGGTCCAGGCCAAAATGAAATCTACATTCGTGGTGCTGCAGTCGATGCAATTAATATCACGGTTGCAGAATCTCAAGGTTCAGCTCCAAACGTTGCACTTTACTTAGATGAGCAACCTGTTACATCAGGTGGTCGTAACTTAGATGTCTATGTTACTGATATGGAACGTATTGAGGTACTTCCTGGGCCACAAGGAACACTTTATGGTGCAAGCTCTATGGCTGGAACAGTTAGATTAATAACTAACAAACCAGTGATTGATGAATTCCAAGCAAGCTTTAATGGTGGTTTTGCCTCTACCACAGGTGGTGAAAATTCAAATCAAGCAGAAATGATGCTTAATATTCCATTGGTTGAAGGTAAAATGGCATTTAGGGTAGCTCTTTATAATGATAACCAAGGTGGTTATATTGATAACGTAGCAGGAACATTCACTCCTAGTAATGCGCTTAATGGAACATTCCCTAAAACAACTGGTGTTACTTATGCTAAAGACACCACATTCTTTAACGGAACAAAAATCGCAGCTGGTACAACAATTCCAGTTAATTATACAGCAGCAAGAAATGATTCAATGGTTGAAGATGACTTTAACGATGCACACTATGCAGGTGCTAGGATGGGTCTTAAGTGGGTACTTAATGAAAACTGGGATCTACTTCTCCAAAATACCACTCAGTCCCTCAAAACAGAAGGTGTTTGGGATTATGATATGACTAAAGGAGACCTTAAAGTCTCAAGGTTCACGCCTGATAAATTAGATGATTCTTTCAATACAACTGCTTGGACACTAAATGGTTCAATAGGTGATATTGATATTGTTTATACTGGCGCGTTTTTAGATCGTGCAGTTGATGCTCAACTTGACTACACAGGCTACACCAATATTGGTGGATCTATATCAGGTTACATTTGTGAATACTTAACTGGTAGTTATTATACTGGTGCAGGTGTAGGGGAAACTCTTGCAGTTGCAGAAGTAAAAGATGCTGATGGTAATATAACCACTGCAGCAGTAGCAGCTGCTAATACAGTAGCTAGATATGGTTATGATCCAACACTAAGTGGTAATCCTGGTGTGATTGAATGTGGTAACCCAGCAAATGCTGTAGGACTTGAAAATGAAATGACGCGCATGACTAATGAAATACGATTCGCTACAAATTGGGATGGTATGGTCAACATGCAAGGTGGTGTTTATGCCGAAGATTTCGAAATCAAGCACATCGGTAATTTTAACTATATGGCACCATACGAAGCAGGGTTTGCCGGAATCGATATCAATAGATCGCCAGGAACATTTGGCACGGCATCTGCTAATGCAAGAGGTGTTGTAAATGGTGCAACGCAGTTTAGAAATGATAATCTTAGAACAGAGAAGCAAACAGCAGTGTTTGGTGAGATTGATTTTCAACTCAGCGATGAACTAAATGTAGCTGTGAGTGCACGTAAATACGATTTAGATTACAACTTCACAGGATATGGTGCATGGAGATACGGTAATCGTCCGTTACTCGTAGATGATGCTGACCCTTCAAATGATGTTAGACCTAATGTCACAGGTGGGCGTGATTATGCCACTAAATTTACATCGGCAATTAGGCCTATTAGCACCAAAGATACAATGATGAAATTTACTTTGTCTTATACACCGAGTGATGACACTTTGTTCTATGCAACATGGTCCGAGGGATACCGGCCTGGTGGTTTCAACCGAGGTGCGGCTAAACTAGGTGTTTATGATGCAACTGCAAATAATAAAGCAAACGCAGGTCTTGCTAACGAGATAGCTTGTGGTACTAAAGGAGCTATTGATGCAAAAGCAAGCACTGGCTTCCCTGGATACTGCTTGCCTTATGTGTTTAGATCAGACGTTATGGAAAGTACTGAGTTCGGCTGGAAATCAACTTTGTTTGATGGTCGTTTACGTTTTAATGGTGCAATCTATATGATCGACTGGAAAGACATACAAGTGTCACATTTCGATTCACAAAACATCTCAATATTTACACTTGTTGATAATGGTGGTGATGCTGAAATCAAGGGAATGGAAGGTGATCTTACATGGGCGGCAACAGACAATCTAACAGTCTATGCAGCTGGCTCATATAACAAAACCGAACTGACTCGAGTTGATCCAGCGTTTGCTCTCGTAGTTCAAGATGAAGGGCGTGTATTGCCTTTGACTCCTGAAATGCAATATACCGTACGTGGTAAATATGAGCGGGAAACAGCAAACGGAAGTATTTACTATCAATTGGGTATGAAGCACGCGGGTAAGGCGCTTAACTCAATAGTTGATACGACTGACGAGCCAAATGTATTTCAAAAAGCTTATACAGTTTTTGATACATCAGTTGGCTTGAAAAATATAAATAACAACTGGGGCATGGAGTTCTATGTGAAAAACTTAACTGATGAGCGTGCACAATTGCACATCAACAGACAAGATTTCTTCGAAAGAGCTACCACTAACCGCCCTCGTACTATGGGCGTTAGAGTCTCATACGACTTCTAATATAGTGTTAGCGTAGTTAATACGCAGAAGGAAAATAAAGGCGAGCTAAGGCTCGCCTTTTTTCTTTCTTCGAATTATTTAAAAAAAATAGATTATGAACAATAAAGAACAAATTGAAGTTGCGTTAGCAGAAGCAAAATCACTTCTAGTAAACAGTCGTTTGGTAGAAGCTGAGAAAAAAACGGAAGTCATCCTCGAGCAATACCCTGAAAATGGACGAGCCCTCTATATTAAAGCCGTATGCCAAAGATACCTCAATAGATTAGAGGAGGCGCTGGCGACCTTAAGAAAGTTAAAAAAAATTCGTCCTGGATATGGGAGGGCTTTTCAAGAAGAAGGGCATGTGTGTATGGCTGCAGGATCCACTAGTCAGGCACTGCTTGCCTACCGACATGCCGTTTCACTTAACAACTCGTTGATAGCGAGTTGGGCAGCTTTAACAAAAATCCATACCAAAAAAGGTAATCACGATAATGCCAAAATTACCAATATTGAATATGAAAAATTGAAAGCATTACCCGATGAGTTGTTAAGCGTCCGTAATATGATTTCCGAAGGTCATAACTATAATGCAGAACAATTATGTCGAAAATTTTTGCAAAAAAATAAAAAAAATGTCGAGGGAATGCGTTTATTAGCCAGTCTAGGTGTTGCAGCTGATGTCTTAGATGATGCTGAATTTTTACTTGAAAAAGCACTTGAATTTGAGCCAGAGAACAATTTTGCCAGGCATGACTATATGGTTGTTCTATACCAACGTCAAAAATACAAACAATCGCTTGAGCAAGCAAAAATCCTATTAAAGAAAGAACCTAGCAACCTTAAATTTAAAATAGCATTTGCCAATCAATCTATAGCAGTAGGTGATTATAAGACAGCATTGAACATCTATGAGAAGGCAAACAAAATTACTCCAAATGACGCAGAGCTTAGATTAGTTCATGGGCATGCCCTCAAAACTATTGGTAAAAAAGAGGAGGCAATTGAGGCTTATCGAAAAGCTTATGCAGCCCGTAATGATTTTGGTGATGCTTATTGGAGTATGGCTAATTTAAAAACATATAAATTCACTGATCAAGAAGTTAACTTGATGACTGAAAAAGAGGCCATGAGTGCTACCATAGCAACTAACAGAATTCATCTTTGTTTTGCGCTTGGCAAACATCACGAAGATCAAAAACAATTCAAAAAATCGTTCTATTATTATGACAGGGGTAATGCCTTACAAAAAACGAAACATAACTATACTAAAGAAAATATGACTAAAATTCTTGCCTTACAACAAGAACACTGTGATGTTGATTTATTTAATACAAAACACAATCAAGGCCATCTAGATTCAAGCCCCATTTTTATAGTTGGATTACCTAGAGCGGGCTCGACCTTATTAGAGCAAATTCTAGCTTCGCATTCTCAAGTTGATGGAACCCTTGAGCTACCCAATATCCCAGCACTTGCCTATAAACTCGCAGGTAGGAAAACCATTAATCAGACACCAGATTACCCTGCTAATTTAAGTACGCTAGATGCTGAAAGACTAAAAGCTTTTGGTGAAAATTATATTGAAGAGATACGAATTCATCGAAAAAAAGCGCCTTACTTTATTGATAAAATGCCCAATAATTTTCGACATATTGCCTTAATACGATTGATTCTGCCGAATGCAAAAATAATTGATGCACGACGTGAGCCAATGGCGTGTTGCTTTAGTGGTTTTAAACAGCTATTTGCCAGTGGGCAACAATTCTCATATGGCCTAGAAGAAATTGGAACTTACTATCGTGATTATGTAAAAGTAATGGATCATTGGGATAAAATACTTCCTGGGAAAATTCTTCGTGTCCAATATGAAAATGTGGTGGCTAACTTAGATCGAGAAGTGCATCGCATTCTTAATTATTGCGACCTTCCTTTTGAAGAAAATTGCATTAACTTTCATCAAACCAAAAGAAATGTCAGAACACCTAGTTCAGAACAAGTAAGACAACCTATTTATAAAAGTGGATTAGAGCAATGGAAAAACTATGAGCCATGGTTAGAGCCACTAAAAAATGCACTGGGAGATCTTGTTTAAGTTAGTTACAATAATTACTAATCAGTTCACGTATAATTTTTTATAGATATTTTTTTACTTAGGAAAAAAATGACAAATTTAGGAAGTAACTTAATCAATGGTGAATGGCTCAGCCGTGGAGAGTCATTTAATAGCATAAATCCTTCTAATTCGAAAGATTGTATTGGTACATTTCATGCCGCCTCTAAAGAAGATAGTTTATTAGCAATAAAAAGTGCCAAGAATGCTTTTAGTAAATGGTCAGCTAGCTCACTGGAAGATCGCAAAAAAATACTCGATTGTATCGGTAATGAATTAATTGATCGTAGTGCAGAAATCGGAGAGTTAATTGCCAGAGAAGAAGGGAAACCAGTAGCCGAAGGTATTGGTGAAGTTTATCGCTCGGGACAATTCTTTCAGTACTTTGGAGCAGAAGTATTACGCCAAATGGGTGAGTTAGCTGCTTCTACTCGACCTAATATAAATGTTGAGGTTACGAGAGAACCCTTAGGTGTGATAGGTGTGATTACACCTTGGAACTTCCCCATAGCAGTTGCTGCCTGGAAAATTGCGCCAGCATTAGCTTTTGGTAATTGTGTAGTGCTAAAGCCTTCAGAGATAGTTCCAGCGAGTGCCGTCGCGTTTGCAGATATTGTGCATCGAAGTGGTTTGCCAAAAGGGGTTTTTAACTGCATTCAAGGTCCAGGAAGTATCGCTGGAGAAACACTCACAGAGTCAAAAGACATTGATGCTATTTCGTTTACTGGCTCAGTCAAAACTGGCAACTTGATTGCACAAAAAGCCATTAAAAATATGACACGAATTCAACTAGAGATGGGAAGCAAAAATGCGTTAGTCATCTTGAATGATGCTGATATTGATACTGCTGTCCAATGCGCTATTAACGGAGCATTTTTTGGTACTGGACAAAAATGTACCGCATCCTCTAGGTTAATTGTTGAAGCTGGTATTCATGATGAATTTGTTAAAAAAATGATAACGGCAACCAAAGCATTAATTGTTGGTAATGCGCTAGAAAAAACAACACAAATTGGTCCTGTCGTGGACTTACGTCAATTTGAGCAAAATAAAAAATACATAAAATCTGCTCAAAAAGAGGGTGCTAGAATGGTTACTGGTGATGAGACAATTAATGTTAATAAAGATGGGTTTTATATGCGCCCTACTTTATTCACAGAAACCAATAATCAAATGGAAATAAATCGAAAAGAAGTCTTCGGACCAATTGCTTGTGTCATAAAGGTTAATAATTATGAAGAGGCGCTAATGATATCGAATGATTCTGATTTTGGTCTAACTTCTGGGATTGTTACTCAGTCACTCAAACAAGCATCGCACTTTAAGCGTCATTCCGAATCGGGTTGTGTCATGGTCAATCTGCCGACTGCTGGAACTGATTATCATGTGCCATTTGGTGGAAGAAAAGCATCAAGTTATGGGCCTCGCGAGCAAGGCACATACGCCAAGGAATTCTATACTATTGTTAAAACAACCTATATCTCAGCCTAATGAATACAAATGACATATTAATTATTGATTGTCTCCAATATGTAAATTGGAATCGAGAGCTTTTTAAAGAGGCAAAACTTGGTGGTGTCAATGTGATTCACGTTACTATTGCCTATTGGGAAAATAGAAAAGAAGTCATTCAAAACATAGATAAATGGAATAAACAATTCATGGAGCACGCTGATCTAATAATGCCAATCCGCAGTGCTGAAGATATTCAAGTTGCACAAGATTATAATAAAATTGGTATTATTTTTGGCTTTCAAAATTGCTCACCCGTGGAAGATGATGTTCGACTTATAGAAGAAATGCACCATCTTGGTGCACGTATAATGCAACTCAGTTACAACAATCAAAGCTTACTTGCCACTGGCTGCTATGAAGAGAGAGATTCAGGTATCACTCGGTTTGGCAAAGTGGCCATCAAAGAAATGAATCGTCTTGGTATGATTATCGATATGTCTCATAGTGCTGAGCATTCAACCCTGCAAGCTATGGAAATCTCTACTCGACCAATTGCAATCACACATGCAAATCCAACTACTTTCCACGCAGCATTGAGAAATAAATCAAATGATGTCCTCAAGAATCTCAGTCAATCTGAAGGTATGCTGGGCGTAAGTCTTTATCCTTTTCATCTTGCCAAAGGCTCTAATTGCACCTTAGAAGAATTTTGCAACATGATCTATGACACAGCAGAATTTATGGGTATAGATCGAATTGGTATTGGCTCAGATTTATGTCTCAATTGGGACTATACCGTCTTAGAGTGGATGCGCAGTGGCAGATGGGCGCTTACGCCTGACTTTGGTGAAGGAAATGCTGAACAACCAGCATGGCCCAAACAACCAGCATGGTTTAAAAATAATTTAAGCTTTCAAAATCTAATTGATGGGCTTCAAGCAGTAAGTTTCAGTGATCAAGATATTGAAAAGATTATGGGTAAAAATTGGTTAAATTTCTTTGTATCATCTTTTCCACCAATGACTAATAAAGACTCATGAATAATCAAAAGCACAGCCTCGCTCAAGTAAAAATCAGCTTAAGAAGTCCAGCACAGGTCATGGATCTAAATCGACTAGGAAGCTTTTACCCCTATAAACTTAGTTTTATGCGAAAGTTAATGAGAAAAGTCATGCAAGAACAATGGAGCATTAATTGTGTCTTGTTTAATTTAGATAAAGAGGGTTATGGAGAAACAGTTTATGAAATAACTACTCCAACCAATTGTTATCATTTTGTCGTATTTGCCAATTTTTTAGACAACACTCTTCGAACAGACAGAGTTATTGCAGAGGCATGGGACATGACAGTAACACTTCGGCATGGCCCCTTTAAACCAGAAGAATTAGGTACGCTGAAAGAAAATGTGCCACGCCAAGAAAAAGGTAGAATGACAGCAGAAAGTTTAGTGTTATCCAGAGCCAACAAAAGTAGTCGTAACTTTAATTATGTAGTCGATCAACTCAGTGCTGGTATGCAGCCTTGTATCAAAAAAATCAATGAGGTTGGATATTTGTATCGCACAACTGCTGTTTATGGAAGTGGTAAATTTGGCATGGCTGATTGGGGTAAAATAAAATTAGCTTATCAAGACTTTAAAGAGCCATTTTCAGCTGAAATGTTTTCTTGTTTTATGATTAGACAGTTTAGTCTAGATCAAGCTGATCATATTGCATTCATGCGTGCACCTGAATTATCAGTTCGTCTTGATGATGACATAAAAAGATATTTTGGGATTGGTAATGCTACTGGTCTTGGAATGGCGCCTTTTTTAATTAAGCATCCTTTATTAATCAATAGCTGGATCGAAACGAGAGAATTTGCATTAGCACAAGTTATAAGTAATACACTACCGAATAAAAATACCCTGCAAGCTCTGAATTTATTGATACAACGTGCCAGCATTCATTTAAGTGAAATAACAACCAACAATGAGTCACAAAATAAAATTAATCTTGAAGCTAGTCAATCACTAGACTCGATCATAAAATGGCTGAGCAAAGAAACTCTTCAAGAGTGGGATCAATTTATAGGCTATGTAACAAACCACTATAATGTTGAAACACAAGAGCTGATTAATACTATTTTAATCGAAATCCATCCTGAAGAAGTATTATCTCTAGAACAAAATATCGACATTGAGGAGGTATACGAGCTGTCCCCAGAAATGAACTTAATGGACCTCAAGCAAATTATAGAGAAAAAATATCAATGGGCGTTGCAATATGATTTCAAATCTAAAGATGCAAATGCAGTATTCTGGTATCGATCTGAAGAAAAGATGGAACCAAGACTGGGGGATAGAGACATTGATCAGGGTGCTGAAAAAGAAATACTGCTCGGTATTGCTCGTGCTGTTGAACAATGTCATTCAACTCTAAAAAAATTACCTCCAGAGATGAATATTAATAATGTTGCTGAATTCACATTCGCATACCCTGAACATCGTCATATTATTCGGCGTATACAGACAATGGCAAAAACAAAATACGGTGAAATACAAGCAAACTTAATTGACAAAGATGTGCTGCCAATACATTTACTTCGCTGTAAGTTATCTTTTTTTGGGGTTGGAAAATTTGATCCTAAGTCTCGATTATGGGTGCGTAATACGATGTTCCAAGGAGCACCAATTGCCTCTGATATTGGCTCTAAATACAAAGATGATTGGATCTTTCCAATCATGCCAAATAATCAAATGAGCAAAGGAAATGAAATTCATTAGAATTTCAATTAATGAATTCAAAGCCCTGTTAAATCGTGTCTGTGAGTCATATTATGGCCATAAATACGATTTTGAAGACTCAGCAGCCATAATTCAATGGCTCGAAATCCATGATCTTAAAGGTATTGTTAATTTTCTAGGGGTTATTGATGCGACTCCAAAAAAAATAAAACTGATGCCTATAATTTTAGAGCGTCATAAGAAACGCTTTGTTTTTGATAATCAGGGGCATAGCCTCTTCCATACAGGCAGTATTATCACTGATATGACATTGGCCCAATGCCACCGAGATGGCATCTGTCACTCTAAAATCAATAATACAATTCAACCCATAGTTATTCTCCATGGTCTCATTAAATGCAGTCAATTTGGTTATTATGCGAAAGCATGGTGGTTAGAGACGGAGAAAAATTTACTGCATTTTGCGAGTATCAATCCTAGTGAAATGTATCCAAATTATTCAATAGTGAAAATAAATAATTCAATACTCAATAACAAGTCTGAATTAGATTTGATATGCTCTAAAGATAGTAATAATTCCATTGAGCCTTATTTAAATATTCAACCTCTTTTGCAAAAAGAAAATGTAACACAAAATATTTTACCAAATGAATTTAAAGAACGTTTTAATGAAAAAATAATAAATGGTCTTTTTATCGAGGTCACTCAATACAAAAGGCTCTCGCGTATGGCTGATCAGATATTGGTTGAAGCAACTGAGCAGTCCCGACTTGGTGCGGGCGAATAACTAAAAGCTACTTACAATAATTAATCAGGAGCAATGATTTTGGATAATTCACCCTCAAGTCAGCAGCAACCAGCTGTATCCATAAATACAGATCAATCTGGATTCTATAAAGGCTTCAATCGTGTTGTTGCTGTGATACCAAAACTATTAATTGGTGGGTTGATTATGTGGGTAGGTATATCACCTTCTACTACTGGTCAAATATTATTAGAGGCACAAAATTGGTCAACTGAGACCTTTGGAGCTTGGTATGTCTATGTCACTGCATTTTATACCATTGCATGTCTGTGCCTTGGGTTTTGGCCTCGTACAGCTCATATAAGACTGGGTAAGCCTAATGAGCAACCAGAATTTAGTACCTTCTCATGGATCTCAATGATGTTCGGTGCTGGTATTGGCATTGGTATGCTCACTTACTCTACTGCTGAACCTATTTTTCATTTCACTACTAATCCAGATACGATTAGAGGATTATCCATTGGATTAGATGAAAATAATGTTCGTAATGCCTATAAATGGGCTATGTTGCATTATGGCCTCACGCCCTGGGCTTGTTATGGTGTGATTGGTATTTCACTGGGATATTTATCCTATAATCGCGACCTACCTCTAACAATTCGAAGCGCCTTGCAACCTCTTTTTGGTCGAGCTATGTCAGGTGGTACGGGACACATAGTAGACATTGTTGCTATCTTGGCCACTATTGTTGGTCTGAGTGTCACGATTGGTTATGGGGTATCGCAATTTGCTTCTGGTCTTTTCAATATAAGTGGTGCTTCGTGGTTGATAGACGACAGTGGAAAACCAACTCTTCTAGCACAATTATTTGGATTAACCTTAATCGTCAGTGCCTCGTGTGTTTCTGCTATGTCGGGTTTGAAAAAGGGCATTAAGTGGTTGTCTAATATTAATATGAGTTTATCGGTTTTTTTGATTGTCTTTTTCATTTTATTCGGTGCTACCTTTTTTGCATTAGAAACTTTTTTTTACACGATATGGGATTATCTTATCGCCCTTCCATCGATGTCCACTACAGTTTGGAAAGATAACGGCATCGAGCCCTCTGCCTCATTGCAAGGATGGCAAAGTACCTGGACTATCTTTTATTGGGCTTGGTGGATCGCCTTCGCTCCCTTTGTAGGCTTATTTTTAGCTCGCGTCTCTCGAGGTAGAACAATTCGCGAGTATGTCATCGGCGCGATGATTATCCCTTCTTTGATCTGCTTGGTATGGATCACCTTCATCGGTGCTACTGCGATTGACCTTGAACTAAATGGTATCGCTCAGGGTGCCATCGTTAATGCTGATATCTCAGCACAATTATTCGAAACAATTAATTTAATACTTTCACCGGCTTTATCCATCGCACTCTCCTTGGTTATTGTGACATTATTGTTGACCTTTTTAGTAACTTCAG
This sequence comes from uncultured Woeseiaceae bacterium, assembly GCA_964275745.1. Lineage (GTDB taxonomy): Bacteria > Pseudomonadota > Gammaproteobacteria > Steroidobacterales > Woeseiaceae > SP4260. The sequence goes on along the minus strand of CAXYCT010000018.1, from coordinate 22,828 downwards.
CCGATTCAGGTATTTTGATTATTACCACACTTGCATCAGGTGGAAGTCAAAGTCAAAAACAAGCTAAACATATAGTAATTTGGGGTATTTTGTTCTCAGTATTGATCGGTGTCCTATTGGCAGCTGGAGGAATGGAAGCATTGCGATCAATAATGATTATAGGTGCTTTGCCGTTTTCAGTCGTCATGGCACTTATGGTTATTTCACTGATTAAGTCATTGCTAAATGATGGCTCTGACTCAGCTCAATAAGTCAGGCTCGCTTGGAAAGACAGCGTGGTATTGTTTATCGCATGATAAACGGATTAGCCATAGGCTCATCAGATATATTAATCCAAGTGGTTTTGGTCCTCACATAATCATTGATTGCCTGTATACCCGCCTCTCTGGCATATCCTGATCGATTATAACCACCAAATGGAGCTATGGGTGAAATTGCTCGATAGCTATTAATCCAACAAATACCGGCCTTAATTTTTTTTGAAACGCGGTGTGCGCGAGCCAAATTATTTGTAAACAAACCCGATCCAAGTCCATATGAACTATTGTTAGCTATATCAATCGCCTCTTCTTCACTTTCGAAAGATAGCATTGACATTACTGGGCCAAACATTTCAACCTCAAGTGTCGCAATTGATTCATTAGGGCAGTCCACCAATGTTGGTTCAAAATAATACCCTTCACTTTGTTTTCGTTTTCCACCAAAGAGTATTTTGGCTCCCTGTGAAGTAGCTTTTTTTAGTGTGCCTTCAATTAATATAATTTGCTTTTCTGTACATAGAGGGCCCACATGAGTATCTGGGTCTATTGGGCTGCCAACCTTAATTTGATTGATTTTTTTTATTAGCTTAGCTATGACGTCATTTTTTATTGATTTATGCACAATCACTCTTGATCCTGCTACACAAGATTGCCCTGATGCACCAAAATTTCCAGCAATAATTCCATTTACTGCACCATCAATATCAGCATCTTCAAAAATTATTATTGGAGATTTACCACCTAATTCAAGTGTGGTCACAGCAAAGTTTTCCGCCGAATTAATAATAATTTGTTTAGCTGTTTCTGGTCCTCCAGTAAATGCAATTCGATCAATATCAGGATGTGTCGTTAATGGAACAGCACAATTTTTTGCATCTCCAGTAATAATTGAGACTACACCATCAGGAAATCCAGCTTCTTTAATCAGTTTTCCAAAATATAATAATGCACATGGGGCAATTTCAGATGCTTTAATAATAACAGCGCAACCAGCAGCCAGTGCAGGTGCTAATTTTGTTGCAGTAAGGAACATTTGTGCATTCCATGGAACTATCGCTGCAACCACACCAATTGGCTCACAGGTAGTGAAGACATGCATATCTGGTTTATCGATTGGTAAAGTTGCGCCCTCTATTTTATCTGCCATGCCGGCATAATAACGGTAATAATCAGCAACATATTTTGTTTGAGTGGCTGTCTCAACAAGTAATTTACCACTATCTTTAGTTTCTATTTCACCCAGTAAAGAGGCATGCTTATCTATTAAATCAGCCAGAGTAAATAATAATTTGCCACGGACTGAAGGCAACATATCTGCCCACTCGCCTTTTTCCATTGATTTTTTTGCTATCGATATGGCACGGTTAACGTCAACATCATTAGCAGCAGCAAAAGTTGCCCACACTCTTCCAGTATGGGGGTTGATACTCTCTATACATTCTTTTTTTTCTCCCTCAATAAAATCGCCATTTATAAAAAGCGGATAATGAGGTTTTTTGTTCTTAATTGTCATATGTCATAACCCATGATTACTGAAATGCTGGCATAACTTCGTTAATAAACCTATCTAGAGAAGCTTTTTTGAGCTCGAAACTCATTCCTGAATCGACCCAATAGGCAAATTCATCATAGCCAAGCTTCTCATATTTTTTTAGCAGATTTATCACATCTGCCGAATTACCGATGGCTAAATTGGCTTTCATAACCTCAGGTGAATACATTTCAAGTGATTCTAATTCTGAATGAGATAATTTTTTCATTACCGCTTGATCTACTGATCTTTCATTTTTAAACCACGCACCAAAGTGACCATAAAACTCACTAAATTTATTAGCCGCATAATCCATCTCAGCATCAGAGCCTGCTACAAATGTATGCTGCAATAACATTATTTTTGATTGGGTTTTATTTTGACATTTAATCTGAGCATCTTTAAAACGAGTTATCAAATCACTTACTTCTTTATAGCTTTGCCAGAGAGGAGTGACCTGAACATTACAATTATTTTTTATAGCAAATTCATGACTATTTGGATCTCTTGCTGCAATCCAAATAGGTGGGCCTGATGATTGCATTGGTTTTGGAGTTGACGTTGATTCTGGAAATTTATAGTACTCTCCATCGTGCGTATAATTACCATTCCAAAGCCCCTGAATTGCCGGTATCATTTCTCGCATCCGTGCGCCTGCCTCCCAGGCATCCATACCTGGCATTAAACGTTCATATTCATAACTATAAGCCCCTCTTGCAATACCAAGCTCCAATCTTCCAGATGTAATTATATCTGTCATAGCGGACTCACCAGCCAGCTTGATTGGATGCCAAAATGGAGCAATGATGGTTCCAGTGCCTAATCGAACATTGTCTAATTTGCTGGCTAAATCAGCGATATTAATAAATGGATTAGGGGCAATAGTAAAATCCATACAATGATGTTCGCCCGTCCATATTGCATGCATTCCACCTTGATCAGCCAGTCGACACAACGCCAAGAACTCATCGTATGAATCAACATATGATTGCTGTTGACTTGTGCGTTCCATATGTGCAAAAAGTGAAAATTTCATCAAACTATCTCGTTATATTAATTTCTAATGCCCAGTGCAAACGATCGCAGTACTTCACTAACCTCTTTTGAGTGAGTCATTTGTGCCATATGACCCGCTTCTGGGATTAATTTCACCATTCCAAAAGGAGAAATCCTAGCCATATTCTGACTCATTAATGGCGTTGAATTTAAATCTAACGTACCTGTTATAAACGCGATGGGCAAATTATTCATTATCAGTTTTTTCTCTGCAGCTCCATCTTCATCAGCGAAAGCATTATAAGCATTGCTATAACCGTCTATATTTGTATCTTCTAACCATTGCTTACAAGTAATTGCTACCTCTATATTACGTTGCATTCGATTTTCCCCAAACCATCGATCAATTGTTTGAGGAATGATATTTTTGGGTCCCTCTAGAGCAAGCTTTTTCGCACGCGATTTAACGTAACTCATTGCTTTTTTAGTGCGCTGATAAACGCAGCTTAAAGCCACAATGCCAAGACAATAATCTTTATGCTTGTGGGCAAAATGAACTGCTATAAGAGCACCTAATGAATGCCCCATCACTATAAAAGCATCAGCGATAATTTCGTCAGCAAATAATTTTATTTGTTGTGTATAAAGATCTATATTGGGTGATTCTAAAATTAACTGATCACTTTCTCCGTGGCCTGGTAAATCAATGGCATATACGGTGTGCTCTTTACTGAGAATACTTATTTGAGCATTCCAACTTTCTAGCCTCAAACCCACTCCATGAATAAGAAGAATAGCCGGACCATTACCGGTCTTATAATAGGCAATATTATTAGTAGTTCTATACCGAGGCAGGGTTTTCCACATCATGACCGAGATCTTTTAAATCTTGATAGCGATCACCAATACGATGATGAGGGCGACCGCCAATTGAGCCCCCAAGAACAACTACAATCTCATCTGCCCTTGGAGCATCTGCAATAGAAAACTGAATAGTTAAGTAATGAGAGCGACGACCAGCATCATTTTTATCCATCAACGGAACCATAATTGGAGCATTGGCAGGACCACGAGTATTCGTAAAGGATAAATAACTTTTTGCTCCTACAGCCTCTCTATAAAAATTTCCAAATCGTAAAGTATGTATCAGAGCAGAAGCATGTTCTATTTCTCCATCAAGCCCGACTACAGCAGCTTTACCATAAGCTTCTATTTTCTCTCCGCCACCGGCTAAATCTGTAATCCTTTGCGTTAATGCTTCGCCCAAAGGCGGGGCTATTGATAAGATTTCTGGCTTCAAATTTTCTACGTATCTACCTGACCATGGATTTTTTATAACCGCCGCCACAGCGATCATTCTGAGGGATTGTTTTGCTTCACAAAATCCCTCAATTAGAGTTTCTTCGTCATGTACCACGATTTTTCTTATTTCTAACGACACGGAATACCTCAAGCACTGTTCTTATGATAATTTTATTTCATTTAATCTTATATTAATAATAATCTACATCCTACATAAATCACTAGTGCCGAGGTTAATCTACGTAAAATAATTGGTTTAATTTTTTTAATGCTTATATATGAGCCTAATTGCCCTCCAATAAATACAGCCGCTAGTAACCAGATATATTGATTATCAAACCACAAAATATTGAGATTATCATATTTATTATATTGTCCAATAAGGCCAGCTAAAGAATTAACCAAGATAAAAATACTAGTAAAAGCAGCGATCTTTCTTGTTGGAAGAACTCGGGTTATGTGCAATATGGGAGCGAAGAAAATACCTCCGCCAATACCCACTAAACCAGCAAGAAAACCCAAAATAGCTGCAATAATGATGCTTAAAAATTTACCTATTGAGCTATTTAATTTTGGCGATGTAGAGGTAATCTCTTGATGTCTATAAAACATCATCAAACCAGAAAATAACAATGTCCAGCCTAAAATTTTGATAAAAAGTGCTTCATCAATAAAGGTAATTCCACCCATGAGGGCAAAGGGAATGGACACCAAAATAACCGGCAAAGTAAATGCCCAAGGTATCAAGTCATTTTTATGATATCTCAAGCAATTACCACTCACTACGATTACATTACATATCAAGGCGATAATTGGCACCAAATTGTAATCAATCTGACTTAGGATCAATAGTGCGTTATAAGTCGAGCCACCCCCAAAACCAACAGAAGCATAAACTAACGCAGTAGCAAAAAATGCGAATACCAGAGAAATAGTCGTTTTCCTTAGATCTATTAAATAATTATTTTAGCAATCCAATCTCTTTTTTGTTGCTCAAAATGAAATAAATATTTATTTCATAAATAAAGATAATACAAAATTATATAACTATTTTTTCCATTCTTGATTTTTATAGAATACTCTTCTTTATATGATAATGATTAAAAATAAGCATCGCATAGGTCAAATGATTATTTTGATTTTAGCCAGTGAGCTGGTTTTCAGTTTACCTTTTCATTTAGCGCGCTTCTTTAGGCCGACCTACCTTGACGTATTTAATTTAAGCAATACTAACTTAGGAGATATCTTTGCCATCTATGGCTTGATGGCGATGATCTCCTATTTTTTAGGGGGCATGATTGCCGACAGAGTGTCAGCCCGAAAATTAATGACTATCTCATTATTACTGACCGCAGCCGGTGGTCTCTATATGAGCACTGTACCTGGCTTACTAGGAATGACATTGCTTTATGGTTATTGGGGTATCACCACAATATTTTTATTTTGGGCGGCAATGATCAAGGCCACAAAAGAGTGGGGAGGAGAGTACACTCAAGGCAAAGCTTTTGGTTTACTTGAAGGTGGAAGAGGCATACTGGCTTCGTTGTTATCAGCAATTGCAATTATAATTTTTGCTAGTTTTTTACCCATCCAAATTATTCTGGCATCAGCGACAGAAAGGCTAAATGGTTTTCGTGCAATTATTCTATTTTATTCTACTTTGACTGGCATAGGCGCCATTTTAGTTTGGTTATTTCTTCCTGACTCTCAGACAGATATTAATAATAAAGAGTCATCTATAAATTTTACAAAACTGACTAAAGTGCTCTCAAATCGACTAGTTTGGTTACATGCAGGCATTATAATTTGCGCTTATTCGACCTACAAAGGACTAGATAATATGACTTTATATGCCTATGAAGTAATTGGCATGAACGAAGTCGAGGCAGCTACCTTGTTTACGTACGCCTCCTTAACCAGGCCTATTGCAGCTATATTTGCCGGAATACTTGCCGATAAAATCGTTGCTAGTCGCGTTATCCTATTAATGTTCTCTATGCTCTTATGTTCTTTTTGTAGCTTTATATTTGCAGATGGGTCAGCGCCATGGATCACATTTATTACTATCAATATTTTCGTTACGTTTTTCGCCGTGTTTGCTATACGAGGAATTTATTTTGCCCTCATTCAAGAAATAAAAACGCCAAGTCAGATTACTGGCACAACCATTGGAATTGTCTCATTTATAGGATTTACACCAGAGATATTTTTTGGCTCTATTTCAGGAAGAATTCTTGATGCGAATCCTGGTTTGGAGGGTCATCAAAATTATTTTATATTTCTAGTAATGATCGCTTTAATCGGCATAGTTACTACATGGTTAATGAGAAAGAATAATCAATAAAACTAACATTGCCTCATTTTCATGCCTATAGCTTTTTTTTCTCAACTCTATCTCTGTGAGCGTCTCTTAAAAAAACATATAATAAGACAACACCACTAGAGCCTAAGAAAATTGAACAAAAAATAGTAAATAAATCCCAACCAGTCATAATGCCTCACCCTCTAAAGAAGCTTCTTCTGTTTTATTGCCAAAAATATTACCAACAAAAAATCCTAATAAGCTAATTGGCAAACAAAAGAATAAGGCATATTCTTGCCATATAGAAAAAGTATTGCCGCCAATAGAGAAAGAAAAGATATAAGTACCCCAGGTCTCGATTGTAATCACCAATCTGAGACATACCTATATAGAATATGAGAACACTGGCTAAACCAGCCCCACAACTTAATAAACCTGCCAATGACGTTTTTTTACCTCGATAAAATAGCGCCATAAGAACAGGCACAAAGACGGTCGATGTGATCACTGTGGTAACGAAAATTAATAATGCCATTATGCGATCAAATTGGAAGGCGATTACATATCCCAATGTCCAAGCCATAACGATACCAATCTTAGTCACCTTAACGAGTTGAGCATCTGTGGCCTCTGGATTTACTAATGGTCGGTACATGTCATAGGATATATTGGAACCTGCTACTAATGTATAACCATCAATAGTCGACATTGCAGTGGCAATAACACCTGCTAAAAATATACCAGATAAGCCAATCGGTAATGCATAAGTTACTGCAATTAGAAATGCATCATTTGGGTGAACATTGCTCGATAATATTCCAGAAGTGACTGCTGCTAATGCCGCTATTCCCCCTGCTACAACTAACCAGTCAAATGTGGTCCAAATCACCGTTGAAGTCAAAATAGCGTTACGCGCTTGTCGGGCACTTCTTGCGGCAAAAATTCGTTGATACAGCGAAGGATCAATCAATACCGCCAAGCTAGAAGAGGCATACGCAATTAAAAGCCAAGGTGGCACAGTACCAAATAATTTAAAATGACCAGTAGGGACTAACTCTTGAATTGCTATAAAACCACCTATTTCATAAACTAAAAGAGGAACGCCTACAGCAACTGTAATGCACATAAGTGAAAATTGAATAGTATCTGTAATAGCAACCGCCTTTAAGCCGCCAAGCAAAGTATATGCCAAAGCAATCCCACCCAAAATAAAGGCACCGTAATAAGCATCAATTCCAAAAACAAATTCGGATACTCGTCCCAATGCAAACAAACTGGTCGTTGGTAAGCAATAAACCATGGAACTGATCGCACCAATTGAAGAAGTTTTTCTGCCATAAGCTTTTTCGAGAATTTCAGGCAGCGAAATAAAATTTGCTGAACGTAATTTATCTGCCATGTAAAAAGCAATAAATAAATAAAAGACCAAGGTTGATAATGCGTAACCAAAAAACGCCATTAACCCATCATTAAAGGCCATTTCAGATGAGCCAAAGAGAATATCTAAGCCATAATATGTAGATACCATCGTTGAAATTAACATCGGGGTAGTCATGCCACGCCCAGCTAATATAAAATCCTCATAACTGGTATCTTTTTTGTATGAATAGATACCAATACTGACCAACATCACCAAGTAAAGGAAGATAATCAAATAATCTATAGTTGGTACGAAATGATCCATACTAAAATTCTTTCCTTAGAATAAAAAAGTTATGAGCACATAAGAGTCTCACAATATGCTATGTTGTTGCCATTAATCAATGCCGGCATTAGTATATGAAACAATGATTAAATTAACTGCATATGTCCATTCCGTCCATACTGGATCAAATAACAATCTTGGTACCATTGAGGAAGAGGTTATTGAATTAGAGCTTGATGGCATTGTAAATGACCCACATCGAGGTTACTCAAGAGAAGCTTGGGCTGGCGATAAACAGAAAAAAGGCACCATAAGGCGCAATGAAAGACAATGGTCAGCGGTGTCTATAGAGGAAATAAACGAAATTGAAAGTGCCATGAACCTAGAAAATGTGATTGATGCAAGTACGCTAGGTGCCAATCTTTGTCTTTCTGGGATAGCTAATTTATCGGCTCTGCCAAAAGGTTCTCTGTTAAAATTTTCATCGGGAGTAGAGCTTCTGGTTGAAGAATATAACCCGCCTTGTTTAGAAATGGGCAAGAAATTAGCTGAACTAAATTTGGATCGATTCAACCAACCTCTTGAAAATACTACTTTTTCTAAAGCCGCTAAATTAAATCGTGGTATCGTTGGTGTAATAGAGACCAGAGGAAAGATACAAAAAGGTGATGAAGTTACAATTATCATATATGAGACACCTTCTTGGATTAATTCAGCTGACTAAATATCTGAAGATTTAGAAGATAATCTTGTCCTATTCTGCAATCAAAGTCATTAAGGAAGCACTTACCGGTCATCGAGGCTGGAAACCGCTTTGGCGCCGACCAGAACCCAAAGCTGAATATGATATTATTATTATTGGTGGTGGTGGTCATGGCCTAGCAACCGCCTACTATTTAGCCTCAGAATATAAAAATAAAAAAATTGCAGTTCTGGAAAAAGGCTGGCTTGGCGGTGGTAATATTGGACGCAATACGACTATCTTTCGCTCAAATTATCTTTTGCATGATAATGAGAAATTCTATGAAATGTCACTTAAACTCTGGGAGCAATTTGAACAAGACCTGAATTACAATGCGATGATCTCTCAACGTGGTGTCATTAATTTATTTCACTCTGATGCACAAAGAGATGCCTATATTAGACGAGGTAACACTATGCTAATAAATGGTGCTGATGCAATTCTCCTAAATAAAAATGATCTAAGAAAAAAATGTCCATTTTTAAATTATGATAATGCACGCTTTCCTATTCAGGGTGGCTTATGGCAACCCCGTGGTGGGACTATTCGTCATGATGCTGTAGCCTGGGGCTATGCTCGAGCTGCTGATCAACTTGGCGTTGATATAATTGAAAACTGTGAAGTAACAGGTTTTGATATTAAAAATGGTACGTGCAACGCAGTCAGCACCAATCGTGGCAAAATTAAAGCCAAAAAATTTGGCGTTGCTGTTGCTGGCTCATCAAGTGCTGTCATGGCAAATGCTGGCCTTCAGCTACCAATCGAAAGTCATGTCTTACAAGCATTCGTCTCAGAGGGCTTGAAACCTATTATTCCTGGTGTAATTACTTTCGGTGCAGGTCATTTTTATATCAGTCAATCAGATAAAGGTGGTCTAGTTTTCGGTGGCGATATCGATGGTTATAACAGCTATGCACAAAGGGGAAACATGACTGTGGTAGAAGATGTCTGTGAGGGTGGCATGGCAGTTATGCCGATGATTGGTAAAGCAAGATTATTAAGAATGTGGGGTGGCGTGATGGATATGTCGATGGACGGTTCGCCTATTATTGATCGAACTCCCATTAAGGGAATCTATTTTAATGGTGGCTGGTGTTATGGAGGCTTCAAAGCCACCCCGGCTTCGGGTAAGTGCTTTGCTCACTTATTAGCTACCGATGAATCTCATCCTAATGCCAATGCTTACCTCCTAAATCGCTTTGAAAAAGGCCAAATGATTGATGAAAAAGGTATGGGGGCACAACCCAATCTCCACTAAATGACCATATTATGAAAATCAATCACCCCTTACTTGGCCCAAGAAATGAATCTGAATTCACTATTCTGGGTGACGCTAAGTTACTAAAACGACCAAACGCATTGGAGAGTAATCAGGCGCAAGCTTTTTATGAATATCTCTATCTTAGAGATAATCCTATTGGTGAGCATCGTGAGCTATGGTTCCATGAGCAAGGCGACCGATCCTGGTTGATTATTACCAGAAATACACTCACCCATGAAATAAGTAGAGTGGAACTTGCATCAGATGTAGTTAAAAAAGAAGGTCAAGCAAAGTGAGTCAAAAAAATCGTATTAATGGAGGCTTGATTGATCGAAAATCTACATTGAATTTTACTTTTGATGATCATAATTATACTGGCTATGAAGGGGATACATTGGCATCAGCACTTCTAGCAAATAATATTAATTTAGTCGGACGATCATTTAAATATCATAGACCACGTGGAATACTTACCTCAGGATCTAGTGAACCCAATGCGTTGGTTGAGCTAATAAAAGGAAATACAAAAGAGCCCAACTCTCGTGCAACAACAATAAAATTATTTGATGAATTAAAAGCCAAAAGTCAAAATTGCTGGCCATCATTAAAATATGACATTCAATCAATCAATGATTGTTTCGCTCCTTTATTAACAGCGGGTTTTTACTATAAAACTTTTATGTGGCCAAAAAGCTTTTGGGAAAAAGTATACGAACCACTAATTAGAAGAGCGGCTGGCTTAGGGGGATTAGTATCCTTGCCAGATCCAGATCATTACGACAGGGGTTATCGTCATTGTGACCTGCTGATAATCGGAGGTGGTGCAGCTGGTCTAATGGCTGGGTTGGTTGCGGGACGACAAGGTTTAAATATAATTATTGCTGAAGAAGATTTCCTCTTTGGTGGGCGATTGCTCGGTGAGAATGAGGAAATTAACAGTATGCATTGCCACGATTGGGTAGAGAATACAGTTAATGAGCTGGAAGCTATGCCACATGTTCAGCTAATGACAAAAACAGCTGTGTTTGGAGTATTTGACCAACAAACCTATTATGCATTAGAGCGCCTCACTGACCAAATTGATGCCGCTGGTCCTAGACAAATAATCTGGGAAATAAACACTAAACACATAATTTTAGCCTCTGGCGCTACCGAAAGACACATAGCTTTCGGTAATAATGATCGTCCCGGCATTATGTTGGCTAGTGCAATGCGTGACTATACAAATCGATTTGCCGTTCGTCCTGCTTCTCGAGTAGCCGTCTTCACTAACAATGATAGTGGCTGGCTGACCGCTAGAGATCTAGAGGAAAAAGGTATTGAGGTTGCTGCTATTATTGATATTCGCAGTGAACTTGAGCATCAAAAAATAGCGAAAAAATATCCCACACTGCCGGTATATAGTCAGAACCAAATAATAAAAGTTCATGGCTATAATAGAGTGAAAGCAATCACTTTGTTAAATGGGGAAAAAATTCAAGTAGACGGGATTGCTGTATCTGGTGGGTGGAATCCATCCATTCACCTAACCTGTCAACACCGACAAAGACCTATCTGGAACAATTCAATTTCAGGATTTATGGCCGATGAGGCCTCACTTCCCCCAGGAATGAAAATTGCTGGGGCTGCAAAGGGGATATATACAACAAAATTGGTATTACAAGATGGGTTAAATCAAGCCAATATTGTACTCTCTGAATTGGGTCATGCCACTTCTAAGATGACTATTCCTTCAGCCAACGATGATACTTATAATGGAAAAACGTTTTGGTCTGTAAAACAAACAAAGCAACGTGCCTGGGTTGACTTTCAAAATGATGTGACAACCAAAGATATTCACTTAGCTGTGCAAGAGGGCTTTTATTCAGTTGAGCATGTTAAGCGCTATACAACACTGGGAATGGCTACCGATCAAGGTAAAACCTCTAGTGTAATAGGGATCGGCATCATTGCTGAGACTATGAATAAATCAATTCAAGAAACAGGGACTACTATCTTTAGGGCGCCTTATGTGCCTATAGCAATTGGGGCATTGGGTGGACCACATTCTGGAAAACATTTCAGACCCACACGTGAAACGCCAAGCCATCAGTTTGCCATAGAAAATAATGCTCAATTTGTTGAGGCAGGCGCCTGGTTGAGAAGTCAGTATTTTCCTAATAAAGACGAATCACACTGGCGGGAAAGTGTTAATCGTGAAGTATTGGCGACTCGAAATAATGTAGGCGTTACCGATGTCAGTACCTTAGGAAAAATCGATGTGCAAGGAAAAGACGCAGCTGCATTCCTTGATAAAGTTTACTGCAATACAATTTCAACATTAAATATACATCGATGCCGATACGGAATCATGCTTCGAGAAGACGGTATTGTGATGGATGACGGAACAGTCGCCCATATAGCTGACCATCATTTCATCGTCACAACAACCACTGCAAATGCTGTGCAAGTTTATCGTCATATGGAATTTTGTAGGCAATGCCTATGGCCCGAAATGGATGTGGCACTCATCTCAATTACTGAACAGTGGGCTCAATACGCCATTGCTGGTCCACAATCACGCAATTTACTAGAACAAATTGTAGATAATGACTGTGATATTTCAAATACGTATTTTCCTTATATGGCTTGCAATGAAATTACCATTTGTAATGGCATCAGGGCGCGACTGTTTCGGCTGTCCTTTTCTGGAGAAATGGCTTATGAATTAGCCGTACCCGCAAGATATGGTGATGCGCTCATTCGGTATATCTTCGAAGTGGGAAAAGCATTTGATTTGACTCAATATGGTACTGAAGCATTGGGTGTGATGAGAATTGAAAAAGGGCATGCCGCAGGAAATGAATTGAATGGACAAACAACCGCAGGTGACCTTAGATTAGGAAAAATGGTCTCTAAAAAGAAAGACTCTATTGGTAGCGTCTTATCTGAAAGAGAGGGCTTAATAGATCCTAAACGGCTGGTATTGGTCGGTGTCATGCCTTGTAATTCAGAACATAAAATTACTTCTGGATCACATATTTTCGCACATAACTTTACTTGCATTCCTGATAATGATCTTGGGTATATTACCTCAATGGCCTATTCGCCAACGCTAAATAGTTATATAGGGCTAGCTATGCTTAAAAATGGAGCAGATCGCTTTGGGGAAAAATTAAGGGCAGTAAATTTGTTGCAAAATGAAGATATTGAGATTCAAATCACCTCACCCCATTTTTATGACCCCAAAGGGGAGCGACTTCGTGGATAAAAGGAAACTAGACACCTTATTACCAATAGATCAGTTGGATCTTCACTGGTCAGATTTATCTATCACACAAGACGTATTTAAAGAAATATGCTCTATTAATGCACCGTTAAATCATGAGTTAGCATTAAATGAAGTTTTTATAAAAGAATTTGGTCTGTCTCTGCCTGAACCTGGAAAAATGATTAATTACTCAAAGGGATCAATATTTTGGGTATCACCGGCTCAGTGGTTTATTACTTCGAATGAATGTAACCCCTATTTTGATCAACAGCTAGCGACACAACTTAAGAATATTCCAAGTGTTACCTTGCAAACAGATGGATGGATTTCTCTCAAAATAAAAGGGAAAGCCAGTCTGAATGTTTTAGAAAGACTAGTTAAACTAAACTTAAATGATCGTTATTTTCCAACTGGAAGTGCTACTAGAACTGGCTGTTCACATATGACTATCTTTCTACAAAAACCACCTCAAAAAAATTATTTTATAATGATTGGCGCTCGATCCTATTCAAAATCACTCATTCATGCCGTTAATCAAGCCGCTGAAAATGTATTAGGTAAAAGAGAATGAAACTTGGAACCATTGAAATAGAAAAAGCACCTTGCTTGATTTTTTATATCGACAATGATCTCGCTATCAGTATGAAGATATTATCTAAAAAATTTAACCTAGGGTTTACTGGTAACTCAATGCAAGAATTTATGGCGAGTGGGCCAGTCATTCAAAACAAAATCACTCAAGCCATAGAAACAATAACTCAGCAACCTAGTGAATATGATCTTATCAACCTCAAAAAAGTGAAATGGTTACCGCCAAATCCAGATACTAGAAAAATTTTGGGCGTGGCTTTTAATAATAAAGGTATTCGTAAAGAGGCTCATTTTGATACCGGATGTCCTAATTATTTTCTAAAATCTGCTAGCTGTTTAAACGGGCATCAGGAACCAGTCTTAATAAGAGAATACTATGGGAACACTATTCCAGAGCCTGAATTATGTTTATTTATTGGTAAACCAGGAAAAGACATTCAAAAGCAAAATGCCCTAGACCATATTTTTGGATACAGCATAACCAATGATATCACTTCGCATGGTATGAAATTTTCCATGGACAGTTTGGCAGTAACGCGTGATCCAAAAATTATGCGGCCAGAATATACTAACTGGCGAAAATCCTATGGCAGTGATGAAAATGATTTGTACTTTGTGTATCACACTCGCTCAAAAAATACCGATACATTTGGCCCTATGGGTCCGTGGATTACCACTAATGATGAAATTAGTGATCCCAATAATCTCCGTATTCATGCTTACAAGAATGGTCAGTGCTTTACCGATGACACAACACGATCTTACACGTTTAGTGTTGAAGAACTTATAGCTGATGCCAGTCGTTACTTTACATTAGAAACAGGAGACATAATTAGTTGCGGTACTGCGGCAAAAGGTAATAAGGACTTTCCTCATGCCCATCGAAATGTTTTATTGAATGAGGAAGAGTGTGATATTGATATCAGTATTGAAGGTTTAGGTACGTTAAGTCATTCCGTAAAACACGTAAAATAAAAAAACTACTTTTCATCTGGAAACGGATCTTCCATATCCTTGTCTATCGGTATTTTAAATGCATTTAAAGTCAATGAAACTAGACAATAATACCCAACCAATGAAACCAGCTCGATCATGCCCTGCTCACCAAATTCATCAAATCCTTGCTGATATAATTCATCAGTAATTGAATGCATCTCCAATAATTGCATTGAGATTTGACGAGTAAGATCTAACCTTTTATCGATTAATGACGAAGCAAAACCATTCTTTATTTCATTTATGATTTCCGCTGATAACCCTGATTTAATTGCTAGTCGCTCATGGTAGGCAAATTCAAACTTTGTTTTATAATGATGGCCTACGATACAAATTGCGAACTCTTTAACTTTCTCATCCAATATTGTCTCGTAACGAAGAGAAGCGCCAAGATTCTGAATAGCATCCCCAATATTTCCTGCTCTAAGCCAAACACCAAAAGGTCCTGTCATAGGAATATCACCTCTGGGTCCCTTTTTTATTGATTCAATGATTTTACTCTGTGATTCAGTCAATTGTGGTTCTTTTAGCGGGGGCAATCTCATCATATCAATACAATCTCATGTTTTTAAAGTTCATGTCTAACAATAAATATCAAGCTTCATAATAATTTATTGTGAGTTATATACTTCCCTACCATCCATTAGTGTTAATAATACCTTCGCTTCACTTATTTCAGTGATTGGGATCTCAAAAAGATTTCTATCTAAAACAATGATGTCAGCACTTTTACCGACTTCAATGGTGCCAGTTTTGTTCTCTAACCGCATGACATATGCTGCATTGCGTGTATACATATCCAATGCTGTATATAAATCAACTTCTTCGTTTTTCCCCAGAGTTGGGCCTGTAACGGCATACGGGTCCTGTCTTCTTACAGCCGTCTCGATAGCTTCTAATGGGTTTAATGAGGTCACATTCCAATCGCTACCACCCACTAATAGTGCGCCCGCTTTTTGTAAACTGCGAACCGGATAAAACTTTTCTACTCGATCTTTACCAACGGCATCCTCAGCAAACCCTATATAAGGATCTGGGTAACACCAGAGGCACTGAAAATTAGCAGCCACATTTAGCTCGCCAAAACGTGATTGATCCACCTCATCGATAAGCTGTAAATGAACAATTAAATGACGATTATCATTAGTTCCGTTTTTTAGAAAAGCATACTCAAAAGCATCGAGAGCGTTTCGAATAGCACCATCACCAATAGCGTGTGTATGAATTTGCACCTTCATTTCATCTAGTCTCTGAAACAACTCATCAAGCTCTATTTGACTATAGAAGGAAGGGAAGTTACTGCCGTCATTATAAGGCTCAAGCATATTTGATGTCTGGGTTTCAATTACACCATCTATGTATATTTTTACAGAGTCTGGATTGAGGTATTGACCTCGATATTCCTCCCTTCCAGCAAGCAAATCGAATAACTCAGGTCCTACACTTCCTGGAAGGGCACTAATGGGTGACAAAGCCAACATCACGCGTGCATTTAAATCTTCATTATCCTCAAGATTTTTATACAGCCTTGCCAAGGATTGATCTACACCAGGCTCTATAAACGCTGTTATACCAAACTTGTTTGCCTCTTCAATACCCGCCAACAAAGACTTATATTGTTGTTTCGCAGTTAATTCTGGCAACACCTTGAGCATTATATTCATAGCAGAATCGCGCAGTGTTCCTGATGGCTTCCCTGTGTTTAAGTCTCGAACGATAGTGCCATTAGGTGGGTCTGGTGTATCAGAATTAATACCAGCTAATTCCAGTGCCTTTGAACTGACCCATAGGTTATGACCAAAAGCGTCCGATAATAATACAGGTCGACTGCCAAATATTTCATCCAGCATTTTGCTCGTTGGGGCGCCATCGGGAAAATCATATAATTCCCATCCTCCGCCCGTCAACCATTCATCTTCTTTAAGGTTAAGAGTATATGCACACTCATTTAATTGTTGGCGAGTAGACATTGATGATGTTCGACCATTAATTCTGCATCCAATTTTTTCTCTACCCCCATATTCAACGTGCGCATGGCCATCATGAAAACTTGGCATGAGCATCTTACCTTGCAAATCCATCACATTGGTTTTGGTACCAATTAATTCTTTAATCTCATCATTGGTTCCCATTATTACAATTACGCCATCATTAATACCTATAGCCTCTGACCAAGAATGAGATTCATCAGAGTTATATATCCCGCCATTGATAAATGCAGTATCGATTCCCTGCTCTAGGGTTAAATTACAGGCACTTATTAATACCAATATGCTAGTAACACAAAATAACTTAATACAATTAGGCATTGATTATTGCCTTGTATATATCAGGATCAGTCGCTCCTTCTGTGCCAAACAAAAGAATCCGACTGTTTTGATTTAGGCTCATTTTTTTGGCAATACTATCATTACTCATCGCCTCAATTAAAGCAGCTAAACCACTTGCTGAGCATTCCCCAGCCTCTATGGGGAGATCTTTGCTCATACCTTTCGCAAGCAAACGCATTAAATCAGGTATCCTATCATCGGTGATGGTCATAAAATGATCTGTGCCTAGATTAAGGATCTTCCAAGCCAATAGGGATGGTTCACCACAGGACAATCCAGCCATCATAGTTTCTTTTTCGATATCAAAGACCTTTAACTTATTTGCTTTGGCGCTTTCAATTAAACAAGGCGCTAAGGTTGGTTCAACAATAATAAATTTAATATTTTTTTCAGCATACTTCTCCCAAAAATAAGCCATGATGGCCGCTGCAAATCCACCTACACCTGCTTGCAAGAAAATATGAGTAGGCAAGTTCTCATAATCAAGTTGCTCAGTAATTTCATGGGCTAAAACAGTATATCCAGCCATAATATAACGTGGGTATTTGGTATAGCCCTCATAAGAAGTGTCTGAAATAATTTGCCAATTATTTTTAATAGCCTCCTCGATACAGATTCTTAGTGATTCATCGTAATTACCTCTGATGCGAATTACCATCGCTCCAAATTCCTCCATTGCATGTTGTCGGCCTTTACTAACCTCAGCATGAATATATATTTGGCATTTACACCCCGATAATTTTGCTCCATAGGCAACTGAACGACCATGATTACCATCAGTAGCAGTAACGACAGTATAATTTTTTGTTAAATCTAAATATTTACCATCACGTATATCTCGAATACTAATATTTTTATTAAGGTCTTTAGTAAGTTGATTTTGAATGAATTTTAGAACTCCATAAGCACCACCCAATGCCTTGAAACTTCCAAGATCAAAACGTGTACTCTCATCTTTGTAGAATATATCTTGAACACCTATTTCTTCTGCAAATCCCTGCAATGAATGCAATTGAGTTGACTTATACCCCTTCCAGCTTTTAATTTCATTTAAAGCCTCTTGAGTATCTATAGAACTTAAAGCAACTCTTAGATTTTGAGGATAAGCTCCAATAGTCTTCCTATCATTCTGAAAATGTTCTGTAAGTCTCTGCATATTATTTGTTAGAGAATCCATAAATCACTTTTTTTAATGGTTAGATGATCTTATTATAATTAAATTGTATTCTTAACTTAATAAGAAAGCATTTGAAACTTTTTATACTATGTGTAATTTGAAAAATTTTTATATGAGCAGATCCATATATATGCCAGCAAATTTCGTAACCCTAATTGAATCTTTTCCAGACAGGTGCACCCAATGAGTACTATTTTAACTTGGCCACAAATCGAGCCACTTATTAAAAATCTTGACGTTTATAAAGCTATGAAAGATGCCTTTATTCAATACTCATTAGGACATGCAGAAATACCACCAGTTGGTGAGTTAATCATGGATGACCCTGAAGGTGAAGTACACATTAAGTATGGTTATCTGAAGGGTGGTAAACACTATGTAATTAAGATAGCTTCTGGGTTTCCAGCTAACGAACAACTTGGACTTATTCCAGGGCAAGGGATGATGCTATTATTCAATCTATCAACCGGTGAACCCGATGCAGTTCTCATCGATAATGCAAATTTAACCGTTATTAGAACAGGAATTGCAGGTGCGCTTGCCTCTCAAGCACTGGTAAAAAAATCCATAAATAGTGCCTTAATTATTGGCACTGGTGTGCAAGCAAGATATCAAGCAAAGTATCTTTGTGATTTGATGTCAATCAAGAAATTATCTATTTGGGGCAGAGATAAAGAGAAGGCCGAACAGGTAAAACGAGATCTAATTGATTTACCTGTAGATATTACTGTTGAAGATAATTTAGAGCAATCTGCCTCAACATCAAATCTTATTATCACTACTACTTCCTCCAAAGAACCTATCCTTAAATCTGATTGGATCCAACCAGGTACTCATATCACAGCTGTTGGCTCTGATACACATGAAAAATGCGAACTGGATTTCAATATACTTGCTAAAGCAGATGTGATCGTAGCCGATAGTATTGAGCAAAATTTGATCAGAGGTGAAATACACCAAGCGATTAAACATGGGGCGATTGATAAAAATCAACTCATTGAAATTGGTGAAATATTTAATGGTACAAAAAATGGCAGGACAAAAGATGATCAGATAACAATTGCCGATTTAACCGGTGTAGCAATACAAGATTTAGTGATTGCTGAAGCCGTCCTATCTGCATACCAAGGGAAATAGTCACTTTCTACCCAAAACTTTTAAGTTTATGTAAGGTATAGATATGTCTCTTAAGAAATTAGTTTTTGTCGCTTGTTTGTTTATTGGCTCTAATAGCTGGGCGTATAATGAAACAGATTTAGAAAAACTTAAAGCTCTCAATACTTGCGAACACTGTAATTTATCTGGTGCTAATTTTACTGATAATGATCTTACTGGTGCCAATCTTGCTGGTGCCAATCTTGCTGGTGCTGTCTTTACTAATGCTAATCTTACTGATACCAATCTTACTGGGGCTAATCTCACTGAGACTAATCTTGGTGATGATATCCTTGGTGGCGCCAATCTTGGAAATGCTCACCTTGAAGGTGCCGACCTTACTAATGCCGATTTAAATGGAGCTGATCTTGGTGATCATGATCTTACTGGTGCTAATCTTACTAATGCAAACCTTACTGGTGCTAATCTTGAAAGTGGGTATCTTGCTCACGTAAATTTTACTAATGCTAATCTGGCTGGAGCGGACCTTGGTGGAGCCGATCTTACTGGTGCTAACCTTACTGGTGCTAATCTTAGTAATGCCAACCTTCGCTATACTGATCTTACTAGCGCTAACTTTACCCATGCTAATCTTAGTGATGCCAACCTCAATGGTGCTAACTTTACAAATGCCAACCTGGCAACAAGTAATCTCAAACAAACCAAACTAAATGGAGTCAGATATTGCAAAACTAAGATGCCATCAGGGATCTTTAACAGTGATTGCGAAAACTAATTAATTCAAATGATTTGAATCTATAAAGAGAATAGCACTTCACTATTCTTTTTCATGATCTAGTTTTTAATATAAAAAGGGCTATGATAAAAAAAGAGGCTTAAAAAATGAAGAAAAAATTAATACTTATATCATTACTTTTTCTATTTTCTTCTATGAGCTGGAGTCAAGGATGCATCAAAGGCAATTGTATAAATGGACTGGGGTCTTATACCTTTAATAATGGTGATGAATATATCGGTGAATACAAGGATGCCCTTAAACATGGCCGAGGCACTTATCTCTATAAAGATGGCGATAAATATGTGGGTGAATGGGAAGAGGGCAACAAAAACGGGCAAGGTACTTACACTTATACAAATGGTAATAAATACATTGGTGAATGGAAAGACGACAAATTTCATGGACAAGGCGCCTATATATTAGCTCTTGGTATGAGCGTATATGAAGGTGAATTTAAAGATGGTAATTTTTATGGTCAACATACTAGTACCTATGCTCATGGCCATCATTACGTTAGAGTGAGTACAAGAAAGGTACTTATCGAAGACAGATAATCTTGTATAAAAATTCCATATAGTGAGTAATAATCTTTTTTAAAATCAATATATAGATTACTGTTTACTTAACTAAATCAAAAAAGTGAGACACTGCATGAAAAATTTTTTAATTATCTTAACCACCATGTTTATATTTACTTCAGCATCTGCTGATCACCATCACTTAAAAGCAGCGGCAGAAGTAAGAAATGCAACTATCGCCTTTAATCTAGCTTATGAGACGAATGACGTTGATGGTTATTTCGATATGTATGCAGAAGGTGCAATGCTTTATTTTTACGGGGACCGTTGGGAAGTTTCAACTTATTATGATTACTGGAAAGATTCAATGGTCGGAGCCGGTGGTGGTGTTGAAAAAAATACAGCTACAGATATTCAAGTCAAAGTAACGCCAGATGGAAATACTGCTGTTGTTGGTGCATTTATAGAAAATCGATCTCGCTCACCGGAGGGGGACATCAACGAAGAAAAAGGTTACGAAACTGAAGTTTGGTCAAAAATAGACGGTGTCTGGAAAATAATTAGTCTGCATTACAGTGTGATTGCACCTGAATAAAATTAGCAGATCCAGAGCTATAGCTCTGGATCGATTATTTCTCAGTGATTATAAAAAATTCAAATGAAAATAGATAAAGAAACTATATGGCATTTTACTTGTAAAATTTGTAAAGGATATTGGACTATTGCTTCAATGGATGACTGGATACCAAAAAAATTATATTGTCCACATTGTGGGAACTTAATATTAAAGAAGAGGGCTAAAAAAATAAACCTCAAGTAAATTCTATTTAAGATCCTGTAGTGAATGTATAAGTATAATCAGCCGCATTGGATTGCCATTCACATCTTGTATCCATTCTTTATGGACGGTGACGGTAATGGTATCAGAGCCGTTTAACGTCTCTGCAGATCCAACTATGGTTCCTGATATAGCTAAACCAGTACTGCCAACTGAAGCAATATAGCCATAAGTTTTACTGGTTCCTACAGCAGTAATAGCAGACCCTAAGTAGTCACAGATTGGTCCATTCCTCCAGCCGGGCAAATTACTTTTACTGCTTCAGAAAAAGTAATACTTAAAGCTGCGGCTAGTATTTGCTACCTGTTGATTGGCAGTTGGGCTGTGTGACGATACGGTTGGCTTAACACTATCTAACGTAGCACTCACAATTTTGATTTCGCCGATTCCCCGTTCGCATTGTAGGCTGAGACACTGTAATAAGCCGTTTGTCCTTCGGTTAGAGTGCTATCCACATACGGACTGGCAGTCACTGCTGTGGCAAGTTGTGTGGCTTCAGTTGCCGTAGATAATCTGCGATAAATCTTAAAGCCTGTTTCGTCACGAGCTTTGATCAGTCCACGTCACATTGACCGTAGTTTGAGCGTTGGTTGCTGTAGTTGATGTGGGTGCAGCGGGGACAGCGATGGCTGAGTCACACATAATAAGATCTGGATAATTACCACCATCACTTAATGGAGTTAGGACAAAGCGATCATCACTAACTATATTGACTTGATATTTGGATACTGCTGAAGCACTCATAACCCCCTTAATAAGCAACATATCATTAAATAAAATGTAAGTACCAGAGGATGCCGCATTTGTTCCAAACCTTATAAAAGGAGATGGATTGGAAGTACTAATTGAGTAGGCTTGAGCAAGGCTAGTAGATTGTGATGATGCTGTCATTGTTACTTGAGCATTATCAAGTGTCAGTAAGAAATCATTGGCAGTCCAGCCAGTCGTATCAAGACCTGATTGTGAATGGACAGCATCGCAACTCCAAGTCCCCACTAGATCGGCATCAACAGGTGTACGATTCAGTTTCTGCAAGGTACCAAATATCTGATTAAAGGTGGCAGCTGAAATCACATCACCTTCTTTAAATTCTTCACCCCAAACATAATCATCGGCGTGACTGATTGAAGTGGTCAAAAGAAGTATTAGAGTGAAAAGTGAGAGATGAAGTTTCATATTGGTTCCTATTGAAATG
>CAXYCT010000017.1:0-107676 GCA_964275745.1 uncultured Woeseiaceae bacterium | reverse complement strand
GGTGCTTCTAAAGCAGTTTGTACACTTACACCAATAGGGCCACCTGAAGTAAATACACCGATTAGCTCCCCTTTTTTGGCATCAGCCATTATTTCCTTTAACGCTTTCCTTACTCTGTTACTCCAATCAGTCCATGTCACTGACAAATGAACTTCTTGTTGATCATTTTTGACCCAAGATTCCAAGATAAGCTCAAATAATTTCTGAAAGTAACGATGGCGATCACTCTCGTTAGAAGTGCTATTACATTTTTTAAATAACTCTGCAGCATTACGATCATTATCAATTAAATACTTACCAAGGGATGTCATTATTTCTTCGGCAGGGTATTCATTTAGATTTGCTTGTTTTTGAATTTCAGGAAAGTTGATTCCTCTTTCATCGTAAACATTTTTAACAATTTCAGTTGTATCGAACTGTCTCACTAGCTCTCCACTGTATATCGAATCAAAAATAACTCCCTGAGAAGCAAAACTCTCTCCCAGTACTCTTGCTTGTTTTACACCATTTTCAGAAAGTTGATCATAATTATCTGACAAAAAACTAGCTTGCCCATGTCTAATTAAGAATAAATGACTCATTTTTCACCTTTTTACTTACTAAAGCTGGTTAATAAAAACCAATTTATCGATTATTTTTGAACTTAATCTAAGCATATATTACTATCAGATTATACATATTCTTTAGATCCGCAACCCAATAAGCCAAGAGGTTATCATGATTATTGAAAAAATATGGACAGGCAATGCATATAGGAATTTCAATTATCTAATCGTTTGTCCTGATACAGGAGAAGCTCTAGCAATTGACCCACTCGATCACCAGAAATGCTTAAATATAGCAAATGACAATCACTGGGATATTACACAAATTTTAAACACGCATGATCATTGGGATCATATTGGTGGAAATAAAGAGGTAGTTGATGCCACCTCGGCAAAAATAATCGCACATGAAAATGCGAAAGATCTAATCCCAAACATTAATAGAGGCGTTAAACATGGAGAGGTTATCAAAGTAGGTCGGTCAATAGAGCTCGAATGTTTGGATACACCTGGTCATACATTGAGTCATATTTGTTTGCTGTCTCATACAGAGGCCCCAGCACTTTTCAGTGGTGATACTTTATTCAATGCGGGTGCTGGTAATTGTCATAATGGAGGAGATCCTCAAGAATTATATAAAACATTCTCAGATCAACTAGAGAAGCTTTCTCCAAATACGCAAATTTATCCGGGGCATGACTATCTAATCAATAATCTAGAATTTACTTTAGATCGAGAACCTGATAACGAGTTCGCAAAAAATTACTAAATGCAAATAAAGATAAAGATCCTACTAAAATTATTACTACTATTGGGGAAGAAAAAAACTTCAATGCTTTTTTTCGCCTTCAAAATTCTAATATTATTGAAAAATTACGTGAATCATTCAAAGACATTGGCTCGCAACCATCGCCAGAGACAGTTTTTTTAAAACTTAGAGAGTTAAGAAACCACTGGTAGAGATAATTAAAAAAAATCGATATATCAAAAAATTATCAATCAAAATCTAGCCTACACTCAATTTCCATGAGTAATTCTATGTGAGTAACATCAGGGCTCACAATATGTCGAGAAGCAAGCCATAGCCAATAAATAGCATCGTATAATCTTTTTTGCATCAATAATTCTTCGTACTGTTCATTTTTGTGACCATCATAATATTCATCCAAAATAGCTTGCTCTAGAGATCTTTTTAACCTGTGGCAACAGCTCAATGAAGCAATATCAAACATGGGATTATTATCGCTCGCATACTCCCAATCAATAATAAATAATGGCTTAAATCCAATAATATTCGATGCTACAACATCATTATGACAACAGCATTGAGCTTCAATTGATCCGTATTGCTCAATAAATGCGACACATTTTTTGCCAAAATCGACGTATTCAGGTCTTGATTGTAAATTAGAAAAATAATTATCTGCTATCACCTCTGGCTCAAAAGAAAAACCAGTTTTTGGTAAGGAATGTATTTTACGAAAAAGTTGCGCTAATAGTTTTAATTTCTTTCGATCATAAAGATCTTTTTCAACCCATGGTTCTTTATCAATAAATAAAGTTACCAGAATGCTATTTTCACTGTCTTTAAATATTATCTCAGGAGCGATACCTGCTGTAATAGCATTTTCTAATATTATTAATTCTTGATTTCGATCAATCTTAAAAGAATCGGTATGCTTTGCATTGATTCTTAAAACATAAGCATGTTTTCTTGTTATCAATTTGAATGACTGGTTTGTTAAACCGGCTAATGACTCAATAGATTCAACCTTATTTGAGATTGTGTTTGGCAATAAAGCCAATAATGATTCGTGCTCCATCAAATCATCTGTCCATTATAGCTGCGTTTCCAAGCCACCATACCGATAGGGATGAGCAAAATATAAACCGCAAACAATAATGCCGTCGCTTCTAAATCACGTGACCAGTATATCACCATTGAAAATAGATCAATTACTAGCCAATACCACCAGTTCTCAAGTACTTTTCGAGCTACTAAATAAGTTGCCCATATTGAAAAATAAGTGGTCATAGAGTCCAAATAAGGATAAAAAGCATCACTATATATAGATAAAAAATAACCACTTAAAATAGAAATTAAAACTATTACTGAAGAGACGATAAGATGAGTTTTAAAACTCCATACTGAAATATATAAACCTGTCACACATCCTTTTTTATCTGCCCAAGAATACCAGCCATAAATTGCCATAAGAAAATAAAATATATTTAGCAAAGACTCCATATATAACTTTGCCTCAATAAACAAAAAGACATAAATTGAAGTACTTATAGCTGCGCATAACCAGCATAAAATATTTTGACGAATTGCCAAAAGAAGATACAACAAAGCTAAAATAACAGCGAGAATTTCCATAATCTTAATATAAAGTTAAAACCTCATTACGAGATAGGATTATTTAACATTTTTATAGCAAAAATAGCTTTATTATGATTTTTAAATGTTTCTTTTATTTCTTGATTTAATATACCCATTACTAAATCATATTCCCCCTTAATTTGAGTGCTCATACTATTTGTTATTACTGTTAATAATGGATGCTCATTAAGACGGGAGATAAAGTCACTGATTGGTGGAATAAAATTTTCATCTAAGGGATACAAACTAATATCAACAGCTATTATCATAATAATTAAAACCTCATGTCGAAAGTTAAACCAATTTGACGTGGATCACCACGTCTTGTGTAAACTGTATTTGGAAAGTCTGGTGGTTCATTACCAAAATAGAAACCTCGAACAGCAAAATCGTTGTTCGTTAGATTTTTACCCCACAACTGAATCGACCAATTATCTTTTTCGAAACCCAGGCGTGCATTCAACAATTCAAATGCCTTAGATTTCTGATTATGACTGACATCAAAATAAAACTCATCGCGTGCGGATGCAGACATGATCATAAATACACCAGAAGGATAACGATATTCCCACCCAGTGCTCATAGTGTATCTTGGGGCATGGGCTACATCCCTGTCACTCAAGTTAGTATCGGGGCCACTATATTGTTCAATTTTAGCCCGAAGTAGTCCACCATTAAAATATAACTCTAATCTATCGTTGGGGTTCCAGCGAACTTCTACTTCAGATCCAATTGACTTACCTTTTGCTGCATTACCTGTGTAGAAAATAAATGAAGATGGGTCATTGGCGTATAATTGCATAGATGTTCTGATTTGCTGATCTTTGCGTCGATTATAAAAAAGTGAAGCATTGAATTTAATACGCCCCTCATCCCAAGTTGATTTAATACCAACTTCTAAATTTATCAATTTTTCTTGATTAAATTTACGCTGACCTTCTGGAACAATACCTAGATTAAAACCCCCAGCTTTATAGCTTTGAGATAATGTAAGGTAACCATTAACATTATCAGAAATATTATTCATGTAAGTGATATCTCCTCCAGTCATAAACTCACTAGGCTCGATATTCAGCTTTTCTGTATCATTATAATCCACGCTCCTATTTTCAAGTCTCAGACCAAGTGTCAGTAAACCAGATTCAATTATATTGAAATTTAGTTGCCCAAATAACGATAAGCTCATCGCAGAATATTTACTTTCAAGGGAAGTATTGAGAGAGTCCTGATAGACGTATATTGGATCATTGTATATACCGGTATTCTTTGTATATAAATCATCATCTAGTTTTGATAGATTTAGGCCGAACAACCATTGTGATATATTGGCAAAAGATTCAGTGTTTTCCAAAGAAATAAATCTAATCTCTTGTGCGGCAGTCTGTCTTTTTCGATTATTTTTTGTTTCATAATCATAGGTAATTGGAGCCCAAGCTAGTTCATTACCCCAATCGGCATCAAAAGAAAAATCAATTATTGAACGAGCTAATGTTGATACTAATTCAATGGTATAAGAATCAAATGCTGTATAAATGGCCTTCAAAGAGGCTCCACTACTTCTTTGGGCATCCTTACCTGGCTTATCAGATAACATCGTCATTGAGTTATTGATCGAAAATGCATCATATCCATCATTAATATCAATGAACATCGTAGTTAAATCGAATGACCAATCATCAGCTAAATTCCAAATTAGTTTCCCCCTTAATGAGGTTTCTTGTCTCTGGTTTGTATCTCTAAGATTTAAAAATGCATTATCACGAAAACCATCACTTTGATGACGATGGATACTGAGACGGTAGTTTGCATTATTAAGTATTTCTGTTGGACCACCAAAGGCCAGCCCAGCAGCAATTTCGTTATCCCCAGCTATTCTTAATTGGATTTTTCTGGAAAAATCCTCAGTCGGAGCAACACTCCGCATATAGATTAGACCAGCAAGTGCATTCGCGCCATATCTTCCACTTTGTGGTCCGCGAAGTACCTCAATTTGTTCAATATCAAATAGCGTTGCAACAGAGCCGATGCCACTGTAATCAATATCATCAATCAAAAAACCAACTGAAGGATTGGGAGCGCCTTGATATTGCTCTAATTCACCAATGCCTCTTATTTGAAAGTAACGAGGACGATTTCCATCTCCAGACCAATTGAGGTTGGGGATGGTATAGATTAGATCTTGGAAATGCTGAGTTGAAGATTTCTCTATAAATACTTTATCTAAAACACTAATACTTGCAGGAATATTAAGCTCTGATCTTGCCCTAAAGTCAGCAGTAACAGTAATCTCATCAATAGTTTCTTGACCAAAAACTGAGTTAACAAGCAATGTGAATGTAATAAACGGTATAGCAAATGCTGTCACAGAATCTAATCTGATCATATTATATATCCTCTTCCTACGCCGGCATTATCCGGGTCAGGTTCTAAGGGTTCTCGATATAATATTTCCCATGAAATATTACGAATCTCAGATCCAATGGATCACCCCTGATGGAATGTGGATCTTAAACAGAATAAAGAATATATTCAATAGTAAATTAGGGTTCCAAACGTTTAATTAAGCTTGAAGTATCAAATCGTTTTCCACCAATACTCTCAATTTCTTTATAGTACTCATTTACCAGCGCAGTTACCTCTATGTTGGCTTCAACTCGATTAGCTTCATCCAATGCAATCTCAAGATCTTTTCGCATCCATTCCACTGCAAAACCAAATTCGAATTCATCATCTATCATAGTTTGCCAACGATTTTCCATTTGCCATGATTGAGCCGCACCTTTTGAAATAGCATTAATTACAGCTTTAATATCTAATTTTTCACGTTTAGCAAAATGTAACCCCTCTGCTAAGCCCTGAACCAAACCAGCGATACAAATCTGATTGACCATTTTAGCCTTCTGACCTGAACCAACTCCCCCAATTAATGTACAAGCTTTTGCGTAATTATCCATGATAGGACTAACTTTAGTGAAAGTTGATTCTTCACCACCTACCATAATAGTTAATTGCCCAGATTCAGCACCAGCCTGTCCACCAGATAGTGGTGCATCTAAAAAATAGCCTCCAAGATTTGCTATATGGTCATCTAGCTCTTCTGCAAGCAAAGAGGATGCAGTCGTATGATCAACGATGATCGCATTTTTTTTAAGACTGTGGATTGCGCCATTAGGTCCTAATATTACTTGCCTAACATCATCATCGTTGCCCACACAAGTAAAGATAATATCAGCATTTTTAGCTACCTCTAGAGGAGAGACTGCATAATCCCCCTTGAATTCCTCACACCATTTCTTGGCCTTACTTTCAGTACGATTATAAACTGTGACTTGGTGACCAGCTTTTGCAAGAAAACCAGCCATGGGATAGCCCATGACTCCCAGTCCGATAAAAGATAATTTTATCAAGTTAACTTCTCCAGTATTAAATATATTTAATTACCATTAAATTTTGGCTCTCTTTTATTTATGAAAGCTTCGACCCCTTCCTTAAAGTCATTTGAATCTATCAATTTTTGTTGAGCCGTTACTTCCATGTCATAAGTTTTAGACCAAGAATGACTTGCAGCATACCTCATTATTTTCTTGGTCGCTGTAACTGACAATGGCGCTCTTTTAGCAATACTCTTTGCCCATGCTAATGTTTCTAAAATAAGATCTTCTGCAGGTACACATTTATTTGCTAAACCATATTCAACGCAATATTTTGCGTCAATTCTCTCGGCTTCTATACATATTTCAAAGGCTTTGCGATAACCAAGTTGATGAACTAAAAACCAATTCATTCCACCGTCAGGAACTAGTGAAATAGAACTAAAAGGGGCAAGTAGAAAAGCATCGTCACTCATTATCATTAAATCACAACACAATGCCAGAGATAAGCCAATACCTGCAGCAGAACCATGCACAGAGGCGATAATAGGTATATTAATATCACTGATTAAATCAAAAATAGGGCGATATTCTTTATTTAGAACCTCTTCGAGTGATTTTTGAGCATCATCATTATTTTTTAGATCGGCACCAGCACTAAAATTTCTACCATTACCATTAATAATGATTACCCTGATATCATCCATCAATACGGCTTTTTTTAGAGCAAGTAGCAATTCAGTTCTCAATTGTGCATTAAACGAATTCATCGCTTCTGGACGATTTATACTGATTATTACGACAGATTCATCTTGGGAGTAATCTATAGTTTTAAATTGTTCGTTCTCTATTTTTAATGCCATTTTTAAATACCAATATTTTTTACATTTTTGAATTCGAAAAATCTGGCACAGCTCCTGATAACGATGATTTAACAGCTTCCATTTGATTGCTTCCTGACATTACCTGTAATTGTAATTTTGCTTCAAGAGAAAGTGAAAACTCATCATTTTTATGCCATGTTTGATAGAACAAACGTTTGATAGAACGAATTGCATCTGGTGATTTATTTGCGATTTTTTTAGCCAATGCTCTTGCTTCTTCCAAGGGCTTTTCTTTAATGGCAGTAATTAAGCCCTTACCAAAAGCTTCATCAGAATCCAGAATATCTGCAGTCATTGCCATTTCTAATGCTCTATCTATATTCATCAAATAAGGCAAAGATGTAGTCATTGCCATATCAGGAATAATGCCCCACTTAATTTCCATGATTGATAGCTTCATGCTCTTACTGGCATAGCGAATATCGGCACCTAAAGCAATCTGAAGTCCACCCCCATAAACTGCACCATGCAATACCGCTATTACTGGAACAGGTATTTCACGCCATATATAAGCGGCACTTTGATAATAATTAGCTAACGATGAATCTCTTCGTTTCATTCTTTCATTAAAATCATCAGCCAAACCTTCGCCTGCAAACATTGACAAATCAATACCAGCACAAAAGCTTTCTCCTGCTCCATACAGTATGACTGCTCTTATCGAATCATCACGAGCTAACTGGTCACCTATGTTTAAAATTGCCTCAAACATTTCATGATCTAAGGCATTATGTTTATCTGCTCGATTTAATTTAACCTCAGCAATATTATCTTCGATATAAAAACTTATTCTCTCACTCATTGTTTACCCTAAATACTTTTTTCAACTTTACGTTTACAGTTTATATCATACCCTTACTTTGGTGGCATAACTTGAACCTATTTTCGCCAAAGGCTCGACTGCTTTTATGATCTTTTTTGCTTCTGAGCTAGCTGCAGTTCCATCTCTTACTCTACCTGCTATGCCTTGTAAAATGGCAGCAATGCGAAAAAAATTATAAGCAGAGTAAAATTCACGATCTGGTAAACCTTTAGATCTACCCGTTCTTTCACAATATGATTCGATGTATTTTTCTTCATCTGGAATACCCAGTTTTTTCAGATCTCTTCCGTATAAGCCAGAAGATCCAATACCTACATCGGGCATCTGCCATGCTAATAAATTATAGGTAAAATCTCCCAAAGGATTTCCTATGGTTGATAGCTCCCAATCCAATACTCCAATTATTTTAGGCTCTTTCGGGTGAATTATTAAGTTATCTAAGCGATAATCACCATGGACTACAGCGATTGATTCTTCTTTTGGAATATTTTCTGGTAACCATGAAATTAAATAATCCATCTCAGGAATCGATTGAATTTCAGATGCTTTGTATTGTTTTGACCAGCGTGAAACTTGTCGACTAAAATAATTACCAGCTCTACCAAAATCTGATAAGCCCAATTTTTCATAGTCATAATTATGAAGTTTCGCCAAAATTCTATTTAGATCATCATATATAGCCGCTCTCTCGTCATGATTGCTTTGTGGCATATCAAGATCCCAAAATATACGGCCTTCTAGAAACTCCATCACATAAAATTCAGTACCAATAATTGAATTATCTTCACAAAATAAATATGGTTTTGGCACAGGAAATTTCATTTCATTTAATGCAGTAATTACATGATACTCTCGGTCAACAGCATGAGCAGATTTAAGTAAATTACCCAGAGGTTTTTTCCTTAGCACGTACTTTTTATCTGGTGTTATTAGTAAATAAGTAGGATTGGATTGACCACCCTTAAACTGTTTTATTTCCAAAGGCCCTTGATAGTCATCTAAAAAAGAGAAAAGAAACTCATTCAAGCTATTTAAATCTAGTTTATGGGCTTCAATCTCGTCTTTTGTGCCTTCAAATCTATTTTGGCGATCGCTCATTTAATGATTCAATCCAAGAAAAAATCAGGCATAAGGTCAACCCCTGGCTCTACAGAATACTGCTCAAGATTTTCCATGCCAGCATCAATTAGAATCTCATCATCAATACAAAATTGACCAGTAAATGTCGAGCTTTTCTTGGTCAAGATAATATAAGCAGCATCGGCCATAATGTCTGGCTTTCGCGAATGCTTTATCATTTCATCACCACCCAGTAAATTCTTTACAGCAGCAGTTGCAATAGCGGTTCTGGGCCACAAAGCATTGACAGCGACACCCTGCTCTTTAAACTCAGCAGCCATACCTAGAACACACATACTCATTCCATATTTAGCAATGGTATAGGCACTATGAGGTCCAAACCATCGAGGATTTAAATTCAATGGTGGCGATAAATTAAGAATATGTGGATTATTTGATTTCATTAAGTAAGGGATACAAGTTTGTGATACTAAAAAAGTACCTCTGGTATTAACCTGCTGCATTAAGTCAAATCTCTTCATGGGGGTTTGCATTGTAGGTGTCAGAGAAATAGCACTGGCATTGTTAATGCAAATATCAATACCTCCAAATTTTTCTGCTCCAGCCTCAACAGCTGAATGGACTTGCTCATCTGATCGAATATCACAAATTAAAGGTAGCGCTTTTCCACCCGCTTCTTCAATTTCTTCCGCAGCTGAATAGATAGTTCCAGGCAGAGTGGGATGAGGTTCTGCTGTTTTTGCAGCAATTATTATATTTGCACCATCTTGAGCAGCACGCTTTGCAATTGCAAGTCCTATACCTCTACTTCCTCCGGAAATAAAAACTGTCTTATCTTTTAAATCGATCATTTTATACCCTCTCACTAATTAAATTATTCGTTTTCAAGCTCAATCCAGATATCTTCTACCCATTTCCTGATTATTAAAGCTTCTTCCCATCTATCTGATAACTCTTCTTGATTTTTGTCAGTTATAGCATATGGTCTTGGGCCAAGTTCACATAAAAAAATAAGTATGGCATTTGAATCATTTCTTTTGCGCCACATCCTTATTCCATCTCTCCACCATATTTTAAATTGATTTACCCACTCTTTATGCTGAGGAAAATCGATTTGAATTTGAATTTGCTCACGATTTGCAATTCGTCCTTGAAAACAATCTGATCTTTCGAGTACATTATTTAAGAAAGCTCGATCTCGCTCTGGAACTGGCAATCTTAGCTCTCTGTCAATTACAAAATGTGATAAGTCAGCACATAATCTCATCTCAGGGACTAAATCCATTAGCTGTAACGTGAAAAATAAATCATTAAGCAGGCCATCACGATGTGTTTCAAATAGAATATCAATGTCACTTTCTTTAGCTTCTGCCAACCACTTTTTGACACAGGGAACTGCATCAGCTGGCTTAAGAGGCATAACGCCACTTATGATATTTATTAACGGTGCATTGAGACTTTTTGCCACCCTGATTAATGGCTGCATGTCGGATGGTCGCATAGGGAAAGCATTGA
The DNA here is from genome assembly GCA_964275745.1 of uncultured Woeseiaceae bacterium. GTDB lineage: Bacteria > Pseudomonadota > Gammaproteobacteria > Steroidobacterales > Woeseiaceae > SP4260. The sequence goes on along the minus strand of CAXYCT010000017.1, from coordinate 97,075 downwards.
CCATACACCCAAGATTAAACTCATCAAACAAATTATGCACTTCTTTAAAATCGTCTATTTCTTCGACGGTCAAATCAAGGCATAAGCCATCATATCCAGCATCTTTTGCTTTCTTAAAGTTATACCTTAAAGAAGGCTCGTCTCTACCAGGATCACGTTGCTCCATTCCCCAGAGTGATTGATAAATTTTAAGTTGTTGCAATTATCTGGCCTTAAACACTCTAAAAAGAAGTCAAAAATGATGCCGCATTTCCACCTGATACTTCTGCTTTGCGCGCTGCAATCAAATAATCATTTCCTGTCGGTGATTCTTCGTTGTGATTATCAATAATACGGTTGACACGTTGTTTATGAAATATCTTTAATTGCGATAAAAACGGAACATGACGTTTTGAATTTTCACCAAATAATTCTTTATGTTTATCAGGAAGTTTATACCAGGGGATCGACATATCCGCATGATGTGCATTGTGAAAACCAAAATTTAAAGTCGCCCAATTTAAAAATGGGATATTCATTGATATTGGGTTACTAAAGGTATGCTCTTGTTCCCAATTGAAATCACCTTTTCTAGGCGATCTCTCTTTAGTGAATAGAGTTAGGTTATAGCTATAATCATGCTGGATACTATCCATAAATCTCAACACTGTCATCATTATTAAATAGGCCAATATATAGAAGAAAGCAACTTGTGGGTAATAGATTGTAAGCATTATAAATAAAGACCCTCTTGTCAGTATAACAAGTAAATTTCTTTTTCTTTGATTACGCCTCTGCGGAATGACAAACGAAGTAAACACCATAATAAAATGCATTATTAAGTCATGCACTGGAATATAGAACCATTCTAAAATTTGAGTTAACCTCAATATTCGAGGGTGTTTCCTAAAAAAAGCCTCATAATCGAACCAAACTACATCATCATTATCGACGTGATGACGGAAATGTTTATATCTAATGTCTTCATATGTCCCATAAGAGGCACCGCAAATCCAAACCAGGAACTTACCAAAAAAAGTATTATGCTGCATTTTCTTAAAAACTAAGTTATGAGCACACTCATGAACCAAGTAGGCTGCTATAATCATTCCATGGGATAACAAGAGTATTGCAGCAAAATTTATAATTAGATTCATATGAAATAAACCATACAAACCTAGAGTATAAGAGATTAATGCATAACAAAATGCTCCACCATTATAAATAAGGCTTTGCTTGTTATAGCTATTTTGAGTGATTTTCACCATAAGAGTTCAAATAATAGCAGTCAAATCGAAACTCAGCCATAGATTATGAATATAAAAAATCATTCTATTTAGCTGTAATTACCATAATTTCTCCTTATAATCAGTCGTAAATGTAAATCAGGAATAATTCATGAAATTAATAACAGCGATTATAAAACCCTTTCGCCTCGATGATGTTAGAAATGGGTTAAGTGATATTGGGATTAATGGAATGACTGTTACTGAAGTAAAAGGATTTGGTCGTCAAAGAGGTCATACTGAATTATACCGAGGGGCAGAATATGTTGTAGACTTCCTGCCAAAGGCAAAGGTTGAGATTGCGGTTAGTGATGACCGCGTCGAAGAAACAATAGAAAATATTATTAATAGCGCCAAAACAGGTAAGGTTGGGGATGGAAAGATATTTGTCACCGAAATCCAACAAGCTATTCGTATAAGAACGGGTGAAACTGATGATAACGCTTTATAAATTATCTGGTAATAAAATGATTTCAAGATTAATAGTTATGACAATGACGTTATTCATTATGTCGACTCACACGCAGGCTGCAAATACTCAAGAAAAACGTGTTATGGATGCCACAGATGTCATTGATCAAATCCTTCGAATACCCGAGCAATCTGTACCTCCAGCCTTACTATCAAGAGCTTACGCCATTGCAGTATTTCCAAATGTGCTCAAAGTAGGTGCGATTGTAGGAATAAGGAGAGGAAAAGGAATTATCGTGATTCGTAATGAAGATAACTCATGGAGCAATCCAGCATTTATTACACTTACAGGAGGTAGTTTAGGACTTCAAGCTGGCGCTCAATCAACTGATAGTATCCTTGTATTCAAAACGCGCAAGGGTGTTGATGGAATTAGCAATGGAAAATTAACTCTTGGCGCAGATGCATCCATAGCTGCTGGTCCAATTGGCAGACATACAGCTGCAGCAACAGATTTAAGATTCAATGCAGAAATATACTCGTACTCCAGAAGTAGAGGTTTATTTGTTGGTGTCTCTTTAGAAGGTGCAACTCTGTCTATGGATAGACGAAGTAACGCTAATTTTTATAGCTCAACAAGCATCACACCTGATCAAATATTCAAGGCAACCGGTAATGCTGCACCCATGGCTGCCAATACATTTATACAAAAATTAACAGCTCAAACCCATCAACTCCCGATGCAGCCAGGAATGGGTAATAACCCTAATGAGAAAGATTCTGATGATACCCAAACCTACAGATTGAGCGACATATTTGCCCCAAATTACAAAAAAGATGAGCTGATCCTGGAATATAACTAATAGTGATCTTTTAACATTAGTTAATTACATCTATGAGTAAATTCAACCAATTTACATTATTAAAACAAAGGCGGTTTGCGCCATTTTTCAGCACACAATTCTTAGGCGCCTTTAATGATAATATTTTTCGCAACGGGCTAATCATTCTTCTTACCTTTAAAGGTATTGAAATATTTGGTCTCAATGCTAGTCAAATAGCAAATGTTGCTGGTGCTTTATTTATACTGCCTTATTTTTTATTTTCAGCAATCGCGGGTCAATTAGCTGATAAATTTGAAAAATCATTCTTAATTCGTTCTATAAAACTTTTAGAAATCTTGGTGATGCTATTCGCAGCTACCTCACTAATTACACAGAATTACTCTTCACTTCTTTTTATCTTATTTTTAATGGGGTTTCAATCCTCTTTATTCGGTCCAGTAAAATATGCTTATATACCTCAAAAACTTAAAACTGACGAGCTTATTGGCGGTAATGCATTGGTTGAATCTGGAACCTATATTGCTATTATTTTGGGTCTAGTGATAGGCGGATTAGCTGCCTCTTCAAGTCAATTTGGTGATTTTCCTCTGGCGATCTGGCTTGTCTCCATATCTATAATAGGTTATCTATCAAGTCGAAAAATACCTTTAACTAAAGCAACCGATCCTACATTAAAAATAAATTGGAATATTTTCTCAGAAATATCTCGTATCATCAGATACAGTAAAAAGGATAAAGAGGTATTTCTGTGCATTATTGGTATATCTTGGTTTTGGTTTTTTGCTTCAGCAGTAACATTACAAATACCTGCCCTAACTCTTAATACAATCAATGGAAATGAAACAATAACAACTCTATTGCTTGCAACCTTCGCTATTGGAATTGGAATTGGCTCATTGGCATGCGAAAAACTATCTAAAAATCGTGTAGAAATTGGTATTATTCCCATAGGAGCTATGGGGTTAACTGTTTTCGTTTTGGATTTATATTTTGCTGCTTCAGGTAATAATCATACTCAAATAACTACTGTAATGGGTTTTTTTGATCAACCTCGCCACTGGCGTATAATTTTCGACCTTATTATGATTGGTGCTTGTGGTGGAATATTTAGCGTGCCTTTCTATGCAAAAATACAAAAAGATGCCGATACTAAATACTTATCTAGAATAATTGCTGCTAATAACATTCTTAATGCAATTTTTATGGTATCAGCTTCACTTTTAGCAATAACAACTCTTAGTTTAGGCTTAAGTATCTTGGAATTCTTCGCCCTCTTGTCAGCTTTAAACATAATCCTAATGATTTATATGCACAATCAATCAAAAGAATTTAAAAAAAGATTCATCAAGCTATTTAAATAAAAATCCAACACTCTTTGATTAGCGATTAAAATCTAAGCTATAATTCCTTTCTTTGAGCTATCAGAGAGATAATATGGATTTTTGTCATCAGCACAACGTAAGCATCAAACTCAAAAACGAAAAGAAAAATTTCGGCATCAAAGTTACTCTTCCATCAGGAGATACCCTTGGAAACATTCTGGGAGAAAATTGGTCGAAACAACATTGGTATGACGATGAAAATGAGAGAGATTTAGCATTCGAGAAAATGAAAATCCGTCATGGATATTACAGAAAAACTGATAATCCTACTCAAATTATTGAAAAAATTTCACGCCAATAACTCAACAATAATCTCTAAAGAAATTCTGAATATTCTCAGAAAATAATATAAAAGACAAAAAATATGACTGTATCCAAAATTATATACACCAAAACAGATGAAGCCCCTTTATTAGCAACATATTCATTGCTCCCGATAATAAAAGCATATACAAAAACTGCAAATATAAGAATCGAGACTCGTGATATTTCGCTGGCAGCTAGGATTCTATGTAATTTCCCCGAAAATCTAACTGACTCTCAAAAAATAAAGAATGACCTCGATGAACTTGGTAATCTGGTAAAAAATGCTTCAGCGAATATTGTTAAGTTACCCAATATCAGTGCATCAATACCACAATTAAAAGCCGCCATCATCGAATTACAAGACCAAGGTTACGTGATTCCAAGCTACCCAGATAACCCCAAGAATGATAATGAAAAAAGAAATAAAATTAAATACTCAAAAATATTGGGAAGTGCTGTAAATCCAGTATTGAGAGAGGGGAACTCAGATAGAAGGGTAGCAAGCGCAGTTAAAACATTTGCAAAAAATAATCCACATAGAATGGGAGCTTGGAATAAAACCTCAAAAACTAATGTAGCTCATATGCTAGAGGGCGATTTTTACTCTTCAGAAAAATCTTTTACCTCAAATAACTCATGTACTCTAAAAATTGAATTAATAAATAGCAATGGTGAGCATTCTATTCTAAAAAATAATCTAACAATTCAATCAAATGAAATTATTGATACAGCTTCTATGAATATAAATAAGCTTAGAGAATTTTTTGCGAAAGAAATAAAATCCAGCAAAGAAGAAGATATATTATTATCATTGCACCTTAAAGCTACTATGATGAAAATCTCAGACCCAATAATCTTTGGTCATGCGGTCACTTCATACTACGCAGATTGTTTTGAAAAACATGTTGAGCTTTTCCAGAAACTTGGCGTGGATGCAAATAATGGCATCGGTGATGTTTATGCAAAAATCAAAAATTTACCTGCAGAGCAGCGTCTAGAAATAGAAAAAGACCTCTCAAATATTTACAAGGATCAGCCTTCATTAGCAATGGTTGATTCAGATAAAGGCATAACAAATTTACATATTCCTAGTAACGTAATCATTGATGCATCGATGCCTGCTGCGATAAGATCATCAGGAAAAATGTGGGGATCTGATGGAAAATTACATGATACTAAAGCGCTGATACCGGACCAATGTTATGCGACTATCTATCAAGAGGTAATTGAATTTTGTAGAGAGCACGGTGCTTTTGATGTAACTACAATGGGAAATGTGTCAAATATTGGATTAATGGCTCAAAAAGCTGAAGAATATGGCTCCCATGACAAAACTTTTGAAATCATCTCGTCTGGAACAGTTAGAGTTAGCGACGAAAATGAATCAATCTTGAGTGAGCATATCGTTAGTAAAGGGGATATATGGCGAATGTGCCAAACAAAAGATGCGGCAATCATAAATTGGGTCAAATTAGCTATTGAAAGAGCTAGAATCACTCAGTTACCGACCATTTTTTGGCTGGATAAAAATAGAGCCCATGACAGCCTATTAATTAAAAAAGTATCAGAATGTTTAGCTAATGAAGATGTCAATGCATTAGATATCTCTATCCTTTCTCCTAACAAGGCCATGAAAAAGACATTAGAATTAATTCATTCTGGCGAAAGTGTAATTTCTGTAACTGGTAATGTTCTGAGAGACTATTTAACTGACTTATTTCCAATCTTAGAACTTGGCACAAGTGCAAAAATGCTATCTATTGTCCCGCTTCTGGCTGGAGGCGGTCTCTTTGAAACTGGTGCAGGTGGATCAGCTCCAAAACATGTTGCTCAGTTTACAGAGGAGGGTCACCTTCGCTGGGATTCATTAGGTGAATTTCTGGCTATGAAGGTATCCTTAGAGGAAGTTGCAAGAAAAACTAAGAATAAAAAGGCTGAAATTATTGCCAATGCACTTGGACTGGCAAATTCAATGTTTTTAGAAAAAAATAAGTCTCCTTCGAGAAAAGTGGGTGAACTTGACAATCGTCACAGTCATTTCTATTTGGCGATTTATTGGGCTAAAGCCATTGCTGAACAATCTGATGATCAAGAATTACAAAAAAAATTCTCTGAGCTTTATATTACTTTAACCACAAATGAGGAAAAAATTAACCAGGAGTTAAATCAAACTCAAGGAAAAAGTATCAACCTTGGAGGCTATTATCATCCAGATGAACAGTTACTAAAAAAAGCAATGCGACCAAGTCGCCTTTTTAATAAGATTATTGATTCAGTTAATACTTAGGCAAGTTAAAACTAACTTCTAATTTGGCCCTTACCATGAACCACATATTTATAGCTAGTTAACTGCATTGCTCCCACCGGACCTCTGGCATGTATTCTGCCAGTAGCTATACCAATTTCTGCGCCCATTCCAAATTCGCCTCCGTCTGCAAACTGAGTTGATGTATTATGCATCACGATGGCGCTATCTATATTTTTAATAAATGTTGTCACGGCTTCAGAGTCTTCAGCAATAATGCTATCCGTATGACCCGAGCCATAACTATCAATATGGTCCATGGCCTCATTAATATCTTCTACAATTTTACAGGAAATAATGGCATCTAGATATTCAGTAGACCAGTCAGTATCGTTACTTGGTATAACTCTATGAGAGTAAGTTCTTACTTCCTCATCACCCCTAACTTCACATCCAGCGTCTATTAAATTACTTATAAGCTCTTTTAGAAATATTGGCGATATTGCTCTATCGATCAAAATTGTTTCTGCAGCACCACAAATTCCTGTACGACGCATTTTTGAATTTAAAATTACCTCTTTAGATATATTTGTATTAGCTGACTTATGGACATATACATGACAGATACCTTCAAGATGCCCTATAACCGGAATACGCGCCTCATCTTGAACCCTTTTTACTAGACTCTTGCCACCTCTTGGTACGATGACATCAAGATATCGATGCATTGAAGCGAGCATATAACCAACCACATCTCTGTCTTTGGTTGGAACAAATTGCACAATATTGGGATCTAGATTTGCATCTTTGAGAGCTTGAGATAAACAATCATGAATAATTTTATTAGATTCAAAGCTTTCAGAACCACCTCTTAGGATAACAGAATTCCCTGATTTAATGCATAGTGCAGCAGCATCCGCGGTAACATTTGGGCGACTCTCATAAATGATCCCAATAACTCCCAGAGGTACTGATATACGCTGAATTCTCAATCCATTTGGACGCACCCAATCATCTAATATAAGATTGATAGGATCTTTTATTTTTATAATTTCTTCTAAACTTTTAGCCATTAAATAAATTCGCTCTTCATTTAGTAGTAATCTATCGAGCATTGATGCAGCTATATTTTTTTTCTTTGCATTATCTGCATCTTTTTTATTGGCCTCTAAAATCATTTTGGTATTTTTTAATAAAGATTCTGAGATTAACTGTATGGCTAGGTTTTTTTGTAGCTCAGAAGTTTGGGCAAATCTCTTCGCTGCCACTTTAGCCAAAGTACCCATTTTATTCATTACATCACTTATATTTTCGATTGCCATAAATACCCTATTTTTAAATCAGTATTAAATTATTCCTAAACTTAAAAAAGCACCATATCATCTCGATGAATAATCTCTGGCTTACCTTGGTAACCTAATTTTTTTAGGATTTCCTCAGATCGGCACCCAACAATTAAACTTGCCTCAACAGAAGAATAAGTGGTGACACCTTTACCAATTTCATTGCCTATTTCATCATTCAAGATGACTACATCACCACGCTCAAAATCACCACTAACTTCAGTCAAACCAACTGGTAGCAAACTCCCCCCTTGATTTAAGGCTTCTTTAGCACCTTTATCAATAATTAGAGTGCCACTTGTATCTAAAAAGCCTGATAACCACTGTTTTCTTATCATGCCTGGGCTTTGCTTTGCCTTAAAAATAGAACATTTACCACCATCCATAAGATTTGAAATAGGTTTATTTTGAGTTCCATTTGAAATAATTGTTGTACAGCCAGCATGCATTGCAATTTTAGCAGCATGTAATTTTGTAAGCATACCACCACTCCCATAATTTGATTCTCTAGATCCAGCCATCTTTAGAATTTCATCTGTTACTGAATTAATACTGCCTATATGCTTTGCTTTAGGAGTTAAAGCTGGGTCTTTATCATACAAGCCATCCACATCTGACAAAAGAATCAAGCCATCAGCCATCACCATCTGAGCTACACGAGCAGCCAAGCGATCATTATCGCCATAACTCAACTCATCAGTGGCTACAGTATCATTTTCATTAATAATTGGAATGACATCCAATTTCAATAGTGCCTGTAAAGTATTTTTAGAATTTAAAAATCTTTTTCGATTTTCTGTATCACCAGGAGTTAGCAATATTTGTGCTACTTTAACATTATTTTTTTCTAAGGCTTCTTGCCACTCAATGACTAATTGAGCTTGCCCCATAGCTGCGGCAGCTTGCAGTTCATTAAGGCTCATTTGTGACCTTTTTCTGTCAATAACGCTACAGCCTATCGCCACAGCACCTGATGAAACTACTAATATTTCAACGCCATTTTCCACTAACCTACTAATTTCATCAGCAATACTTTTAAGCCAAAGTTTATTAAAAGTGCCGTCTTTATCGATTAATAACGCAGATCCTATTTTAATTACGAGACGTTTGAATCCATAAAGTCTATCTCTTTGCATGTAATTCTTAACTTGATAAATTCTGGTTTGCGTAAGAGGATAAAGTTATTTCTCCTTTTGTGACTGCAACGCTACCACTTCTTGCAAGTGCATGAACATCACCTAGTAGAGGTATTTTTCCCACAAAATCATCAATTATTTCTCTAGCGCCAGTTAATTGGATAGTAAAGCTGTTCATAGAGTCGTCTAAAATTTCTGCACTATAACTATCTATTACGGCAAGTAACTCTTCCATGGAATCCTTATTGAGCTTAATTTTAATAATTAATAATTCTCGTTCAAAATGAGCCCCCAAGGTCATATCATTAATACCTACAACATCAACCAATTTTGATAATTGAGAATTAAGTTGCGCAATTGCTTCATCTGAACCTTCAATCACTAGTGTAACTCGAGATAAATTAACATCATCTGTAGGAGCTACGTTAAGTGATTCAATATTATAACCACGCGTAGAAAATAAGCCGGTCATTCTTGTTAGAGCACCAACTTCATTCTGGAGTATCACTGATATAACATGACGCATAAAGATTCCTCTGAAATCGAAAAAATACAATCAAATAATAAATCATTGGTAGTATAAACCAATTAGGTAATAATCGATGTTCTCTTAGTTTTAATACTATTGCAATGTAATAAAATATAGTAAACACTCAGTAAAAATGACAGCGAAATCATTCAATAAACATAAATAAAATGAAACCAACTAAAAACTCTCAAAAACACCCACTCGCTGGAAAGACAATGATGGGTGCAGATATTATTGTTCAAGTCTTAGCAGATGAAAATGTTAATACTATATTTGGTTATAGTGGAGGTGCAATCCTACCAACCTATGATGCAGTTTTTAGGTTCAATCATGACCATAAGAAAGCAGATGGAACACAACCAATGCCTCTGATCGTTCCCGCCAATGAACAGGGTGCAGGTTTTATGGCCTCTGGGTATGCCAGAGCTAGTGGAAATGTTGGTGTTGTTATGGTTACATCAGGGCCAGGAGCAACAAATACTGTAACTCCTATCCGAGACTGTATGGCTGATTCAGTTCCAATTGTTGTAATTTGTGGTCAAGTTCCTACCACAGCAATTGGTACAGATGCGTTTCAAGAAGCGCCAGTATCAGCGATTATGGGAGCTGTTTCAAAACATATTTTTTTAGTAACAGATGCAACTCTCCTAGAATCAACTATCCGATCTGCTTTCGAGTTAGCTCGAACGGGGAGACCCGGACCTGTCGTAGTAGATATCCCAAAAGATATTCAAAACTGGGAAGGTAAGTTCAATGGTGAAGGATCACTTCCATTAACTGGATATCGAAATCGATTAGATGCAGTGATGAATAACGTTCTTCAGGAAAATGCTTGCGAAAAATTTTACGCCTTACTTAAAGACTCAAAGAGACCGCTAATCTATGCTGGTGGTGGCGTGATTAATGCAAATGCTAGTGATGAAATGAAAGCATTTGCATCAGCCTATGGTATTCCAATTGTGACTACATTGATGGCCCTTGGGGCTAGTGATACTACCCAACCATTGTCATTACATATGCTAGGTATGCATGGAATAGCTTCTGCAAATTATGCAGTTGATGATTGTGATTTTCTAATCAATATTGGTGCTAGATTTGATGATAGAGTAGCTGGAGACCCAAGTGGATTTGCACCAAATGCAAAGAAAATAGCTCACTTTGACATAGATATTTCGGAAATTGGTAAAGTTAAACAAGTTGATTGGCATCATGTTGGTCAGTTAAAAAATGATCTAAATCATCTTCTTGCTTATGGTAAAAAAATCTCGCACCATCAGTCATTAGAACAATGGCATACTCATATTGCTGAGCTAAAAGACATATACAAATTAAATTACGATAGAGAAAGCGACTTAATTCAGCCTTACGCAGTAATAGAAGAAATAAATTCATTAACCGGTGGCAACGCTATAATTACTACTGGTGTCGGGCAACACCAAATGTGGGCAGCACAATACTTTGATTATAAAGAGCCAAGATTATGGCTAACTTCTGGATCAATGGGAACTATGGGCTTTGGCTTGCCTGCCGCAATTGGTGCTCAATTCGCTCAGAAAAATAGACTGGTAATTGATATTGATGGGGATGCCAGTATCCGAATGAATATTGGTGAATTAGAGACTGCTACCACCTATAAATTACCAGTCAAGGTATTGGTACTTAATAATTTCGGTGATGGGATGGTTCGTCAATGGCAAAAACTCTATTACAAAGGAAGAATGTCAGCAAGCGATAAATCATTACATAGGAAGGATTTCACTAAAACAGCTGAAGCCGATGGCTTCGAATATAGCAAAAGATTAGATAAGAAAGAGAATATCAAAGAGATGGTGAGAGAGTTTATTGATTTTGAAGGACCAGCATTTCTAGAAGTGATTATTGATCCTGATGCAGGAGTTTATCCTATGGTTGGGCCTGGACAAACGTATGATAAAATGATCACCGGCGAATGGATAGCTAACAGGCATGCAATAAAAGATGAAGAGTTTGATAAAAGCGGTATGTTCTAAAGTTTAATTAAAAAATAAATATCAACCGCTGCCCTGTATCTCAGCAAATAATTCACGATCAACGTTACCACCACTCAAAACTATTGCGGTTACCTTTCCTTCAAGTTCGATTTTATTATGTAAGATAGCAGCTAAAGCGACAGCACCACCCGGCTCAACAACCATTTTAAAATGTAGAAAAGCAAATCGCATGGCATCTTTTACTTGCGCATCAGAAACTGTCAATATATTTGTAGCTAACTCTTTATTAATTGCAAAAGTCAGTTCGCCAGGTGTTTCAGCAAGCAAAGCATCACAAATTGATTTCTCATGAGTATTATTTTTAACCCTCATTCTGGCTTTAAAAGATTCTTGCGTATCATTAAAGTATTGTGGCTCCACAAGATAAATAGCAGCTCTAGGAAGGAAACCCTTAATGGCTAGAGAAGAGCCTGCACTCAAACCTCCTCCACCACAACAAATCAATACCTGATCTAGATTCATATTTTTTTTCTTACACTGCTGCACAATCTCCAAACCCATTGTTCCTTGGCCAATAATTATATCTTTGTGATCATAAGAGGGAACGAGGGTTGAATTTTTTTCTAAGGCGATATTTTTAGCTATTGCTTCGCGATCTTCTTTATAACGATTATATAAAATTACATTACCACCTAGTTTTTTAGTATTTTCAATCTTTGCTTTAGGTGCATCCTCTGGGATAACTATAATCGTCTCAATGCCCAATAGACTTCCTGCTAAAGCGACACCTTGTGCGTGATTTCCTGACGAAAATGCCACAACTCCTCTGGAGGCTTCGGCATCACTTAATTGGGACATTAAATTATAGGCACCTCTGATTTTGAATGAGCCTGTTCTTTGGAGATTTTCAGGTTTAATTAAAATTTTTGCTTTAGCTCTCTTGTTTAACTCCGCAGATTCAAATAATGGCGTTTCTTGAATCACCCCTTTTAAGCGCTCTGCTGCCATCAAGATTTCTTTATAATCATACATAATCAGATTCCTCAGCAATTAAATGATCAATTTTAGCCGCACAAATAAAGTCATTTTCTGTAAGAGCAGCAATGGCATTCGTAGTAAATTTAATATCGCAATATCCGTAACCAATTTGCATTTCAGGGTGGTGACCCTCCTTAACAGCTATCCATGCCACAGCATTTACAAAGGCAATAGTTTGACTATAAATAGGAAAATAAAAACGTCTATTAATAATATTTTGTGTATCATCAAACAGCCATTCTTTGTTGATTTGTTTTAGATATGCAAGAATATCTTCACAACTCAAAGCAACTGCATCCTTTTCGCAGTTGTTACACTTTTTTTCAATTAATTTGGTCAATCTACTAGCCTCTCTATTTATCAACGTAATATAATACAGCTAACAAGATATGTTCATTATTACTACCTTAAAATAAATATCTAGATTAATAAAAACTGAAAAGTAATTTATATATTGGATTATAAGTATAATTAATTGTGTAATTTATCTTATTTTACATTCACTTAACAATGATTGCCTTAACCTACATCAAGGCAGGAGAGAATATAATGAAATTTACCTATTTTGCTGCAGTATTACTATTATCCAGTATAACAAATATATCGTTCGCGCAAGACTGCACTCAAGTAATTGAATCAAACGATGCAATGCAATTTAATATGAAAGAAATGAAAGTTAGTTCTGGCTGCACAAGTCTTACCGTTACTCTGAAACATGTTGGTAATCTTCCACAACAATTCATGGGTCATAACTGGGTATTAAGTACCACTGAAAATATGATGCCACTAACAGGTGCTGCTATGCAAGCTGGAGCTCCAGGCTATCTCCCCGAGAGTGATGAAAGAATCATCGCTGCTACTGACATGATCGGTGGAGGGCAAGAGTCATCAGTAACATTTGATTTAAGCTCATTAGATAGCTCAACAAATTATACCTACTTTTGTACATTTCCAGGACACTACGCAATCATGAAAGGCTCATTTATTATAGAATAATAAATGAAACAAAAAACCCCAGTCATAATAAGCTGGGGTTACTTTTTATTAATCATTATTTGTTAACGCCACGAACGTTCCACCATTCCTCTCGCACAAAAGTCGCATCAGCCCAGCAAATCTTTGGGAACTCTGAGGAATACTTCTTCCACCAAAAGAATAGGGGAAACCAACAGCGTGAATCCTAACAAGGCGATCTCCTTCCTCGTTCTCAATATTAATTCGATCAATATCTCTTAATACCTTCTCCATAGAGTTTCCTTGAAATTCATCACCAAAAACATAGATACTTATCTTTTTTTCTGGTGACCAAAATGACTGGATGGCATATATAATTCCATCAGAAGGATCACTGTCACTAAAAGGCGCCCATTGACGCATTGTATTCTTTATTGATTGCCTTAGTTGAGGGGTATCTGGGAGCCAATTACGTCCATATTGTTGAAACATAAAACTGCCATTATCATTCATTATTTGTAAACCCTTTACTGTTGGGTAAACATCTAATACTTCTCCTAATTTTCTCTCCGCCCATGCCCATTTGGATTGCATGCTTCCTGATGTATCGATGACAAAAATAATGTACTCACTGTCGACAGGAATTCCACCTATTGCTTCATTTGCTGCTCTTTTATAATTAGGTTGTAATCTTTTTATTTCTTCTGAAATTTTCTGTTTTGCCTCCTCAAGATTATCCTCACTCGCCTGAAGCATCTCTGGTTCAGATAAACTTAACTCATACCTGCCCTTCACACTCTTCAATTCATTTTGTAGAATATCTAAATTAACTTTTTTATCAGTAACTTCTTTTTTAACATTATTTCTAGAATTTATGGTATTTATTACCTCATCTTGAGCATTTTTTAACTGCTCTTCTAAAGAAATAATTACTTCATCTGAAGCTTCATCTGTAGACACAAAATTAGGATCATAAAGCTTACTTAGAACCAACAACAATACGACAGCACCAAAGCCACAACATATGCAATCCAAAAAAGAGAGGCTAAAAGCTTCAATATTTCTTCGTTTTCTCATTGCATCTCCTAAGGCCAGTCCTTGCTGATACTCATAAATGAGCCACCAGTTCGGTAAGCTAATAACCAATAAGCAATGGCAGCGTTATAATCACCCTCCATAGGATAAAGCAATATATTCATTGGTATACCACTTGGTATTTCAGTTTCAGCTTCATAGTATAGATTAAGACGTTCTTGACCTGTAATCATACCTCGGTCAGTTTCAGCTTTATTCATAGTCGGTAAGCTATCTATCAAAAGAATAACGTTATCTGGACGGGGATTTAATTGATTTATGATTGTGAATGCATCTTTAAGATTTGTTCCATTTTGAGGAATAGTTCGGCGTAACGTCTTTATAGCATCATCCAGTTCTTTTCCATCTCCAACATCAACCCAATCACCAGCACTATCAGCAACTACAGATTTAGTCATATTATTAAAAGTATAAATTTGAAACTGACTTTCTTTTGGAAATTGGGCGGCAAGCCAATCTATACTAGAGACTGCTTGTCGCCATTTCTCAGATCTAAGTTTAACTTCATCCGACATATTTCTACGTCTAAGAATATTAATTATTTTTCGATCCAGCATGCTGGCTGATGTATCGATGAGTAACAAAATTCTCTCGCCACCCACCTTTAAGCCAGTTAGATACTGGCGATCACCATCACCAGTGAAGCTCCTGACTTGCCCACCAGATTTAACCCGAGAAGCAACTGCGAGCATTCTCTCTCGCTCCTGATCTAATTTTTCAATATCTGATTTTAATTTTTCAATACTTTCATTTTTGGCTAACGTATCAAGACTTCCCTCTTCCAGTTCTCTCTTTAATTGCTTCAATAGCAATAACATTTGATCGATTTCGTTTTCAATAGCAGTATTTTGTTGATCAAGATCTTTAAAGGTATCTTTAGCTAAAACAAGGCGTTTTTTAGTTTCTAATAAATCAAACTTTAATTGGTTAGCTTTATTTTCAGGATATGTTTGATCTACATTAACTTGATTCTTAATTTGTGAATTTATAATCATAAAAAGTAAAATTACAGCGCCAAAACCACAACACATGCAATCCAGAAATGACAAGCTAAATACTTCAGTTTGTCTTCTTCTACGAGCCAATAGCCTTCCTTATTGTAATTAAGGTTATTTCTATACCAGGAGAACCAATTCTAATTTTATCCCCAACACTTACTATTGACGGTCCTTCAACTCTTTGGTTATTCAGGTAAGTTCCATATCGACTCAAATCATTAAGGATGCATTTGTTGTTTTTAACAAATAGCGAACAATGATCTCTTGAGATACCTGTTTTATTTGATGAAATTGGTAAAATATTATCTGTCTGCGTGGGATCAGATCCAATCATTATCGGCGTCAAACTTATAGGATAAGCAATATTTTCAAATAAGATGTGACTTGGTTTATCATTATTAGTAGATTCAGTATTAACTTTATTAATCGAAATTGCAGATTGATCCAATGGTAATGATTTAATAATTTTTAGAGGACCATCTTCTTGCTCCTTAATTGAAAATCTTTCTGAAGCTCCAATGACAGCACAACCTTCATCATTCTCATAAACTGCAGCTGATAACTTTTGTTTCATTAAAATCGCCAACCCAGGAAGTTTGGCAATCAAATTTGTTAACTGAATAGCGGGTAAATCCTCTGCCTCAAATATGGCTCTTAATTTATTGATAATATGTTTATAAAGAGGCATAACCGCTTCAATAAAATCTGATGAATTTATATCACTTTCATAGACTTGATTACCATATTCAATTTCTAGATGGACAGTTTTCTGAGATATTGATTTTGCCACCCAGAATGACAAATTATTAATTATCTGCTGGTCAGATTCAGCAGCATAGAGCGGGTCAAATCTACATTGCTTAATAAAAGATTGAGATATCATTTTTATCCAAGATGCGTCAAATTCAGACTGTCCACAGTCATCGATAATAAACATTTTATCAGCACTCAATTTATCGGTTTGACTCATTAGAGATAGAGATAGGCAATGTAAGTGAAGATCAATATGTACTAACTTAGCAGCAATATACTCGCGCCGTGTTGATGCTATTGATGACTCTATAAAGCCTAAAATTTTTATATCCAAATCATTTGCAATACCAAGAAATAAGCTTAGCTGCTGATTATTTAAATACGGAGGTATGACGATCAGCAACGGTAAATCATCAGACTTAATTGAATTTATAATCTCGAGCTCTCGACTTACAATATCTGCTGAAGAGATGTGCTTATTATGATCACTTGTATATTTTAACGTAGAAAGATTTGACCAATAATGAGTATCTATATTTTGCGGCATGATGCGAGATTTACTAAGTGCCTGAGCACCAAACTCAATCTCATCATTTTTTACCCAAACACAACTTGGTTGGCAGTATAAAATCTTCCCATCTTCCAAAAGAGTTATATTAGCATCATTCACATATAAGGTTGCGTATGACAATTTCTTCACCTAGTCTTTAATTTACGTCTATTTTCATATGTCGAATCAGTCGGTCATTCGCATAATTTTCGCTATCAAAAACAAGCCTTTCTTGTAATAACTGCAATTGATGTACCAAAAACATCAAAAAAATACTAATCAAAAGTGCAATAAAAGTTGAATTAAATGCCACTCCAAGACTTTGTGTTACTCCTGAGATATCACCTTGAACAGCAATATCAGCCTGACCTAGTGCATCACCAATACCTCTAACTGTACCTATAAATCCTATTGATGGAATCGCCCAGGAAATATAACGGATCATCGAAAGCTCTGACTCCAATCTTTCAGCTTCTGAGTCAAAAATCGTGTGTGTATTCACAGACACATCTTGAATATTTTTCGAAGTACCAAACCTTCTCAAGGCATTTAGTAGAGCTCTTGGTAAAACCATTGCTTTTTGTTTATCAGATAAAACTTCAATTTGTCTCTCCAAATTCCGAGTATCTTCTGGAAGAATCTTCATGCCATCCACTATAGATATTAAATTTTCATCAAGTAATTTCCTCTCCCTTAGAAGAGAATTAGCTTTAAAACCCATAATTGCGAGCGCCCAAAACATCAATACAAAGCATGATTCTTGTTCTAAATCTTTAACCAAGACCCAGGTGGATCTCTCTCTTATATAATCAGAATTCATCTCTGCTTCTATATTCTGCTCCAGAATTATTTGATTGGCATTTGGCCTCACTACTGAGACGTAATAGCCATGTACAATAATAATTGCAATAATCAGAGCAAATAGTTGGTATACAAATTCAATGGGTATATTATTTTTTTTCATCTATATTTCTCTTTATTTGATAAATAAATATGATTTTAAATTAAACTTTCTTTAGATACTTGTTGGAAATGGAATTGGCTCATCAGCTGGTATCTCCTCTGAGGGTATAAAATCATCATCAGCTTCTTCATATGATTGATCATCAATATCATAGACTATTTCTGATTCATCAGTAGTGTTATCAGTCGATTTTGACGCTAGTTTTTTAACTGGGATTGCATCTGCATCTTGATTTTCGTTTTTCTCCATGAGGGGATCTAAAGTTTCAATCACTGAGTTATTTTCCTGTGAAAAAGAAGAAGAAATAGATATAAATACTATTAAGATCAATAGTATATTTTTATATATACGTATGCTGCACTTCATTTTTTTCACATTTTTTATTTTGTTAATTAATATTTCTAGCTAATCTAAAACCGATATCTATTTGTCCTTTACTTCCAAAATCTCTAAAACTGCCTCTCAACTTAGTCACACTAGAATGACGCCAGCTCGAACCTCGAATAACATGCTGTACTCCATACTCAGGTCCTTTTGGATCGATTATAGTCTCTGTAATTCCAGGAGTTGGAATTGAATAATAATCACTAATCCACTCTGAAACATTACCACTTCCATCAAAAATTCCAAGTGAGTTTGCTCCAAATGATCCCACCGGTGAAGTTGAAGCGTATCCATCATCATAATTTTGCAGAATATTTGGCAGTATATTTCGTGCCGAAAAATCGGCAAGGTTGGCATAATTACGTCTTGGAGGTAGCCGGCTTCCCCATGGATAAGCAGTTGTAGTATTCTTTGTCTGATATCTAATTGACCATGACCATTCGGCTTCAGATGGTAATCGGTACCCATTTGAAACAGTTTTTTTCCTTTCCCATTTTTCAAAACGCTTTACATAGGCAGGCTCCAAACCTTCTAGGTTGCTAAGCCAATTACAATATTCTACAGCATCTGACCAGCTAACAAGTACTACTGGATTATTATCTGCTAGGAGTGAAGAATGAATATCAGCTGCAGCTGAGTTAAGTCGACGAAATCTTGAAAATTCTTTATTCGTGACCTCATTAATGCCAATAAAAAATGGCTTAGTTAATTCAACGTTTCGTATAACTTCATTAGCCCGTCGTCCCATTTCTCGACGGGATGCTCCCATGACAAACTTCCCTGCCTCAATCCTTCTTAATACTTGTCCTTGTGAATTTGTTAATGAAGACTGAATATCTCTCAATCTAAACTCATCTTCAGTAAGTAATTTCACATCTATATTTTGTAAATAATCCAATCTTGGAAGTATTTCACGAATGAAAGGAGCATAACCCTCTTTTTTTATCAGTAAATCATGACTCATTGTAGGTAATTCAATCTCTAACTTGCCTTTTCCTCGTTTTTTATTATCAATATATATGTCTGCATCCGGTGGGTTAACCGAAATAATAACTTTCCCTACTCGAGCAGTTAAATCAACCTCTATTGATTGCTGTTGAGCTGGATCTAAGTATATTTTTCTCTCCGTAACATCAAACCCACTTTTTGAAAAAGCAATGACATAATCCTCATCAGGCATTAATGATAAAATCAATGGGGATTGACCTCTATAACGTCCATTCACTTTAATATTCGCACCAACTGGAATTGTCTTGATAGACAACTCTGCATTTGCTGGTTCTAGATTTATAGATTTTATTGTCTGACTAGTATTAGCCTTTACAGAAAATCTTCCATCAAAGGCTTGATAACCTTGTTTAATGATCAATAAATCATGGGTGCCCTCCATTAACTCTAAATTAGCCGGCGTGTTACCAATTTTTATATTTTTACTATAAATAACGGCATCCGAAGGTATAGAATCGATACTTATATTGGCCCATCTGGGAATCAGATCAACAAAAATATGTTGTTTGATATTCATCCCTTTAATTTCTATTTTATCTGAAAAAGGCAAAAAACGATCTGAGGTAATATTTAAAATATATTGTCCTGCCTCTATTGCTTTTGCTTCAAATGAGCCCTCTGCCCCTAGTGAGCCATTAAGCGAAATTTGAGCATTTAATCCTGCATTAGTATAGATAGAAACAATACCTGGTAACTTCTTCATAATTACTGGAACTATCAAATCATCTACTTCTCCCACAACAAAAGTTTGATTCAAGTCATAATAACCTGTTTTCTTAATTCGTAAAGAATGAGTTCCAGATCTTAACAAAGAACGATCTCCCAGTGGAACTTCAAACCAGGTACCTTCTATAGATAATGAATCTATATCTGGAGGATCAATGTTGAATTTTATAGAATATGAACTAAAGATAAGATATGAAATAAACATTAATACCATCAATATGGCAGATATAACAAATTTCCATTTGTTATTTAAATTGAACTCATGATTGTCTAATTTAGATGTATTGCGTGAAAATATTTTCGCTTCTATTTCTTCAGTATAATTATTACTATCATCGTTAATAAATTCTGGAGGCTGTGTAAGATAATCACTATTTTTCATATTTAAAAATAAGATAATCTCATTATTATTAAATTCAACAGTAATTTCTATTCCAAATAATTCAATTTTATCTTGGTCACACAGAATCAATTTATCAATTAAGTTTGTTTCATTTATCTTAATTGGAATAATTTTTTCTTCTCTCTCTATAAATAAGTCATTGTTAAATACAAATATAGAAAAGAAAGAGGTATTTCCTGGGCCTGGAATTAAAACATCACAATCTTCATTAGTCCCTATACTGAATTGGCTCTCAGCTAACAGTATTTGTTCATCGTCTTTTCCAACTTTTCTGATAATTAGATGAGAAATATTCAAACTTTTTCCTCACATATAACGGTAACTACTGATATTGGTATTTCTGGTGTTACTCTAAATTCTTCACGCACATCTCGATAACCATCCCTTATGCCAATTGCAATATAATTTCCTGGACGAAGAGAAAATTGCTTAACATTAAATACCTCTAGCTCACTAACTCTAAAGATCCTAACTTTAGTTATATTGTCAGAGATGATTGTAATTTTTATTGGTGTATTTGCCCGTTTCAACAATCGCTTAAGTTCGGCAATCTGACCTCTTAGACGAGGTTTATCATCTAACTTCACTGCTTCTAAAAGAAGTTTAGTGGCTCGTTTCATTATTACTGAGTCACTTAAACTATCGTAGTCATCAATATATTTTTGCATTTCCTCAGAGAATTGCTGGCGACGCTTAGATCTCATTAAACCAATTTTGGCAAATTGTAAATCGCCATCAATTTCGATCAATTTTTGATATGTATCTATCGCGAGACCCCACTGCTCGATATCTTCATGACCTTTACTTTCCGCCTCTAGAAATAAAATTGAGACATCTTTTTCTTTTTCTTCTAACTGAATCATGGCATCCAATGGTTCTATAGAATTAGTATCAATTTCTTTGGCAGATTCAAATAAAGCTCTCGCAGATTGAAAATCATAATTTGTTAAAGCTGCGAATCCCTCCGACATACTTATTTCAAATTTATTTCGAGTAATCTTAGATTCGATATTTTCCAATAACTCTCGAACTAATTCATTTTCTGGATCTAATTCTTGAGCCGCTATATACCTCTTTCTAGCTAAATTTAAATCCATTTTACCTTCTAACACTATTCCTTCACTCGTGAGATCAATTAACTCCTCAAGATTTAAAGCTCTTTTATAGAAGTCACTATACTCTATGTTATCTGGAGATATTGACACTGTGATATCAAAAAACATAATGGCATCATTAAAATTATCATTTTTAAGCGCTTCCTTTCCAGCATTGAGATTTAGCATTAAAATCTCATTCATTTGTTCGGATAGACTATTTAAGGCATTCAAAGTATCAATATATTTTTTTTGAGCTAATTCATATCTGCCATTCAAGTATAAAGAGTCTCCTTCTTTGTAGTTATTTTTAATATCTTGATATACTTGCCCACCCCATTTTTCGACGCCTTTTTTTTGCAAAAAATCAATCAAAGTTACCAATTCGCTCAGCGTCTCATCTGTTTTTATTCTGGATTTTTTAATTAAACTATCACTTTCAGTCACAATATTTTTGGTTATATTAGTTTCATATTTAGTAACATCCTCAATATTTTTATTCGAGTTAATACTGCTTGGTAAAACAAAAATCACGATCATAAATAAAATTAAAATAAACCCTAGGCTTGAATAAAAATTTCTTTTTGAGATGCCATTCGTTTCTTTTTCTGCCTCATTTAATAATTTTGAATTAAGTTTTAAATCATCAACTGAAATTGGTTTAACTTGAATAAGCTCTTCCTTATCAATTTTTCTAAGATTGGCGTTGCCTCCCAAATATCCAATCTCTGCAAGATAATCTTTCACATCCTTCGCTGAGATTCTTATATCCAAATTGATAACTATCATTCTCTCTAATAATACTTTTAATTCTGCATTTAACTCCTCACTAAAAGCAGGAACATTATTGGTATCATTTAATAAAGGTATACCAAAAATAACTTCGTAAATTAACTTACCCAATGAATTTATATCTTCATTACAATGCAGAGCTTTAGAAGGGGTCTCATGATTCATTGTTAATGTAAGCTCTGAAAATGTAGCAGCCACACCAAAATCTATTAAAAATGGTTGCCCTTTTTTATCTAAAAGGATGTTATGTAGTTTTATATCACCATGTATAACCTCCCTTGAATGTGCGTAATCTATAGCATCAGCAATCAAACTAATTGGGGGAAGAATATTTTTTGGATCATCTTTGCTAAGGATTGATATTGGTGGTCCATCTATAAATTGCATCGAGTAAAATGGTCGTACTGGATCCTCATAAAACTCATAAACACGAACAATGTTAGGATGAATAAGATGGCTTGCAATCTTCCATTCCCTCTTAAAAGCACGATGATAATTTAAATTTTCTCGTAAGGTTTTATGGAGAAATTTCAATGCAACTTGGATCTCTAATTTCTTATCAAAAGCGAGCCAAACAGTCGCCATACCGCCTTCACCAAGACGTCTTACCAGCTGATAACGTTGATTTAATACTAAATCTTTAATTAACTTAGACACAACAATTATTTATCTATTGATCGCTAATTTGAAGAGGCTCTTCAATCACTTCTAGACTAGGAATCTCTGTTTCAAGTTGATTTATTTCTTTTAAAATCTTTCTCCAGCCCTCGTATTGCGATTCGGCAGTACCCGTTAATCGTCTTGATTGCCCTTCTACCTCTATAACCAAAGGTGCTGCCTCAGCGATAAACGACTCAGACAATTCTCCAATTTGTGCACGATAAGAGTTTGTTGATTGTCTTAACTGCCAAGCCTCTATTATTGTTCTAATTCCACGGTCCATTCCAACACTCTGAGTGGCTCTTTTTATATTTCTTCTTGAGCGACTTGTATCTCTGGTATCCATATTCATCGAGCCTGCAGTAACAGCTACACCTATTAGTGCTCTAACAGTCGCAGCCCGCTTCGTATCCCTAATACTAACTTGGTTTTCACGCGCTTTTTTTCTCCAGCCTTCATAGGGTAAAGCAACACCATAATAATAATTAGCATAATGCTCATTGATGGAATCAACAACCAATCGATCACGCTCTCTAATTCCACGAAGTCTTTTTACCATTGGATCATTTTCTGGGGGCAGCCTTACAAGTTGAATGAAGTTATTTTTATTACTTAAGTATGGTTCATAGACAGAAGGCACCATATTTGTAAAAAACATTAGCTCTGAGATCTGTTGAATTCTTTTATTGTCGGAGGAGTGCAATGAAGCGGCGAAAAAACGTAAGTCATTTGCAAAATCATTAAAAATCTTTTGGTAGGGATCTACAGCCCTATCTCTACCCTCAGAATATGACCTTAATCCTGTTTGTGTAGAGTATTCTCGAGAAAACCACTCTTCACCGGTAATATCCTCGACTTTTATTAACAAAGAAGCATATTCTCCATCTGATCGAATAATCCTTCCACTAATAATTACATCTGTAATGACAGTTCTTGAGGGGATAACTCTGACTGAGCCCCAATATCCAGTTTTTTCAAGTGTTGCTTTGATGTGATAAGGAAAAAATCGAGACTCTGTTTCTCTTATCTCTTCATAAATACCAGTCTTATCAGCATCATTTTCTTCTGGGATTCCAGGATCAAATTTAACCACACCAACATCCAATAATAAGTTCTCGGATATATTTAAACTGGCAATATCCAAAGTTGTTCTATCTGCATCAATAACCTCCGAAACCGTACAAGCTGGAGTTATAATCAAGGTTATACATATTATAAAAAAAATCTTCATTTTTTATGCACCAAAATAGTTTGATTATTCTTATTTATAATCGATTGTAATTCCTATACTCTTCCCATAATCGCTCTCTTAGTTTTACATCTCCCTCAGTTAGAGCGGCTTCGCGCAACTGCTTTGCGACTATATCTTCACTGATTAGATCAGGAATATCATCAGGTGTCCTAGCATCTATTTCCTCCTGACTCAATTGGCCAACAGATGCAGTTTTTGGGCTAGCATTTGAGCTGGAAATATCCCCTTCACCACCTCTCTGACCACCTCCTGATGACTGTTTTCCAAGACCAACGCCACCTCCATTTCTTGAGTCTCCACCAAAACCTTCTGTGTTGCGACCCACTGAATCTATCTCTTTTTGTTCTTGACCTAGAACCTCATCTAGCCCGCCAACTGATCTCTCGAGATCACCCTCAAGTCTAGCTTGTTTTTCAGCATTTGTTTCACTTGGGTAATTCATGCCACTATTTTGTTGGTTTCCTGACCCTCGGCCATCCATACCACGAATTCCACCTGAAGAACCAGACATACCGCCACTGCTGCTGCTACCACCTGAAGAACCAGACATACCGCCACTGCTGCTGCTACCACCTGAAGAACCAGACATACCGCCACTGCTGCTGCTACCACCTGAAGAACCAGACATACCGCCACTGCTGCTGCTACCACCTGAAGAACCAGACATACCGCCACTGCTGCTGCTACCACCTGAAGAACCAGACATACCGCCACTGCTGCTGCTACCACCTGAAGAACCAGACATACCGCCACTGCTGCTGCTACCACCTGAAGAACCAGACATACCGCCACTGCTGCTGCTACCACCTGAAGAACCAGACATACCGCCACTGCTGCTGCTACCACCTGAAGAACCAGACATACCCCACCAATACCGCTGTATGTCACTCCACAACTTTGCAACAATATAATTAAGATTAAACCAACAAAATATTTTTGAATCAGCATAAAAATCCCCAGTCATTCTTGATGTTTTACATTAACATTAAATTCAAACCTTGCCACCCTTGAAAACTTCATGGTGTCTTAGCTATTACTAAATATAACCTTATTTTATTTACTTTATTAGGGTAACCATATAAATACATACAATTTATTACGTTTAAATAAAAAAAACGGTCAATAAATGACCGCTTTAATAGAGGAAATATTAAGTTCAGCTAACTCTTGTCTCGTCGCTTTTTTTTCAGTCGTCGATCTAATTTATCATTCATTTTTCTCATATTATGATCAGATTTTTTTTCGTCACTGTTTCGTTTAAATTTATTTCTTTTTAATTCCTTAGAATCAATATTAGTAAATACTTTGTCTAGCAGTTTACGCTGATCAGCATCAAGCTCGTCATTGATTTTTTCGCGAGATAGACCTCGCAACATTATCTGCTCTTTTATCAATACAGTCGTTTCATTTGATAGTTCTAGAAGTTTATTCTTATAGTCATCCTCATTAGGATCAAGCTTTATCAAAGCTTTCTTTTGTCTTGTTAACCTCTCTTTATTCTTTCCCATTTCCTCAGATAAGGAATACATTATGGATTTAATGGTTTTCTGCTGATCTAAATCTAAATTTAAAAATTTTGATATCTTCTCAAATTTTCCACCCCATAACATTTCTTTAGTTTCAGGATCATCTGCAGATACAGTGCATGCAAACATCATCATTAATACCATTAGTATAATTTTAATATTTATCATGCTTATTCAACTCTTAATAAAGGTTATTATTAAATAATAGTAATTTATTAGTCTTAAAATAACTGTCAATTATCTTTTATTATTGTCAAGAATTGTTAAAGATTAGAATAATTATTAACTTTGCATGCAAAAATACAATAAACATATTATAAAAAATTAAGGCTTAATAAATAATGAGCAGCAAAAAAAGTATTCTTTTAATTGATGATGACAAAAAACTTTGCGAATTATTGCAAGATTTTCTATCGCAATATCAATTAGACGTTGAGGCTTGTCACAGTGGTGAACATGCAATTACTCTAATCAAAGAAAATGCACTTAGCTCTTTAGGCCATTATGATTTATTGATTTTAGACATCATGTTGCCGGGGATATCAGGATTAACAACCTTAAAAGAGATCAGAAAAGATAATCCGATCCCTATAATAATGCTCACGGCCAGTGGTGAAGAAAAAGATCGCATATTAGGTCTTGAGCTTGGAGCTGACGATTATCTTCCTAAACCTTTTAGTACACCAGAGTTATTAGCAAGAATTAAAGCAATCCTTCGACGTTCATCACAATATGTCAAGCAAGATCATATCTCTTATGGTCTGATTGAATTGTCAGCAAAATCACGTCAAGCAAAATACAATAATCTAAACTTAACACTAACTGGGACAGAATTTGAAATACTGTCCTGTCTTACCATAAATCAAGGTAATACAGTGGATAAAGATGAATTAAGTGAATATGCATTAGGGCGCTCATTCGTTCCTTACGACAGAAGTATTGATACTCATATAAGCAATATAAGGACAAAACTTAAAAAACTAGGTGCAATAAAAGACATTATCTATAGCCAAAGAGGAGTTGGGTACGCCTTAATAGGCGATCAATAATTTAAACTATGAAAAATATATTTATTCGAATTTTTGCGTCATTTTGGTTGATAATTATTGTCACCATGACCTTTGCGGCTTTGGCTGGTTATTACTATCATCAACGTATGGAACAAATTTATACTAATTTTGAAATCGATGAGACTGTTATCAGAGCAGGAGAAATATTAAATACACAAGGATACTCTGGCTTAAAAATTTGGTTAAAAAATATTGATAACAGAGATCAATATCCACTCAGAATATTTCTTCTGAATAACAACAAAGAAGATATTTTGGGAAGAAAGGTTCCCAGAAGAATTGTTAATTGGCAAAATCATTTTGAACTCTCTCATCATAATCCAAAATTAAAAAGGACAAAATCTGAGCGAAGAAATCTTATTATTCCAGATAATTTAAGACCTGCAAACTCAATATCTGTTCTTATTGGACCAGACAAAAAGATTTTTGAATTATACTTTTTTCCAAAAAATACCTCCTTGGAGGGTTTATTTAATGACAATATGCGTTGGTTAATTTTTATCTGTGTCATGTTATTGAGTATTTCAGTCTCATATATACTCTCACGCGCCATAACCAAGCCTATAAGGCATTTTAAACACGCAACTCGCTCAATTGCTGGTGGTAACTTCTTAACTAAAGTATCAGAATCGGTAAGTGATCGAAAAGATGAAATTGGTAGCCTAGCTCGTGACATAAATAGAATGTCCGGAAAATTATCTCAATATGAAGAACAGGCGGAAGAATTACTTCGGAATATCTCGCATGAACTTCGCTCTCCTCTGGCAAGAATGCTAGTTGCGCTAGATATTGCTCATCAAAAAAATATCGATGGTGAAATCGAATACCTTCGAATCAAAAAAGAAATTACTATTTTGGATGAGTTAATTGGTAGTATCTTAAAATATTCTAGTTTAGATGCCTCAAAAAATGAGCCTCAAAAATATATGAACCTTAATGAACTAGCAAATGAGGTTATTGAAAATATTAATTTTGAATTCAAAAATAATTCAGTAATAAATAACAAAATAATTCTCAAGACAATACCTGGTATAGATTTTTTTGGTTACGAATCTATTCTTAAAAGTGCACTAGAAAATATTTTACGTAATGCAGTGAAATATGGACCAAACAGTGCTGACATCTTATTTGAAATAACAAAAGAGAGAGAAATTATTCAAATATCAGTGATCGATAATGGCTCAGGCGTCAATCAATCAGATAGCGAAAAAATATTCGAACCCTTTCACCGATCAAAGCAATTAGACACAAAAGAAAATGAGAGTGGTTCTGGTCTTGGGCTGGCCATTGCCAAACAGGGTATTGAATTAAATAAGGGAACAATACAAGCCATTACATCAAAAGATAATTTCGAGATTAAAATAAAACTTCCGATAAAGATAAAGAGTAATTCTTAATTCTCTTCGTCCAATAAAGAATAAAGTGGTATTTTGATACCCATCTTTTTGCCAGCTTCTTTTGGCCAATTAGCAATTACCTGATTTGAAACCATTTTTTCTATTGATTCCAGAATTTTGTCTGACCATGGAGCGACTTTTCGAGTTCGCATATTTATATGTAAAATCATCCATTCTGCCGTTGCTGTAATTTCTTTATTATTTGCATTTAGCATAGTTTGAAAAAGATGAATTCGTTTTTCATCATAGGCCAATATCGACGATTCGATTATAAATTCTTCATCTAGCTTCATTTCTTTTTGATAGGTGATATGACACTCAACAGAAAAAGTCGAAAATTTCTCAACCTCTATATATTCTTGCGTCATTCCTAATTGAATCCATTGTTTATCAACAGCTAAATCAAAAGCTCTTAGATAATAAGCAACATTCATATGACCATTGATATCGATCCACTCAGGAATTACTTTCCCTTGAGTAGTATATAGTTTGTCTAATTTATTTTTCATCATTATCAACTCTGCAGCTCTAATAAGTCCCTGAAATTTTCTAATGATTCAGGGTTTGCAAGTGCTTCTTTATTTTTTACCTCTTCTCCGTGTATAACACTTCTAACAGAGAGTTCAACAAGTTTTCCACTTCGTGTTCTAGGTATTTCTTTAATCTGAATGATTTTCTCAGGCACATGTCTAGGCGTCGTATTCTTTCTAATAACATTACATATAGATAATTTAAGCTGTTTATCTAAAATCAAACCATCTTTTAATACTACGAATAGAATAATTCTCACATCATAATTCCAGCTCTGACCCACGACGATACTTTCCTCAACTTCCTCAAGTTTTTCAACTTGACGATATATATCTGCCGTCCCAATACGAACCCCTCCAGGATTCAATACCGTGTCAGACCTACCATGAATAATCATACCATTTGATGCAGTCATAACTGCATAATCACCTTGGCACCATATACCAGGATACTTTTCATAATATGCCGCATGATACTTCTCTTTATTGGCGTCATTCCAGAAATATATAGGCATGCATGGTGCTGCTCTAGAGCAAACTAACTCCCCACTCTTCTCAATCACTGATTGCCCAGAATCATTGAATATTTCAACAGACATGCCAAGCCCCAGACACTGCAATTCTCCTCTTCTCACTGGTAAGATTGGGTTACCAGAAACAAAACATGAGATAATATCAGTACCACCAGAGATTGATGATAGTTGCAGATCATTTGACACATTTTTATACACATAATCAAAGCCTTGGGGTGCTAAAGGTGATCCTGTAGATAGAAGAGTTCTTAATGAATCTAGATTATATTCCAGACTTGGTTTTATTTTTGCTTTTTCCTGAGCTGAGATATATTTCGCACTCACTCCAAAAACAGATATTTTTTCTTCTTCAGCTAATCTCCATAATATTCTGCCTTCCTCATAAAAAGGTGAGCCATCATAAATAACAAGAGTCGCACCAGCTGCTAATCCACTAACCATCCAATTCCACATCATCCAACCGCAGGTAGTATAGTAAAACAAACGATCATTTGAGTTAATATCGTAATGCAGAATATGCTCTTTCATATGCTGTATTAGGGTCCCACCCGCACCATGTACAATACATTTAGGGGCACCTGTTGTTCCTGATGAATATAAAATATATAAAGGATGGTCAAAGGGTAATGCAATAAACTCTAGATCTGCTTTGACACTAATAACATCATCCCATAAAGTCTCATCAACACTAAAATTTATCTCCGTATCATCATCAATAAAACAAACCAACAAGGTGCTTTGAATACTAGGTATTCTTTTAACAATCTTACTTACCAATGTTAATGATTCATATTGCTGACCATTGTATAAATAAGCATTGGCAGTAATTAATAATTTTGGAGATATTTGACCAAATCGATCCACTACACCTTCTAGTCCAAAATCTGGAGAACATGAGGACCAAATGATACCCAAACTGCTGCAAGCTAACATCGCAATAATTGCTTCAGGACAATTTGGTAAAAAAGCAGCAACACAATCGTTCTTCTTTAACCCTATTTCTTTGAGATATTTGGCTACTGAGGCAACTTGATTTCTCAATTCATCGAAGCTCAACTCAGATCTAAGACCTTTTTCTCCCCGAAAAATGATGGCAGGTTGATTTCCATTATTCTTGAGCAAATGTTCAGCAAAATTTAATTCTCCACCAGAAAACCATTTTGCAGATGCCATACCATCATTTTCTGTTAACGCATATTTATATGGTTTAGAAAAGCGGATACCACAAAAATTAATAATGCTAATCCAAAATTTCTCACGCTCAGTAATTGACCAATGATGAAGATCATTATAATTATCATACCCATGCATGCACATAAATCGATACATTGCAGAGCTTCTGAGACTACTATCGTTGGGCTGCCAAAGTATTTTACTCATCAATTACTCTTGAAAAATCGATAAGTTGTAAATTAGGAATGACTCCAATTATCGATATCATCGCTATCATTGGGAGAGAGCCCAATAATATCCCCATCTTCATTCACCCCCAAACCCAAAACCATTCGATTTGCGTAGGCGAAATATGCTGCCACTTGATTAATTTCAAGAATTTGCCCATCGTCAAGACCAGTTTCTCTGAGTCCTTCAATGTCATTTAATGAAATTTTTTCTGGTGTTAAAGTTAATTTAACTGAATACATAATTGCAGCCAGCTCAATACCCTCGAATACTTCTTCAGCCTTACATCGCACCAATGCGATACGAATATTTTTTGATCTTTCTTCATCATTTAAGAGCTTTCGCATTCCTTCGTAATGATGCTCAAGGCAATAATCACAATTATTAATGCTGCTCACACAAACACCTATTGCTTCTAACAACCATTTTGGCAATGTATTGCGAGGATGATGAATAACATTTTTATAAAGCGCCATATGCCCCACCATTGAGTGAGGCCTCAAACTATGTGCCATCATAATATTATCAACATTATCATTAGGGCCCTTTATTCGCTGATATAACTCCTTAACTTCACCGATCGCTTCTTCAAATTTAACTGTCTTAATCCAAGTCATATTAGATCTCGTTTTAATTATTGTATATTTTATTTAACTATCATCTGGATTGGGAAACATATCTGTTTCATCCTCATCCCTAGGAGATAAGCATTGAAAATCTTTTTCGACAAGTATGGATAATTCCTCTTGGTCAATTATCTTTACTGAGCCCAATATTGATACTTCATCTGAACCAGACCATCGATCAATAACACTCTCAGGAATCTCTATAGATATTGTACTTTTGTAGAAATTTGCTGTTATATCTCGATCATCATTTACTACTTTTAACTCATAAGTAAGAGCTTCGCTGTTGGGGAAAATTATGGTTTCCTTAACAATTTTTTTCGCACTCATCTGCCCTACCTCAGATTGAGTTAATCTTAATCTGATTGAGTTTGATTTTGTTCTTAGTTTCATGATTAAACACCTTTGTAATTCCAGATATGAATAAAAGCTATATTATTGATTAGAATTTTATATGCTTTTATTTTTTAATTTTTAACTGTTCGAAACCCTGTATGCATGAGGCTTGTATCGGGAGTTGTTCCCATTCTCGCAGAAACTCTATAGCCATGACAAAAATCAGGATCACACAAAAAAGAACCACCTTTTATGGTCTTCATTAATTTGGAGTTACCTTCTTCGTATTCAGAATCCGTCCACTCCCACACGTTACCAGCCATATCATAAAGACCTATTGGTGATGCAGGAAACTGCTTAACAGAGGATGTCATCATGAAACCATCTTCATTGGTATTGATAAATGGAAATTCACCTTGCCAGACGTTAGCTTTGTGCTGACTGTTTACTTTAATATTATCGCCCCATGGGTATTTAGTTCGACTATTAGATCCATTTCTTGCGGCATGCTCCCACTCTATTGCTGTGGGCAATCTCTCTCCTTTCCAGGTCGCATATGCAAGAGCATCATTCCAGCTTACTTGTGTAACGGGATGGTTATCTATTGCTTTATCTTTATTTTGCCCTGCAGGATACTCCCAGTAAGCGCCTTCCTGAAGATACCATTGCTTATTTTCAAATGAAAATACACCTGAATCACCGTATTTCTCAGCTTCGGTTACATAATTTGTGGCATCAATAAATTCTCTAAACTCTGAAACCATGACTGGATGAGCTGCCAAATAAAATGAATTGACTGAATATCTTTTAACTGGTTTTTCAGAATCAAGTCCATCCTCTGAACCAATGTCAACTAATCCTTTGGGAATAAAAACAAATGCTTCGTCAGAGATGGAATTTTCACAGCTAGAAAAAACAAACAAAATCAACAACAGTGATGTTAACTTTAAGTATATATTCATGACTAATTCCTCCGTAAAATCTATTTTAATATTAAGTCATTATTAATGGATAATCACAAAATTTTATTTGACGGGAAAACTTTAAAAAGAGTTTAAAGAATGTTGATTTTAAAAATTAATCCACAACAATATTTTAGATAAACACCATCTAAGATTTATTATTGATTAAATAACTATCAGCACAATGATGGCAATTACAATAAAAAAACGAAAATTGATACATCCTGGAATTAAGAATTAACCCCAGGATGATAATCAATATTTTATGAACGTGACTCTAGCCTGCTACTACAGAGTCTGCTTGAGGACCTTTTTCACCTTGGCTAACTTCCATGGTTACTGTTTGACCTTCTTTTAACGTTTTAAATCCTTCCATTTGAATGCAGCTGTGGTGAACAAATACGTCCGGACCACCTTCTCGCTCAACAAAACCAAAACCCTTATCATCATTGAACCACTTTACGGTTCCTGTAACTTTTTCGCCTGACATACTTTACCTCAATTACTTCTATAAAAAAAAGATCAACTATCGATCATGATATCTTACTGTTATAAACTCAAATAACGGCTAAATACTAGCCCATGAACTAGATATTAACGAGTCAAAGTTTTGTGATTTATCAATAATTAAATAAAAAAGTATATGAATAAATTTATTACTTTCAATAGGTTGCTTAATTTAATTTACAAGTAATCATATCTTTGTCAGAACTTTTTTTATGGCTAATTTAGTTAAAAGAGACATAATAATCCGCATTCTTTCATTACGTGAATTTAGAAATAATCACTCACTGGTAGTAGAAAAAAATTACTATGAGTCGATACCAAATAGCTCAAGCAGAAATTCTGCGAAAAAGTAAATACTTCCAAGACTCACTAAACCAATCAACATGGCTGCAAATAATCCAAGCATAAAAGGTCGAATGCCAATATCCTTCATACCCCGAAAGAGAGAAGTTAAACCAACAGCAGACATTGCAATTAATAGTAATTTTTCAGCTAATGATTTAATCAAGCCTACTAATTCATTCCATTGGGCTATATTAATCAACCCAAAAGGAGTTTCACTTAAATCACCTATTGTTCGGATGGCAGACATAAAGGCAAAACCAAAAATAAACCATGGAATCATTCCAAGCCATGACCATTTACCCTTTGATTGCATTACTTGATCTTGCTGTCCATATAGAATACCGACTAGAGGAATGACTGCAATCATGCATAGATTTCTCACTAATTTGGTCACTGTCGCGATGTCTAAAGCCATAGGAGCATCATATTGCGATTGATACATTAATCCAGCACCAGCAACTTGGGCAGTCTCATGTATAGATGTACCAAGAAATAATCCAGCCATTACTGGTTGATCTGCGAATAAAAAATGAGCCAGAAATGGATAAGAAAACATAGCAGCTAGTCCAAATATTGTTATGCAAGCAATTGCATAACTAACTTCAGCTTCCTTAGCCTTGATTAAAGGTGCCGTTGCTACGATTGCTGTAGCGCCACAAATACTGGTTCCAACAGCGATTAGTCCAGTTAGTTGTGGTGATAATTTCATCGAGCGACCTAACATTCTCACCGTAATTAGGCCGATGATAATTGCGATTATGACAAATGGAAGCGCTACCAGAGTAAACTTTCCCGCACCAAATAGACTTAAGCGAATGCCTAAAAACATTATTCCAATGCGAAGTATTGTGCTAGCACAAAATTTTAAGCCACTTTGTATTGTCGTCTTTAGGGGGATTGTATTAGCAATAATCATACCAATTATAATTGCCATCATGATGTCGCTAATTGGCGAACGATTGAAACCTAAAACATCCTCCCCAATCCATTCTGCAGCATAACTGGCAATAATTGACACACTAAAAGCCAGTAATAAACCAAATAACCAGCCAACGTTTTTAAATATATTTTTGAAATACAATTAAAATCTCCTAAATGATATTATTGAGCATCAATAGATAAATGGATCAGTTTACCATCTCATTTAAGAAGGCATTTGAAGGGCAGAATCTCATTCTTTTAGGCGTCTATTCTAGCAACGCTTCCTTATATATGGAAAAGAAATTTTTTCATAACAAGCAAATCTTATGGAATTAAACATTTCATTAGTATTACTTATTATTATTGAGAATAATTCTCATTTAGGTAGAATAAAACAAAATAAATTTTGAACCTATGATTAAGAGCAAATTATGAACAAAATCCAAAAACTAATAACTACTCTCTATATCGTCATTTTCTCATTTAGTAATACATTCGCTGATGAGGTCAATGTATACACATCCAGGCATTATGATTCTGACGATGCCTTATATTCAGAGTTCACCAAAGAAACTGGTATTGAGGTTAATATTATATCTGGAAATGGCAGTGCCTTAATTGAAAGATTGAGAGTAGAAGGCCAAAATTCTCCAGCAGATATCTACTTTACTGTTGATGCGGGCAATCTCTGGAAGGTCCAAAAAGAAGGTTATTTCAAATCAATTAATTCTGAAAGTATAAAATCTGTTGTTCCTGAAAATCTGAGAGGACCCAATGATGAGTGGGTCGCGATAGCAAAAAGAGCTAGAGTAATTTACTACAACCCAACTAAAGTATCTGAAAATGAAATTAATAATCTCTCATATGAAGATCTAGCAAACCCAGAATGGAAAGAAAGAATTGCGATTAGAAGCTCTAGCAATATGTATAACCAATCTCTAGTTGCTTCATTAATTTCCAATCATGGTATCGAGGTAACCGAAAGATGGGCTAAAGACTTCGTGAAGAATTTTGCAAGAAACCCACAAGGAAGTGATAGAGCTCAGATTGTTGCAGTTGCAAATGGTGAAGCAGATATCGCCATTGCCAATAGTTACTATATTGGAATCATGCTTTCCGGTAGATCTGGTGATGACCAGTTGCAAGCAGCTAAAAAAGTTAAAATACATTTCCCAAATCAAGGAAATCGTGGTGCTCATATAAATATAAGTGGTGCTGGTATATTAAAAAATTCTCCTAACAGTGAGAATGCTACAAAGTTTCTAGAGTTTCTTCTGTCTAAAGAAGTTCAGGAATATATGGTAAATATTTCATTTGAATATCCAGTTTTGAATGGCATTAATCCTCACCCTTCTATTGCTAACTTTGGTACTGGATTTAAAGAGGATAGAACATCTGTAGCTGATTACGGAAAATATAATCCTGATGCCATTAGGCTTATGGATAGAGCGGGTTGGAAATAGATAAAATCTATTATCTCGTTTTTTTGATATAGTTGGCCTTTATCCTAGAGAGTTAATAGATTGTTTAAACCTTCGATTCCATCCTTTTGGGCAGTATCGCCCTTTTTAATACTATTTCTTTTTCTGCTGCCTATTCTTATAGTGCTATTTAGTCTTTTTGGTGGCTATTCCGAAAATTGGACTCATCTTTACAACTATGTATTGATTGATTACATCGGTAACACCTTCTATTTAGTAATTGGTGTCTCTTTTATCTCACTTCTCATTGGAACTACTTCTGCCTGGATAGTCACAAACTATGATTTCTTTGGTAAAAAATTTTTAGAATGGGCTCTCATACTCCCATTAGCTACCCCACCATATATCCTTGCCTATACATTTACAGGTTTCTTTGATTCCTATGGCACAGCAAATAACTTTATTCGAGAAATATTTTCACTAGACCAGAGTTTTATATTATTTCCAAATATTAGAAATATTTATGGCGCTATTATTGTTTTTTCATTCACTCTTTACCCTTATATTTATCTTGTTTCTAGAGCAGCCTTTTTGAATCAATCCAGATCCATGCTCGAAGCAGGGAGAATGCTGGGTTTAAATCAATTTGAAATATTTTATAAACTTTCACTACCAATCATTAGACCAGCTGTTATTGGAGGTTTAATGCTGGTGATAATGGAAACAATATCTGATTTTGGTGCAGTTGATCATTTTGCTATTCAGACATTTACAACTGGAGTATTTCGAACTTGGCATGGTATGTACGATTTAACCACCGCGATGCAGC
This sequence comes from uncultured Woeseiaceae bacterium, assembly GCA_964275745.1. Classification (GTDB taxonomy): domain Bacteria; phylum Pseudomonadota; class Gammaproteobacteria; order Steroidobacterales; family Woeseiaceae; genus SP4260. Next base: position 60,568 of record CAXYCT010000017.1, on the reverse strand, counting down.
TGGCATCAATGTTATTAGTTTTTGTTGCAACATTTGTCTGGTTAGAAAAAATATCAAGGAAAAAAGAACTTTACACTTCTGGGGCCTCTACCTTTAAACCTGCAAAAAAAATAAAACTGACAAAAATTAAAGCTGTTCTTGGATTCTCTATTTGCTTCATACCTATATTAATAGGTTTTGTCCTTCCGGTTACAGAACTTACGATATGGGCTGTTAGTTATAACTTAGCATTTTTTGATGAAAAATTTATACAAGCCTCTATAAATTCAATCTTATTAGCTATTACAGCTGGAATATTATGTGCCTCAATAGCCTTAATTGTTAACTTTTCTATTCGCTTTAATAAGAATAGATTTTCTAATTTTTTAAGCTCATTTTTGTCTCTAGGTTATGCTGTTCCTGGGCTAATCTTAGCTGTTGGCATTGTTCAATTATTCGCGTTAGTTGATAACAGTATATTCATGAACACAGATATTATCTTAACGGGTAGTTTAATAGGTTTGATATTTGCCTATGTCATAAAATCATATGCATTAGCTAATTCAACCTTTGAGTCAGGCTTTCATAGGATTAGCTCTCAATTAGACGATTCAGCTAGAACTTTGAATTCGAGTGGCTGGAACTTACTCTCCAGAGTTCATTTTCCATTGCTAAAAACTAGCTTCCTTACCAGTATATTACTGGTGATATCAGAGGTTGTTAAAGAATTACCAGCGACATTAATTTTAAGGCCATTCAATTTTGATACTTTGGCTGTTTCAACATACGTCTATGCAGCTGAAGAGAGAATGTTCCAAGCAGCTGCTCCAGCGATTGCTATAATGATAGTAGGTCTAATACCAATAATTTTACTCACTAAAATGATAAGCTCTTCAAGATCAATGGATAAGTAGCAATATGACAGCTCTAAAAATTACAAACCTATACTATGCTTATGAGAGAAATGATCATGTTTTAATTGATATTAATTTATCTATTAATAGTGGTGAAATTGTTTCAATTTTAGGTCCATCAGGTTGTGGTAAAACTACCCTACTTAGAATTATTGCTGGACTTGAAGATCAATTATCTGGGTCCATCAAGATAAATGGAAAAATTGTTGCAAATGAGAATTTCATATTGCCGCCAGAAAAAAGATGCATTGGATTAGTAGTTCAAGATAAAGCATTGTTTCCTCATCTTAATGTTCTTGATAATGTATCTTTTGGTATTCAAAAAGATAAAAATAAATATACTGTGGCAAAAAAACTATCTCGGATTATTTGAGGTAGATAAATTAGCATACAAATTTCCACATGAAATTTCAGGTGGGGAGCAACAGCGCGTCGCTCTTGCAAGGGCCATGGCGCCATGTCCAGACATTCTATTATTGGACGAGCCTTTTAGCGCTCTAGATCAAAATTTAAAAAGTCAACTTCATCACGAGACAAAAAAGATTTTTAAAGAAAAAGGTGTAACTGTATTGATCGTATCACACGATGAGGAGGAAGCTTGTTTTCTATCTGATAGATTGATTTATATGGATACATTTAAAATTAAAAAAATAATGATTAACTCCATAAAATAAATCTATTGACTAAAGCTAAGTTCTCTTCTGTCTTTAGCATATCTGCCTGCGTCATTCTGTTGATAAATATTACACCAGTTCATATCACCTCCATAAACATGCATTGTCACCGAGGGTGTGGGCTGAGCATTTTCAATAGTATGATAATCAAATGGTGGAATAAGGCTCCCAGCATTTCCACATCCTGCATCAACTGAAGTCATTTTTTTAAAGTTGACTACATCATCTTCAGGCAATCCGTGCATTGAATAAGAATCTACTTTAATTTTTGCCACTATACACACACTCGACACACCATAATCCGGCATGATCATGCATCGGTGTACCCTGCCCTTGACCCCAAACCATTATTGCAATCGAGTAACTACCAGCGGGATCTCGATGGAAAGAGCCTTCTTGCATAACTTTCAGGTTTAGGCTCAAGAAATAATGGATCGAGCAAAATAACATCAGGTCTCACAAATTCTTCTAGAACAGCCATAACATTGGCACATATATCTGTATCTGAATTGCCTTTTGAAACCGCTTCATCCATTTGAGCGATCATTTGTTGTTTAGCATCAATAGTATCGATTTGATTCATTATTCTTCCAAAGTAAAGGGTTTATAGTATTTTGTTCTTACTAAGACTATATATGATTTTATCTGAAAAATTGTTTCTTTTTTACTAAAAAAACATAGATAATTAGTAATAATTTTCAATTAAATACATAAATATAAAATATTTTTTCAAATATTAAAATAAAGGATTAAAATGGACAAAAAAGACATACTAATACTTGAAGCACTACAAAGGGACTCATCTTTATCAGTAAGCGAACTTGCAAAGCAAATAAATTTATCCACCTCATCCTGCTGGAGAAGAATTCAAGCACTTGAGGAAGATTCAATAATAAGCTCTAAAGTAACACTTCTGAATCCAAAAAAAATTGGTCTAGATTTAACGGTATACTCTTCAATTAGAACTCACAAACATACGGCTAAATGGTTCGAAGAATTTCATAAAATGGTTTCAGTCAATCCAAATATAATGGAAGTGCATCGTTTAAGTGGAGATACTGATTATCTAATTAGAGCAGTAGTTCCAGATATGGATAGTTACGACCAAATGTACAAAGAAATGATTTCTAAAGTCGATCTTTATGATGTTAGCTCAAGCTTCAGCATGGAGACAATTAAATATACTACATCATTACCGCTGAAAAATTTAATGCTAAGTTGATATCAACAAGACTTGTAAATGAGTGTAACAACCAACTAATTTAGAACCTAAACGAGGCAAATAGAGTTGATAAATGTTAAATTAACTCCAGCAAGAACTGAGTTAGAAATTAGTTTAAACACAAAAAATGGTAATTCTTAATGCTTATCGAGAATAAAATCTCAAATGAAAATTTAATAGTAGCAAAATGGCTTTTTATCTGCTGTGCCATGGTTTTCTTTATGGTCATTTTGGGTGGTGTCACCCGTCTTACTGGCTCAGGATTATCAATGGTCGATTGGCGACCTATTCTGGGTATTATTCCACCAATAACTGCTGAGGATTGGCAAATAACTTTTGGTATGTATCAGCAATCTCCAGAATTTCTTGTTAAAAATTTCACAATGGATGTAAATAGTTTTAAGCAAATCTTCTGGTTGGAATATTTACATAGATTACTTGGACGATTAATCGGTATGGTCTTCTTTTTTCCTTTCGTTTATTTTTTTTGCCAAAGGTTACATCAAAAAAAATGAATTCCCAAAATATTTATTAATGCTCATTTTGGGAGGCATGCAGGGTGTTCTAGGTTGGTATATGGTCAAAAGTGGTCTAGTAGACAATCCCGCAGTAAGTCAATATAGATTAACAGCACATCTATCTTCGGCTTTTTTAATCTATAGTTTTATGTTCTGGGTTGCACTAACTCTTATTTATCCAGTAAAAAATACACCAAATAATTGGTCAACTAAGACGATTGCATTGACTGTTTTGATAATAATTACCATTGTTTCTGGAGGCTTTGTAGCAGGTTTAAAAGCAGGTAAAATTTACAACACATACCCAATGATGGGAGATTACTGGTTACCACCAACTATATTTGCGTTAAAACCAACTTGGATAAATTTTTTTGAGAATATTGTCACAGTTCAACTGAGTCACCGAATACTTACTCTTGTTACATTCATCTCAATTACTTTATATTGGTTCAAAGCTAGAAAATTAGAACTTCCCATAAGATTAAAAAAAGCCGTGAACGCGTTAATGCACACGACTGTATTACAATTTGTATTGGGTATCTCTACACTATTATTATTGGTACCAACTGCACTGGCTGCAGCACACCAAGCTACAGCAATGATACTTTTGACAGTGTCACTTTACCTCTGTCATGGATTCTCTAGGGGAGCTTAATAGCAATAAATTAATCACTATCTTTATACTCCAACATTATCCAATGCATTACCAAGAGCTTCTATTAGATCTTCGCCATCTTCAAGACCGACTGATAACCTGACCAAGCCATCAATAATGCCGACCCTTTTTCTTTCAGCTTCATCAACATCAGCATGAGTCATTGTTACAGGATGCGTGATTAATGATTCAACCGATCCCAAATTTTCAGCTAAAGTCCATAATTCCACTGAATCCATTAATTGCTTACCAGCTTTGAGGCCACCCTCAACCTCAAACCATAACATTGCTCCAAAACCAGACGCCTGACTTTTTGCCAGTTCGTGCTGAGAAAAAGACTCTAAACCAGGATAAGCCACTTGCTTAACCTTAGGGTGATTCTCTAAAAATCTTGCTATGGCAAGAGCATTGGCTGATTGAGCCTCCATTCTGACTGACAATGTTTTGCATCCCTGAAGAGTCAGCCAAGCAACCATAGGTGACATAATAGATCCTGTGCTATTTTGTATGAAGCGAATTTTAGCGTCTAATTCTTTTGTCCTAGCGATCACAGCACCACCTACAGTTGCATTATGACCATCAAAATATTTAGTCGTGCTATGTAATGATAAATCAGCACCAAGTTCAATTGCACGCTGATAGCAAGGAGTAATTAGGGTATTGTCAACCACATGAACCGCATTAACAGATCTAGCTATTTCTGAAATAGCAGCGATATCAGAAAGCTTCATTGTTGGATTGGCGGGTGTTTCTGTTAAAAAAAGCTTAGTATTTTCTTTAACATGCGACTTAACATCCTCTGGATTAGAGGTATCCGCAAAAGTAAATTCTATGCCAAATCGATTCAACACTTTTGTACACAGCCTATAGGTTCCGCCGTAAGCTACATCAGATATAATCGCATGATCCCCGGCGCTTAAAAACGCCAACATTGTGCAGTTTACTGCAGACATGCCTGTTCCATAACAAGTGGCATCATAGCCACCCTCTAATTCAGCTAATTTTTTCTCTAATGCTCTTACTGTTGGGTTACCTGAACGGGAATACGAATAACCTTTTGCTAAGTAACTATCAACCGACTCCTGAACAAAAGTTGTGGATTGATATATAGGTGTCAAGATTGCTCCAGTAGTTGGATCAGGTGTAACCCCTGCATGAATTTGCTTGCTTCTGAATCGCATTAGAATCTCCTTGGAAAAATGAGGTACTTTCTTATTTGATAATGATACACATATCTTTGTTGAATCAAAAAATATATTTTCATATTCGATTAAATAACATTTTTTAATTCTAACAATTACCCTTAAGACGCATAAAATCATGACTGGTCTGACCATTGGGATAACGATAGGTATAAATTAGATTATTATTTTTATAGATACAGTGAATTTTTAATTCATTTTTATTGATGTGTTTTTGCCCTAAAATAACGATTTCATCAGTAACTTCTATAATGCTTCCATCAAAACCAAATCGTCGATTTCTTGCTGGAGGCGCTAATAATAAATTCCATTTTTGATCATTCTTATCAATTGCTATTATACGATCATGTGGATTTCTTAGACGCAGCTCTAAAACAGTCAAATCCATAGAAATTTCATCTTGATAATAAGACCAACCATGATGCGCAAAAACCTCCAGCGCTATCAATAATAAAGAAATAAAAAAAGCTTTATTTTGCCAAGAAAAATTAATTCTCATATTTTTCATCGATCAATATTAATAGTGACGGTCATGGGTTCATCACTAAGACCAAAATAGCTCAATATAAATGAATTACTTTTATAAGCTGGACCTCTTGGAGAATTTTGATGTAATTGTCTAATGATTCCAATATTACCTAAGGACAAAATATCTCCTGCCTTTAGTTTGATACCACTTGATATAAGATGATCTCGAAGCCATTTAACTACCTCGAGAGGTTTATACCACCCTTTAATTTTACCGCTCTCAATTAATGTGCCTTCTTCATTATGAACTGCAAAGCTAAAGTTATTGATTTTATTTACCCATGATTCTGTTGGTGCAATCATTACAGGTTCACCTAGGAAAGAAAATCTGCTGCCCATATTTGATACCACTGTTCCATTTATGGTTCTGGTTCCTTCCTCATAATAAGGATCAGGTATTTCTGCGAATGGGATGATGGCATCTATCCCTGCCAATAATTCTAATTCACTTTTAGCCATATTGATGGAATCATCCTTAACTCGAAAAGCAAAGTCTGCTTCCAAAAAACCCCGAACTGTAGAGTTGACTCGAATACTAGAATTACTAGGTAACAACATTTTTTCGAGAATTAAACCACGTATACCACCCTCTGGAAACGTAGGAAAAGTTGGTCCTACATTATGACCTCCAGTTTTGTAACCAACAGTCTTGCCATATCTCTCACCAAGATATTTAGCCATCTCTCCTTGCCAAATATATGCTTCTGACAATGACATTTTAGGAAAGTCAAAGCCAAGCATTGGTCTTAAATTTAAAAAATCGTCCGACATTTTCTTAATTTCATGATCTATTCTTGTTTCAACATAAAACTTTATTTCTTTTTCATTAGATTCACCCCAAACAAATATCGGTATGAATACTATTAAGGATGCAATAATCTTTTTCATCTTCTATTTGACTCCTCTATTTAATTTTATAATATTTAATTAAATTGCATTACTTTAATGCCCTAAAAATTCAATGTTAAGATAATTTATAGATATTTTCTAAACTGTTTGAGAATATAACATAACCACTAAATACTTTAGGGCCGTTTATAAGGTAATGGTGCCATCAATAGCGTAAACAAATAATATCATTTAACATTATAATCGATCAGATCAATTACTTGAGAACAACTATGCATATTTATGTAAAAAAATTAATTATTACCTCATTGATTTTTCTAGCCTTCAATTCAGTTAATGCTCACCACTCATTTGCGGTTGAATTCACGGCAGAAAAAACGATAGCTATCAATGGTGTCATAACTGAAATATGGTTTCGAAATCCACATGTTCGTTATTACATCGATATAATTAATGAAGATAATAAAGTGGAAAGCTGGGATATAAGAACAAGCAGCCCTTCTCTTTTGGTTAGAAAAGGATGGACTAAAAAAACTATACAAGTTGGTGATAGAGTCAGTGTCTTTGGTCATCCTGGTCGAGATAACAGAAAACTTTTATCGGTAATCTCTATCAAATTACCAGATGGCTCAAGCTTAGGTAAAAAATATCCTGAATTAAATGAATTGGGTGAAAAATAATGAATCAATTTATAAATCTAATGAATAATTGGGGGCACACAAAATTCAAAACAATATTTGGATTTAACTTCTTGTTCTTTATTCTTACAATGTCCTCAATTAGTCTCGCAAAAAGCCCTATCGAAGGAGAATGGATGATAGTGCTTAATGGTAAAAAAGCACAAATTGATAATTCAATAATAATTGGTGCTCCCTCAGACAATAAAGCACCTATAATGGGTCAATTCTCTATAAAAAAATTAAATGGGGAATGGTTAGGGCATGTCGAAGGAGGACCTGTGCCAGTAAAAATCAATGATAATCTCATAGAAATTATTATTGATAGCAGGGATTTAGCTGGTTTTTCTTTCAATCGAAGACTTACAGGTACCTTCCTGAATTCTGAAATGACTGGTACCTTTACCATTGAAGGGGCAACTGAGTTACCAGAACCAGGCGGTGATTGGATTGCAACTAGAGTTACCCCTAAAAAAACAGGTCTACCTCCTGCACCACAAGATATGACTGGAATCTGGACACCAGCACCTGGCATGGATTTTCGAAAATACTCGATGGACCTAACCGATAAAGCCAAATTATGGCACAAAGATTATCTTGATCACTATGACCAACCTAATGTTCGCTGCGTATCTCCAGGAATTGTTGCGATGGTTGCTTGGGGAGCTTATCCATTTGAAATACTAGAAAGTGAAAATAAGTATAGTTTTTTATATGAGGTCGATAGTGAAGTTAGACGAATATTTAAGGATAGTCGTCATCCACCAGAATATTACCCGACCTCATCAATGGGATTTTCTAATGGTCGATGGGACGGTAATAATCTAATAATCGATACACAACTCTTAGAGGGAAATGTGAGAGATTTTAGAGGTGAGCCTATTTCTGAAGAGGCAAAAATGAATGAAATATATACTCTCAGTGAAGATGGAAACAGCTTATATGGAGTGATCACACTTATTGACCCAGATAATTATAAAAAACCCCCTATTAGGCGTCGTAAATGGGTTAGAAATCCTGATACGGTAATCTATCCCTACGAATGTGATCCCGATTCATTTTATCGACAAATGTATAATGAAGATAAAATAGACATGTATTTTGATAGAGCTCAAAGAAGGCAAATTGACTAAATTAGGTAAAAAATTAATGGAAAAAAATATACCACAACCAGGAATAAGCTGGAACTGTAAACATACATGGAGAAATGCGGCTATAAATACTACATGGTGTTTGATTGGCTGCTCAATTGGTGATTTTGGTACAATATTATTTTTTCAATTTTCAGGTATTTTATTTCCAGTTATGGGCATTATGTTGCTCGCTATCATGAATGGCCTGATTACTTCAATCATCTTAGAAACAATAATTCTCTCAAGACAAATGATCCTTAAAATAGCTTTCAAAACTGCTATTGGAATGTCATTAATATCTATGATATCTATGGAAGTGGCGATGAATGCTGTCGATTATATAATGACGGGCGGACAAGCTAAAATTACCCTATATACAGTAATACCAATGCTGGTTGCTGGTTTCTTGACGCCACTTCCTTATAACTACTTCCGATTAAAAAAATATGGAAAAGCCTGTCACTAGAAGCTCATAATTTAAGTTTCTTGAATCAAACAATTACTCATTTTATAAAAAAAGAGATCAAATATGATTAAACAAGAAGACATCGATGCCCTAAGAAATAAAAAGATTAAAGCTCAGAATTTATTTATTGGTAGTAAACAGATGCCAGCTCAATCAGCAGAGACTATTGAGGTTATAAGCCCGATAGATGGAAAAATTTTAACTTCGATTGCAAATGCAAACTTAGATGATGTCGATAAAGCTGTAATAACGGCAAGAAAATCGTTCGAAAGTGGGTCTTGGTCAAAAGCAGCGCCTCAAGAACGAAAAAAAGTGCTTAATAAGTTTGCCGAACTAATTGAATTAAATGCAATAGAGCTCGCTGTGCTGGGTGTTAGAGATAATGGCACTGAAATCAATATGGCTATTATGGCTGAACCATCAAGTGCTGCCGCATGTATCCGTTACTATGCAGAGACTATAGATAAAATGTACGGTGAAATTGCTCCAACTTCAGAAAATATCCTAGGATTAATTCACCGTGAACCAATAGGTGTAATTGGTGCCATTATTCCTTGGAATTTCCCCTTAATGATAGCTTCCTGGAAGTTTGGTCCAGCACTGTGTGCGGGTAACTCCGTTGTAATTAAACCCGCTGAAAGTGCATCTTTATCATTGTTAAGAATAGCAGAACTTGCTGCTGAAGCAGGTATTCCTGATGGGGTTTTCAATGTAATAACTGGAGATGGAGAAATTACTGGGAAAGCGCTTGCTATGCATATGGATGTGGATGTCATAGCTTTCACTGGCTCGGGCGAAGTGGGGAGAAAAATTCTTGAGTACTCAGCCCGCTCTAACTTAAAAAGAGTTTATCTCGAGCTAGGTGGTAAATCACCGAATATTGTATTTGCTGATACCAAAGATATAGATAAGGCAGTAACACATAGCTTGGGAGGTATCTTCAGAAATTCAGGGCAAGTTTGTGTTGCGGGATCAAGGTTAATTATTGAAGAATCTATTGCTGATGAATTTACGGAAAAGCTTATAAGTGAATCCAAAAAACTTATTGTCGGGGATCCTTTGAATCTAACTTCCAATATAGGTGCAATTGCGTCTCAAGACCAACTTAATAAAAATCTAAATTATGTGAAAAGCGCTATAACAGAAGGTGCCATTCTTAAATCTGGTGGCAAGCAAATAAATCAAGAATTAGGCGGTTTTTATATGGAGCCGACAGTATTCACCAGCATTAATAATAATATGAAAATAGCTCAGGAAGAAGTTTTTGGTCCAGTCTTAAGTATTCTGACTTGCAAGGATGAAGCTGAAGCAGTAAAGATCGCAAATGCAACCGTTTATGGCTTAGCTGCAGCTGTTTGGACAGCTGACCTCAGTAAAGCTCACAGGATGGTTAGATCAATTCGCGCCGGTGTTGTCCATGTTAATTGTTATGGTGGTGCTGATTTAACCGTTCCATTAGGAGGGGTGAAACAATCAGGAAATGGTCATGATAGATCTCTTCATGCACTAGAGAAATACACCGACTTAAAAACTGCATGGATATCTCTATAGAACAATATAATTATTAAAGTTTGGGTGAATAGCAATGAATATTAAAAAAAATCTCACTTGGTTTGTATTTATTTTTCTACTGTATGGATGCAGCGAAAAAATCAATCAAGAAATCCAGATAAGCTCACAAGAGAATACTCAATCTAAAACTCATGCTATTGCAGCAATTGCTATTCCAGATCAATATGGGGCTAAAATTAGTCAAGATATACTAAATCAAGGAGGTAATGCTGTAGATGCTGCCATTGCGGCAGGATTCTCTTTGGCGGTAACATTTATTGATGCTGGAAATATTGGTGGTGGTGGTTTCATGACAATTAAAATGGATAATGAAATTGCGTTTTTAGATTATCGTGAAAAGGCACCTTTAGCCGCTCATAAAGATATGTATCTAGATCTTAATGGCAATGTAATTGAAAACTCAACATTAATTGGCGGTCAAGCTGTTGGTGTTCCTGGAACCGTTGCAGGATTTTGGAGTGCGCACCAGCGTTTTGGCAAGCTTCCTTGGAAAGACTTAATTGAACCAGCCATATCTCTTGCAGAAGATGGTTTTCTGCCAGCAAAAATATTAGTGGATGATATTTATAACTCATTAAATTGGTTTGGTGATAAAACAAATTTCAAAACTTACTTTAGCTCCATCAAAGTAAAAGAAAATTTCAAGCAACCAGAGCTCGCTCAAACCCTTAAACGTATTGCTAAATTTGGTGCAGACGATTTTTATCGTGGTGAAACAGCTGATCTCATCGTAAAACAAATGCTCAAAAGTAATGGTTTAATTACAAAAATGGATCTTGAGAAATATGAAGCGAAATGGCGTGAACCACTAAGAGCAAAATGGCGTGAATATGAAATCATCTCTTCACCACCACCAAGCTCTGGAGGCTTTGCAGTAATTCAATTATTGAAAATGAAAGATTCTCTCAAGCATCATTTTGATGGCATAGGCCATAATTCGCCTCAATACATTCATCTGGTGGCGGAAATGGAAAAAAGAGTTTTTGCTGATCGAGCTGAATATCTTGGTGATCCTGACTTTTTTGACACTAATATAACAACCTTAATAAGTGATGATTATATTGCAAGCCGTGCTCTGGAAGTAAATCCAGAAAGTATCTCATCACTCGAAGGAGTAAGTCCTGGTATAGAATCACCTAATACAACTCACTATTCTATCGTTGATCAGTGGGGTAATGCCGTATCGAATACTTACACTATCAACTGGAACTATGGCAGTGGAGTGGTTGTTGAAGGTGCCGGATTTCTTTTGAATAATGAAATGGATGATTTTAGTGCTAAACCTGGCGTTCCTAATATATTTGGTGTCGTAGGAAATATAGCAAATGAGATACAGCCCGAGAAGCGAATGCTCTCCTCCATGTCGCCAACAATCATATTAAAGAACAATAAAGTTGAGATGGTTCTTGGTACTCCAGGTGGCTCCACTATCTTTACCAGTGTTTTTCAAGTTATTACGAATATTATTGATTTTAAAATGAGCCCCTATGAGGCAGTTAAAGCCACGAGATTTCATCATCAGTTATTACCAGAAGATGAAATTACTTATAATGGCTTCACAATAAACAATCCTTTGCCAAAAGAAGTTATTGCTAGACTGGGTGATTATGGTTATAAAACTGTGCCACATAGTTATGATTTTGGTGATGTGCAGGTAATTATGAAAGACAATAAATCTTGGATTGCTGCATCAGACCCGCGTGATCGTGGTGACTCAAGAGTGTTTAAAGTATCACTGATGGCTAAATAATCTATACGTTAAGGAATAGAATATAACCCGTCTGGAGGACGACGTTGCTGAGTCAGCTGCTCGTAAGAATAAGCAATTTCTATTAATAATCCTTCTGAATATGGCCTTCCCAGTATTTGTAATCCAGCAGGTAATTTATTCTCCCAAAAACCCATTGGAATAGTAACTGCTGGAAGACCAGCACTTGGAGAAAGAAATTGATTATTATCACCTTTATATTGCTCAGAAGCTTGATCGATCAATGCTGGTGGATTAGACCAAGTCGGATACACTAAAACATCTATATTTGCAGAATCCATAACTGAGATAGTATTAGTAAGTAGCTCATTACGAAGAGAATTATTTGGCCATAATTGACAACTATTGGGTCTTTCTTCTGGGCTTAAATCTAATGGAAATTGTGAAAAAAACTCCAGACCATTCTTAGATGCAGCCACGTATTCCCCAGAATCAAGCAAACTTTTTACATCTAGAAATGGTGGTAAATTTAGTGTTTTCAGGTAACGCTTCAGGTCATAACGAAAACTCGCACAAGATTTAATTTCATTTTGTAATTCTGCAAATCGACTAATTTTAATATTATCAACGATAACTGCACCAGCAGACTCCATATCCTGTATTGCTTGAGCAAATATAGATTTAATTTCCTCATCAGCACCCTCTTGATCCACTAATGCCCGCAGAATACCAATACGCTTTCCAGATAATCCGTCAATATTGAGAAAATCTGAATAATTTTCTTCTCTCATATTAGCGATAGTTAACGAATCAGCAGAATCATAGCCAGCGACTACATTAAATATTCGTGCACCATCCTCAACTGTTCTCGTCAGTGGGCCAGCTATATCACGATCAAATATGAGTGGAATAATTCCGTCACGACTCGTAAGCCCAATTGTCGAGCGTATTCCAAATAAAGCCAGATGTGATGCAGGGCCCCTTATAGAGTTTCCAGTATCACTTCCCAACCCAGCAGCAGCAAAATTAGCGGCTACTGCAGAAGCAGTCCCTCCTGATGAGCCTGCTGGGACATAATTAATATTATAAGCATTTGCAGTCCTACCAAATGATGAAGAGACAGTTTCTCTCGGGCTAAATGCCCATTCTGCCATATTAGTTTTACCAATAATGATCGCACCTGCTTCACGAAGTTTTCGAACCATAAAAGCGTCATCAGGAGGAAAATTATCCAAAAGTGTTTTAGAGCCGCCAGTAGTTACCATGTCATGAGTATCGAAGTTATCTTTAACTAGAATTGGCACACAAAATAATTCAGGCAGTTGTTCACCATTACTTATTAATTGGTCGATATGATCAGCTTTAATAAGTGCCTTTGAATTAATTACGGTGATAGCATTAATTCCTTTGCTTTTATCATAAGTTGTTATGCGCTTAAGATAACCCTCCACCAAACCTCTGCAACTGACCTTTTTGGATAACAGCGCCTCTTGGATATCAGAGATCGTCAATTCAATAAATGAAATTTCTTTTGATGATTTATTCACACAAGAAGCTATAAATAAAAAGACTAGAGAAAAGATTATAAATCTAAAGATTATCTGCATATAACTTAATTACACTCAACTTTTTTTGCCTTATGAAATTCATAAATACCCAACAAACCAACCTCTGAAACATCAATCAATAAAGTGGGTATCTTTTGCATCAAGCCACGATAACTATCTTTATTCTCAAAGCCAAATCTAAATTGGCTTTCTTTTATTAGTTTAGCGTGATTATTAACCAAATCACCAGCAATCAGAACACCATCGAAGGCCCCAATTGCAAGAGCGAAATCACCAGCGACTTGCCCAAGCATCTCAAAAAATATTTCTGTGCTTTGTTTTGCCAGATTATTGTTATTAATTTGATTAAAAATTTCCTCTGATGAGTATTCAGAATAATATTTACTTTTAATTTCATGCAAAGCCCAAAATATATTTTTCAAACCTGGTCCAGAAACGAATGTTTCGTTTACAACTCTGTCGTATTTGGTTTTTAAAACTTTAACTAATTCTATTTGTAGCTCGTTTTGAGGCGCAAAGCCAACATGACCCAATTCTGCAGCATAAGTAATCGGTCTATTTGATAGTTTTCTTAAACCCGAGCTCCCCAGCCCTGTTCCTGGTCCAACAATACCAATATTGTATTGCAATTTTTTAATGTTTATTGGCTCTTGAGAACCCAAATCCAGATAATGTGACTTATCAATTGAATCAATCGCATGAGCAATCGCTGCAAAATCATTTATTATATTTATACTGCTAACATTAAAGACCTTATAGAGTTCATCTTCATCTACAAACCAATGATTATTAACAATTTTTATTTTTTTTTCATAAATTGGTGCAGCAATAGCTATGCATATACTTTCGATATTTTCTACTTCAATATCTTTCAAATAACAGATAATTGCATCAATCAGTGTTTTAAAGTCATCACAACGGAGTTTCTTGAAGTTAGAATAAGCATTATCACCAGTTGCTATGATTGCAAAACGTGCATTAGTGCCGCCAATATCTCCAAGTAACGTGATTGTCTTTTTCATATCTTAATTGCCCATTCAATCATCTACTTATTTCTCAAAAAAAAATGCTAAAGTTTACTGTCGACTAGATTCACTCTCCAACTATATCAATCGTTTTTTATAAAAGGAAAATATAACGACATGTTATCAACTTTTGACTGGATGATTATAGGCTTATACTTTTTTATACTTATAAGTATTGTTTACTATGCTAGCCGAAATCAAAAAACATCTACTGATTATTTTCTAGCAGGAAGAAATGTGGGTTTCTTCGCTATTGGTGCGTCTATTTTTGCATCTAATATTGGATCAGAGCACATTGTTGGATTGGCTGGACAAGGCGCATCTAGCGGACTAGCAATGGCACATTATGAACTACATGCATGGATTGTTGTATTGTTAGCATGGGTTTTTGTGCCTTTTTACTACCAGTCAAAAGTATTCACCATGCCAGAATTCCTAGAGAAACGCTTTGGTAAAGAACCGCGTTGGATCTTATCAATTGTCTCTTTAATCGCTTATGTATTAACGAAAGTTTCAGTAACAGTTTATGCTGGCGCTTTAGTATTTGAAACATTACTACCAGACACCTTTGGATCTCCAGAAAATGCATTCTGGATAGGTGCAATTGCAACTGTCACATTAACTGGAATTTATACCGTAGCTGGTGGCCTTCGTGCAGTTTTATTCACGGACTCTTTACAAGCAATTATTCTGATTATTGGGTCCTGTGCCATTACTTACTATGGCCTCGAAAAACTAGGTGGATTTAATGAATTACAATTATTTGCTAGCGAGAATGTAGCTCAGTATGCTCTTTGGCGGCCTCTATCAGACCCTGATTTTCCTTGGTTAGGTATATTAATCGCTTCCCCAATTGTTGGAATTTGGTATTGGTGCACAGATCAATATATTGTTCAACGAACACTGGCTGCAAAAGATCTAAAAACCGCAAGAAGAGGTGCGCTATGGGGCGCCTTCCTGAAAGTATGGCCAGTTTTAATATTTTTAATTCCAGGTCTCATTGGAGCCGCTCTTTTCGAAAAAGAATTAATCTTAATCTCCACAGATAACAATGGCGACATTATGGGTGATCAGGTTTTTCCTGCTATGGTTGCAAGTTTATTACCTGAAGGGCTTCGTGGACTTGTAGTCGCTGGTATGCTTGCCGCACTGATGAGTTCACTATCGTCTTTATTTAATTCCACAGCAACATTATTCACATTTGATGTTTATAAAAAATTAAAACCTTTCGCTACCGATAAAAAACTTATACAAGTCGGACGTATAGCGACATTAATCGTCGTTATCCTTGGATTATTATGGATTCCAATCATGCCACTGATATCAAAAGGTGGTTTATATCAATACTTACAAAGCGTCCAAAGTTATCTTGCTCCTCCGATCACTGCTGTTTTTTTATTTGGATTATTTAACAGTAGAATTAATAACAAAGGAGCGACCTGGGGTCTTTCACTTGGGTTTCTATTAGGTATGATGAAACTGGTTATACAAGCATTTTTTGGTAAAGAAAAAATAGCTAACCCAGAACTTCTTGCTTACATAGGTGACTTTAACTTCTTGTATTTTTCAGGTGTACTATTTGTTATATGTAGCGCTATTATTTGTATAGCTTCTTACTCGACATCGGCTCCCAATCAAAATGACATCCAAGGCCTGACTTATCAAACATTGGATAGAAAAGTAATTCGTGAAAGCTGGGATCGAAAAGATATCTTTGCTACTGGGTTGATACTTAGTTTCGTGATAGCTATTTATATATATTTCTCATTTTGGATCTAAGTATTATAAATAACCATAGAATTAATATCTGAGATGAAAGTTTCTATTTTGTAAAAACTAATGACAGCCATTCGCAGGCTAATGCAGGTTTTTCTTCATTTTCAATCTCTATCGTAACCTCTGACTTCATAAGCCACTGACCCGGATTTCTCTCTACTACCGATAGAGGTTTTACTCTAGCTCGAATACGATTATTAACCTTTAGAGGCATTAAGAAACGAACCTTATCAAATCCATAATTGATACCCATTACTGAGTTTTGAGGTATTAAGCCACATGACTCAGTTAAGTGAGTCAGCATTGAAAGTGTTAGAAAGCCATGAGCAATAGTTGATCCAAAAGGGCCATTCTTTGCTTGCGCTTCATCAACATGAATAAATTGATGATCTATTGTTACCTCTGCAAATTTGTTGATTCGGTCTTGATCAATCAAAAACCAGTCTGAATGACCAATATCTTTGCCAATATAATCATTTAAATCCTCAACAGGAACAACTAATTTCATTCTACTTTCCTTTTTTTAATGGCCAGTCATCGTAAGTACAACTTTACCTTTCGCGCGTCTCTCTGTGATCACTTTAAACGCATCTTGGTAACGCTCAATAGAATATTCCTCTGTAATTTTTGGGCTTAATTTTCCAGTTTTTATTAAATATGAAATTTCTTTTAAGTTCTGAAAATGTAACTTAGGGTTCTTTGCTGCCCAAGTTCCCCACCATACTCCAATTATACTGGCTTCCTTAAGAAGTAATATATTAGCTGGAAATTTTGGAATATCACCACAAGCAAAACCAATGACTAAGTATCTCCCATGCCAAGCAGTCGCTCTTAATGCTTCATCGGCTAATTTGCCACCCACCGGATCATAAACAACGTCGACACCTTTCCCTTGTGTCAATTCTTTTACTGTCTCTTTTAATGGCATTTCTGAGTAATTAATAAGTTCATCAGCTCCAGCCTCTCTCGCAAAAGCTAATTTATCATCGCTACTGGCAGCAGCAATAACTCTTGCGCCTTTAGCTTTGGCAATCTCCACTGCGG
This sequence comes from uncultured Woeseiaceae bacterium, assembly GCA_964275745.1. Lineage (GTDB taxonomy): Bacteria > Pseudomonadota > Gammaproteobacteria > Steroidobacterales > Woeseiaceae > SP4260. The sequence goes on along the minus strand of CAXYCT010000017.1, from coordinate 43,058 downwards.
TAATACCCACTCCACCTGCTGCCCCCAATACCAGTAATGTCTCATCTTTCTGGATATTCGCTGATTGATGCAAAGCATGATAACTCGTTCCATAAGTGACCATAAACCCAGCCCCTTGAGAAAAATTCAATTCTGGTATCAAATTAATTGACTTATTTTCATCAACAATACACTTTTCGGCAAATGCGCCGCCATTACTGGTGACTATCACGTGATCTCCAGGCTTAAACCGAGTCACATCATCTCCAATTGCTTCAACAATTCCTGCTGCTTCATTTCCAGGTACAAATGGTGGTTCTGTTTTAACTTGGTACTTTCCTTCAATGGCTAATACATCTGGAAAATTTATTCCAGCAGCTTTCACGTTCACCAATAATTGACTTTTTTTAGGAACTGGATCGTCCATCAATTCAAGACAGAGATCATTAGGTGGACCGTATTTTTTACAAATCAATGCACGCATAATTTATCCTATCATCTCAAAAAGATTTATCATGCAACCTCAAATAGCGAAGCAGCACCTTGGCCACCTCCAATACACATAGTACATACAACATAACGTGCACCTCTTCGCTTACCTTCTATCAGAGCATGACCTACCATTCTTGCCCCAGACATCCCATAAGGATGTCCAATCGATATGGCACCGCCGTTAACATTTAATTTATCATTGGGAATTCCTAATCGATCACGACAATAGATAACTTGAACAGCAAACGCTTCATTAAGCTCCCAGAGATCAATATCTTCCATTTTTAGCCCAGTTTGTTCGAGTAGTTTTGGCACTGCAAAAACAGGACCAATCCCCATTTCATCGGGACTGCATCCCATCACTGCCGTTGAGCGATAATAACCCAATGGCTCAATATTATTATGTTTTGCTAGATCTGCACTCATTAATACTGAAGCGGATGCACCATCTGATAATTGACTCGCATTTCCTGCTGTTATAAAGCCATCTTCCCTGACTGTTTTAAGCCCCGCTAAACCCTCAATATTTGTTTCTGGACGATTACCTTCGTCTTTTTCAAGCATGACATCCCTGAAACTAACTTTACCAGTTTCACGATCCATAATACCCATACTGGAAGCTAATGGTGCAATTTCATCATCATATTTTCCAGTATCTTGAGCCTTCGCCGTCCTTTGTTGACTCTGCAAGGCATATGCATCTTGGTCATCTCTACTAATATCATAGCGATTAGCGACCACTTCTGCAGTATCTAACATTGGCATATAAATGTGCTGATGCTTTGCCGTAAGATTTTTATCAATAATTCTATACATGTTCGCATGTTCATTTTGAACCAAACTGATTGATTCCAATCCACCTGCCACCAGTATGTCATGCTCGCCAGCCATTATTGATTTTGATGCAGTAGCAATCGCCATCATGCCAGAAGAGCACTGCCTATCTATTGTCATTCCTGCCGTAGTTACAGGTAAATCAGCGGATAAAGCACATAATCTAGCAACATTTTGACTTTGAGTACCTTGTTGCATACCACAGCCCATTATTACGTCCTCAACAGCAGCTGATTCAATACCTGCTCTAGACACAGCATGTCGAATCGCATGTCCACCCATAGTTGGTGCATCAGTATTATTAAAAGCGCCTCGATATGCACGTCCAATCGGTGTTCGAGCTGTTGATACAATTACTGCTTCACGCATAATATTTCCTTAATTTTATTTTTAATTTTTCACTTTATATTAACTTAAATCAAGGCCTAATTTTGTTGCGCCTTGTATTGCAAATTTTTGAGTTTGTTCTGCTCCACTCTGGGTTTCCTCCATCCCTTTTTCATCACAAATGGCTTGCCAGTGCTCTGCAACTCCTTCAGCAGTCAATGCATCTGGGAGTAAATTTATCCCTACTGTCTCAAAGCCTTTAAAGATGTCAAAACTTCCACCACCAGCGCCCAGAACTATTCTACTTGGTGCATCCTTACTGCAGAGAAACACAACACCAGGACTGACAGCTTCGGGTGACAACAAATCAAAAACAGGTTCAGGAAATAAACCTTTAGTCATTTCTGTTCCTGCAGCTGGAGCGAGACAGTTAACTTTAATATTATATTTCATCCCTTCTAAATGCAGTGTATTCATCATACCTACCATAGCCATCTTTGCCGCTCCATAATTTGTCTGGCCAAAATTCCCATAAAGCCCTGAGCTTGATGAGGTAAATACAACTCTACCATATGCTTGTTCACGCATAATTTCCCATACCGCTTTCGCACAATACATTGAGCCCATAAGATGAACATCGACAACCATTCGCATATCTTCTGGCGTCATCTTGAGGAAAGTTTTATCCCTCAGAATGCCAGCATTATTAACTAAAATATCAATACGACCCCATGCATCCATAGCCTGTGTAATCATAGCTTGAACTTGATCGAAATCAGCTACATTAGCTCCATTTGCAAGAGCCTCTCCACCATTATTTGCTATCTCGTTCACAACAGATTCTGCATTCTCAGAAACACTTCCTTCTGTAGCCAGATCATTTACGATAACTTTTGCTCCTCTTTCAGCAAGAGCTATTGCATGAGCTCTGCCAAGCCCCCTTCCAGCTCCCGTGACAATAGCAACTTGCCCTTCTAAATCAATTTTCATAATTATTTCCTTCTTGTGATGTCGATTAAAATAATTTAACAGTGTTTACAATTTCTATCTATCACAAAAGTGACATAAAAAATGTTGTAACTGATTTACTTTGTGTCTTATTTTAGCTCTTACGCCTTCTATTTCTTTTTCTCATGTTCATCCCTGAGGCTTTTTTACTTCGTTCAGGTAAATTAAAAACTGTAGCTAAATTAGTAAAATCATCTTTCTGATGAGGTAGTGCCATCGCAGCTACAAATTCGTCTTGAAAAGATTTTTCAACCGCAGTTTCAATTTTTTCAATTAATCTGACTTCATGCTCTAACTTTGCTCTACTTTTTTTATCCAATAAGGTAATTCTTGCGCCTGTTCCTGCTGCATTTCCAGCTGATGAAACTTGCTCTAACTCACAATCTGGAATAAGCCCTAGCGCCATTGCATATTTCACATCGATGTGAGTTCCAAAAGCTCCAGCTAGGCGAATGCGGTCGACTTTTTTTATCTTTAAATGCGCCATTAAAAGTTTGACGCCAGCATACAATGCCGCTTTTGCTAATTGGATCGCTCTAATATCATTTTGTGTGATTTTTATATCTTGATCACCTTGATGTAATAAATATGAGTATGTTCTACCATCCTCTATTATTCTTTTGGATCGGGAAGCTGCATTCTCATTGATCTTGCCATCTTGATCAACCACTCCGCTTAAATACAATTCAGCTACAATTTCTATAATCCCTGACCCGCAAATCCCAGTAATACCTCCCGCTGGAAGATTCTCTAGGAATTCTTTTTCATCTGACCAGTAATCACATCCAATAATCTTAAATCTAGGCTCAAGCGAAACAGGATCTATTCGAGCGCGCTCTATTGCTCCAGGAGCTGCTCGTTGACCAGAGCTGATCTGCGCTCCTTCAAAAGCAGGCCCTGTTGGACTCGATGCAGCTAGTAATCTATCCTTATTTCCTAATATTATCTCAGCATTTGTTCCAATATCTACGACCAAAGAAATTTCATCCTTCGCGTAAGGCTCTTCAGCTAAAATAACACCAGCAGCGTCGGCTCCAACATGCCCTGCAACACAAGGTAAAACATATACATAACACCCAGGATTTACATTGATATTTAGTTTTGACGCCCTAATGGTTGTGCTCGTATCCGTAGCTAGGGCGAATGGCGCAGCACCTAGCTCTATTGGATTAATTCCAAGCACCAGATGGTGCATAATAGGATTTCCAACTAGAGTAATTTCACATATATCTAAGCTAGATATATCGTGCTCTTTAACAAGATTAGCAATGATTTTATCGATGGATTCTCTTACTACTTTAATTAAATCACGCTCCCCACCGTCATTCATCATGATATAGGAAACACGACTCATTAAATCTTCGCCAAATCGAATTTGAGGATTCATCAGACCTGAACTTGCAACCACTTTGCCTGTACTTAATTCACATAAATGTGCGGCGATAGTCGTAGAACCAACATCTATCGCTACACCATATAATATCTCTTTAAATCCGGGCCAGACCGAAATAATTTCAGAGTTATCTCTCACTGCAACAGTAATATTCCATTTACCCAATCTTAAAACTTTTTGCAGAGATTGAACCACTTCTAATGAACATGTTAATGCTTCCAAATCCCATTCTTTGCTTAAAGCATCCATTAGACGTAACAAATCACCAGCACTTTTATGCATATCAGGCTCTTCAACCTGAACATAATAAGACTTTATAATTGGGTCAATATCAATATCATGTGCTTCATGCTTTTTTCTAATCACTTGTTGATGAACCTGAGAACTAGCTGGAACATCTATAACAGCATCAGACATAAGTAGGGCTTGACAGCTTAATCGTCTATTTTGATCCAGGCCTCTTCTTTCATGATATTTATTTTCTGCTTCAGTAATTATTTCCACCGATGCGAAGGACGAATGAATATTATGCTTAGAAAAGTCACCTTCTGTTACCTCTACCTGACAACGACCACAAAGAGCTCGACCGCCACAAACCGAATCAATATCGACACCAAGTTGCCTGGCGGCACCCAATAATGAGGTTCCTTTATCAAAGTATCCTCGCTTACCTGATGGCATAAAAACGACTTTACATTCTTTTTTTTGCTTTGTTGCAGTCATCAATTTTCCAATGAGTCACTGTATAATCTTAATTCTTTATGATAAGAATCAAGAGCTTTAAGAATAACTATTTAGTTCAAACAGAAATATTGCGCATGCCCTTATTCCATTTTCAAAAGTCTAATGGAATGTTCGTGATATAAATACACTATTTTCTCATAATTTTAAAATAATCATGAATTAACTTTGCTTGACTATCAAGACTTATACTCTTATTTCTTTGTCATATGAGCTTGAAAAAAAAATTTATTTTTTTTAAGTAATGGTTCATATTGCGGTATCAATTTTTGTATTAAATTGTCTATTACGATAGTTTATAAAATTAACAAATGCTTTTTTAAATGATAATAATGCTCACGGTCTAAACTTGTAAGGAAAAAACGATGCCCAAACAATATAAATTTTCATTGATCGTATTTTTTTCTTTAGTTATTGGCTGCGAAGCACCCAAAGAAACTAATTATTCAACTTCTGTATTTGAATCTTCATCTTCAGTTGATGCTGTAAAAGATCAATTTTCTAAATTACCTGATAGCGATATATGGTGGACTAAGAATGGGTCAGATATGGCGTGGAACTTCAAGAATCTGCATCGAATCTTTCCCACGGTAAATGTATATCGAAATGGACCAGTCAAAGAATTAAAAAAAGAACTTTCTAAAGATCTAGCGTCTTATAAAATCAACACACCAAAAGGTCAATTAAGTTTTTATGATTATTTGCACAGCGATGAGTCAACCGCAATGGGTGTTGTTATCAGTCATCAAGGTAAAATTATTTTTGAAGTCTATCCTAGGATGAAAGAATACGAAAAGCCTATATATTGGTCCGTAGCAAAAATTTTACCGGCAACTTTGATACGAATCTATGAAGAGCGGGGCTTGATTAATGTCAATCTTCCAATTGAAACCTATATTAGTGATTTAAAGGATACTAGTTTTGCTGGTATATCCATAAGAAACATTCTTGATATGGCTACAGGTCTCAATTGCTCAGATGATTACATTTCTAAAGAAAGTTGTTACTACCTATATTCCATGTCCATTGGTGATGGTTTTCGTAGTGATCTAGCAAAAGATAATCCTTATGACTTTATTAGAGAAACGATTATTGAACGGGAAGTTGAAGCTGGTACTGAGTACTCTTATTCGGGTTTAAATACTTTTATCCTTGCTTGGTTAGTTGAAGAAATAACAAATATGCCATTCCAAGATGCATTAAGTAAAGAAATTTGGTACCACATTGGTGCTGAAGCAGATGCTTCATTTTTAGCCCCAAGAAATGGTATTGCAGTAATGCATGGAGGTTTTATGGCTAAAATGCGGGATATGATCAGATTTGGTATGCTTTTTACCCCAAGTTATGGACTAGTCTCCGATAAAAAAATAATTTCTGATGCCCATATTAATCTCATTTTAAATGGTGGTAACCCAAAATTACTCCAAAATTTAAATATTCCTGGTTTTGAAGAAAGTGACATTAAACATAACGTTTATCAATGGGATCTTGTTTATGATAACGATGATTTCTTCAAGGGTGGCTGGGCAGGTCAAGGCTTATTAATCAATCCAACTCGAGATGTAGTTGCTGTGTTTACTGGTTACAAAAGAAATGAAGATCATCATGCAATGGAAATGAGGCGCATTATAAGAGAAGTGCTCAATGGTGTATTTAATGATAATGATCAATTAAATGTTAATTAAATCTGTAATGAAACCACTTCAACATACAAATTCTTACTACGCCGCCAGCATTAATGAAGTTACTAATTATCCAGAATTAAAAGGGCATCAAACTACAGATATTTGTATTATTGGAGCTGGATTTAGTGGCATCTCAGCTGGATTGCACCTTTCAGAATTAGGTTTCAAAGTAACTATAATAGAGGCTAATAAGATTGGTTGGGGCGCATCTGGAAGAAATGGTGGTGAAATTATTGGTGGTTTTTCAGGTGATGATATCATGCAGAAAAAATATAACGCCAACGATGAAGATTTAATATGGAATATGCGCTGGGAAGGTAATGAAATTATTCGCAATCGAGTTGAACAATATGATATCGATTGTGATCTTAAATGGGGTTTTCTAGATATAGCAATCAAAAAAAGACACCTCAAAGCCATAAAAGGATGGCATGAGGATATGCATAATCACAACTATCCTCATGAAACTGCAATTTTAGATAAAGAAGAAACAGCTGGACTAATTGGCACAGATAAATATATAGGTAGTCTCTTAAATATGGGTAATGGCCATGTGCATTCCCTGAATTTATGTATTGGTGAAGCAAAAGCTGCAGAATCATTAGGTGCTTTGATCTATGAGCAATCTCCCGTTATAAAGATAGATAAAGATAATAAACCTAAAATTTATACTGCCAATGGAAGCATTAGTGCAAATACAATATTACTGGCAGGCAATGCTTATCATCAATTAGATAAAAAAATGCGTAATTTTATTATTCCTGTAAATAGTTTTGTAATGGTTACAGAGCCACTTTCAGACGAGATTATCCAAAAAATTAATCCCCAAGATCTCGCAGTGTGTGATCCAAATTATATACTGGAATATTTCCGTTTAACGGGAGATAAGCGCTTGTTATTTGGAACAAGACTTAATTATCATGGAAATGATGAAAACTATATGAAAAGAGAACTTCGTAAAAAAATGTTACGAATATACCCAGACTTAAATAACGTAAAAATTGACTTCGCATGGACGGGAAGAATTGGCGTCACAGTCAACCATGTGCCTCAACTTGGAAAATTAGCCCCGAATGTATTTTATAGTCAAGGTTATTCAGGGCATGGTGTGAATATGACACATTTAGCTGGAAAAATTATGGCTGAAGCGATCTCAGGCTCGATGAAAAGATTCGATTTATTTAATGATATACGCCCTATAGCATTACCAGGCACTCATTTAATTCAAAAGCCTTTATTATCTTTAGGGGTAATGTTCTATAAAATTAGAGATCTTTTATAAGAAAAAAATAAAATGGTGGTGATGGGTGGACTTGAACCACCGACCTGCGCGTTATGAGTGCGCCGCTCTAACCGCCTGAGCTACATCACCTTTTATTTTTCTAAATTTTAGACGAGGATTGTCCGTACATGATAATCATCTGTCAAGCTACTCAGCTGATAATAATACTCATCAATTAGATCATACATTAAATCTAAAATGCATTATATCGCCTTCCTGAACAATATATTCCTTACCTTCTAGTCGCAATAATCCTGATTCTTTAGCACCTTGCTCACCTTTTTTTTCGATATAATCATCGAAAGCGATTACTTCGGCACGAATAAATCCTCTTTCAAAGTCAGTATGAATTTCTGCAGCAGCTTTAGGTGCCGTGGCATGTATTTTTGTAGTCCATGCACGCACTTCTTTTGGACCTGCTGTAAAAAAGGTTTGTAACCCCAATAAAGCATAACCACTTCTTATTACTCGATTTAAACCTGGTTCAGTAAGATTCATATCCGATAAAAACTCACCTTTATCCTGTTCGTCAAGTAATGCAATTTCAGCTTCAATAGCGGCACATACCTCAACGACTTCAGCACCATCTTCTCTTGCTAAAGATTTTAGCGAATCAAGATAAGTATTACCCTGCATCCCCGCCTCATCCATATTTGCAATATACATAACTGGTTTAGCAGTTAGTAATTGAAGCTCATCAATTATTTCTTTTTCTTTTTCATCTAATATTAACGTCCTGACAGGCTCACCTTTATCAAGATGATGTTTTGTTTTCTTTAGTGCGTCTTTTCTTAGAATTGCAAATTTTTCATTGGTTTTTGCATTACGTTCAGCTTTGTAAAGTTGCTTTCCTACTGATTCCATGTCAGCCAAGGCAAGCTCAGTGTTGATTGTCAAAATATCGTCAATTGGATTCACTGAACCCGATACATGAATTACATCATTATCATCAAAACACCTAACGACATGAGCAATTGCGTTTGTCTCTCTAATATTCGCCAAAAACTGATTACCAAGGCCTTCTCCTTTTGATGCACCTGCAACCAAACCAGCAATATCAACAAATTCCATTGTTGCGGGTAGTATTTTTTCAGGCTTTACAATCTCTGCAATAGATTGAAGACGTAAATCAGGCACTTGAACAATCCCTATATTTGGCTCAATAGTACAAAATGGATAATTTTCAGCTGGTATTTCGGCTGCTGTGAGCGCATTAAAAAGTGTTGATTTTCCTACATTCGGAAGCCCTACAATGCCACATTTAATTGTCATATTGATTCACTACTTATGGTTAAGCTTTGATGAAGTATGAAGTTTCTTCATAGCACTCTCAATGCCTTGCTCAAGAATAATGGAGATGATGTCATGTATATCTCTTATATTTTCATTTATTGCAATTTCAAGATTCTGAGTAACATTACGTAAAACATAATCCGTCACATCTTTTTTGTCCCCTGGATGACCAACACCAATTCGAAACCTCATAAAATCTCTATCACAGTGATTAAAAATATTTCGCAGGCCATTATGACCTCCGTGCCCACCGCCCATTTTTAGCTTTGTTACACCAGGAGGTAAATCAATTTCATCATGAATTACTAACATTTTTTCCGAAGTTATACGGTAATAATCTAGTGCAGCTCGAATGGGTCCACCACTCATATTCATAAAGCTTTGAGGTTTAATCAGCCAGATATCATTCTTAGAAATAGTTATTTGACAAATTTCAGCATCAAATTTTTTGCTATAAGAAAAAATCCCATTATGCTTTTTAGCAATATCATCAATGCACCAAAAACCAGCATTATGAAGTGTTCGTTCATAACGTTTACCTGGGTTACCTAGTCCGGCAATAATTGATAGGTTAGTTTCCATAAATTGAAATGACAAATAAAAGTAAAGTGACCTTCAAGTACAATCTATAAGTTTTGAAATATCAAATATATTATTTAATAAATAAGTTGAAACTCTGATCAAACAATTTATTCGTACTACAAAAAAATACAAGCTATAAGCTTACTCACTTTCATCCTTATCAGCTCCACTTTCTTGTGAGTCTCCATCAGAATCTGATGATCCTTCTGATGTAGCTTCAGAACTACCTTCTTCGCCCTCACCCTCGCCTTCAATTATTTCTTCTTCAATAACCTCTTTAATTTCAGCAATTGAAACAATCGCCTGATCTTGTTCAAGGACTATTTCTGAGATCTCAACACCTTTTGGAAGTGAAATATTAGAAACATGCAACATTTGATCAAGCTCAAGCTCAGAAATATCCACTTCAAGAAACTCAGGTAAATCTTTTGGTAAGCATGAAACTTCTAACTCTGTCATAAGGCGGGAAACTGATCCTCCACCTATCTTCACACCTATGGCATCCTCTTCACCCAGGAAGTGAATTGGTATCTGCATACGTATTTTTTCATCCTCAACAATACGTTGGAAATCAATATGCAATATTATCTTTTTTGCAGGATGTCTCTGAATATCTTTTACGATGGCTGCTCGGCTTTCATCCCCAACCTTGATAGTCAAAATACTTGAGTAAAAAGATGCATTCTCTAATTCTCTTAGTACTTTATTATGATCAAACATCAAAGCCCTTGGCTCACGGCCAGCACCATATATAATTGCAGGAACTTTTCCCTGACGACGCAGGCGGCGGCTCGCTCCTTTCCCCCGGTCATCACGCATTTCCGCAATAAGATTAAACTCATCACTCATTTTATCTCTCCATAAATAGCTGATTTATATATTAAAAATTTTCACCTTTATTCGCGACCAAATTAAGGTGAGTGGCGCATCATAGCTTAAAGCTAACGCCGATGAAACAATGAAGGTAAAATAAAATTCTAGTAAATTAATTTCTTTATTCTAAATATAAAGAACTAACTGATTCTTCTTCACTTATGCGGCGCATGGTTTCGCCCAGTAACTCAGCAGTTGATAGCTGCCTAATTTTTGAACATAAAGTAGCAGCTTCGCTCAATGGGATAGTATCAGTTACTACTAATTCATCAATTGCTGAATCAGTAATCCTTTGAACTGCAGGCCCTGATAATACTGGATGTGTTATATAAGCACGAACGGAGGCAGCTCCACACTCTTTTAGTTTATCAGCTGCGTGGCAAAGTGTCCCTGCTGTATCGACCATATCATCGATCATGATACAATTTTTATTCTCTACATCACCAATAATATTCATCACTTCAGATTTATTGGCTTTAGAGCGACGCTTATCAATAATTACTAGATCTGCATTATCCAATCGTTTCGCTAATGCCCTACCTCTAACTACACCACCAACATCGGGGGATACGACAACAATATCAGAGAGATCATTTTTCCATGCATCTCCCAATAAAATTGGAGATGCATAAACATTATCGACAGCTACATCAAAGAATCCTTGAATTTGCTCAGCATGTAGATCAACCGTTAATACCCTATCAATTCCTGAAGCTGCAATTAATTTAGCTACTAATTTTGCCGTTATCGGCACTCTTGATGATCTTGGCCGACGATCCTGCCTTGCAAAACCAAAGTAAGGAATTACAGCTGTTATTTGATTTGCAGAAGCTCTTTTGCAGGCATCCGCCATGACAAGTAATTCCATCAAATTTTCAGCTGATGGTGGAGATGTTGATTGAATAATATAGGTATCTCTGCCCCGAATATTTTCTAATATCTCAATATTAAACTCACCATCACTAAAACGACTAACATGAGCTTTTGTAAGAGGTAAATGAAGCACTTTTGCAATATCTTGCGCTAATTTCGGGTGCGCATTTCCTGAAATTATTGCCATCGATGCTGAATCCAAATTCCCACTCCTTAAATATTTATTTTGTTATTTATAATGAAATTCATACAATTGAATGAATTTCCCCACAAATGGCTGGGGTGGCAGGGATCGAACCTGCGAATGACGGGATCAAAACCCGTTGCCTTACCACTTGGCTACACCCCATCTAAAACTATTCGTCGCCTAGGAAAAACTAATTGTGAAGTTCGTTCTTACGTGTGTCAAACAACATTGAAATAATCGTTCTCATAATCGCCATTTATCAATAATTATCCTCAGATTTGATGTCGTATTTCTAGCTTGAATATTTTTAGGTAAATCATAAGAATCAATATTTTGGTATTTATTTATTTTGACCGTCCAATTATTTTGCCTAAATTCTTTATAACCATCAATTTGAGATATTATTATGGACATTGAGCTCGGATTTACCTTGCCTAAAAGCCAATATTTTAAATCTAGAATCGATATTTCTTGTCCTAAGATAGTTTTTATATCAGTTGCATGATCAGAACTCATTATCTCAGTCGTTCCAAAACTATCCCCTTTAATAACAATTTTTTCTAATCCAAACGGGCCGCTAATAATACATTCAAAATCTTCTCTATGCTGAGCCCAAGTAAATTTTGCATTTACCACATCATCTTTATATTGAAGAAAAATTCTACCATCAATTTCCCAGGATTTTTGGTTTAACTGATCAAGCGATTTAACGGTATTATAAGTGTTAATTGCACATCCACTTATACTTACTAAACAAATAATACCAAACCACAATCTAATTACTCTAGCAATATCAACCTTCTCCTAAATTAAAATATTTGTTATTTAATTTAATCAAGTAACCGCTATCTGGAAAACCTTCTTTAGCTTTCAGGTAAAAAATTCTAGCTTTTTCTTTTTGCTCGGTTTCCCAGAGCAGCTCTACGATATGAGCAGCTATTTCTGGGTCTTTATATACATAATAAGCTTTTTTTAGCTCCTTCAACGCTTGATCATATTTACCTAAACGAAAAAGAGCCCACCCATAACTATCCATAATAGCTGGATTGCCAGGCTCAATCTTTAATGCTTTTTTGATAAGTTTAATAGCTTTTCTAAAATCTTTAGAATAATCAGTTAATAAATACCCATATGCATTCAAAATTGTCGCATTTTTAGGAAATCTTTTTGCTAAAACCTCATATTCTTTTAATGCCTCTGAATTTCGCCCTTCATTTAATAATATTTCTGCATATCTTAATGAAAATTGATACTCATTTGGATAACTAAGAATCAGATCCTCATAAAGAGATAATGCTTCACTATTTTTTCCTAAACTTTGAAGTAAATCAGCCTCTGCTATTAGCATGTCTTGGGTAAATTTAGGATGCTTTTGTCCAAATCTTTTCAAGTGAACTCTTGCCGCATCTCTTTTATCCAATGCAACCATGATTTGACTGACTCGCCTTTGTGAATAAATTGCGTTCGTTCCTGAATTAACTTGCGAATAAAGCTCTATGGCTTTAAAGGCATCACCCTTAATTTCACTAATTCTTGCCATGTAATACAAAGCATCCATTGGATATGATTTATTTTCGAGTAGCTCATTAAAATCAATCAATGCAGCATCATAATCTTCCAACCTAAAATTAATAATAGCCATCAATCTTATTGCTGCAGATTGATCATTTCTTTCAAGTAAAATCTGACTCACTTGCCCTAAAGCATCTTCAAGTCGTTCTGTTGACATATAGATTAAAGCCAGTTCTAAACGCGATTCTGAACTGGGATTGATTTGATCACCAATATATCTAGCAATATAGTCAATCGCTTGATTATTTTTACCTGATAATAATAGAATTCTTGCTATAAGTAATTTTGGCTTTTCCCAAGAAGAATCCAATTCTGCAGATAATTTTGCATTTGTAAGCGCCTTAGCATAATCACCATTTTGCATTAATGATGTTGCATGGGCATATTTAACATAACTCGATTTAGAATAAATCCTAGCAAAATAGTCTAATAATTTATTTAATTGCTCTTGATTCTTAGTCGTCAAAAATGGGTATATCGCTAAAAATACCTCATCTGCTTGACCCTCATTTCTAGCCAATAATTCTTTTAGATTTTCTTTTGCAGCTATAATTAAATTGGCATCGATTTGTCGATTGATCAAAAATAATAATGCAGAATCACTGCTGGAATCTAATTTAACCCAGCGTTTAGCCAAAGATAGCGCTTGATCATTAAAATGGTAACTATCAGCCAACCATGCAGCTTGTTTTGTGATATTTATATCATCACTGGAATAAGCTGCACTCTCATAAGCATTTGCAACTTTTTTATAGTTGTATGTCTCAAGAGCGACTTCCGCTTCTTTGAGGTGCGCTTGAGTGGTTTGGTTTACCTCTTGTGCGAAGAGATCAAAACACAGCAATGAAATAAAGAAAATTACATTTAACCTTACGGAAGAGTATGATTTAATTGAATTATTTTTCATATATATGTTCTTATTTGCTTTTTTTACATTATCAAAATAATCAGACAAGCAAGGCACTATATCGCTACTTGTTTTATGATACGACAAAATCATAACCTTTATTAAAACAATGTCATTTAAAATTCTTGGTCTAAATCATAATACAGCATCGCTCATTATAAGAGAGCGATTAGTATTCTCTAATGAAGAGATTAAGACTGCCTTAGATGAATTAAAGATGATAACTTCAGTAAAAGAGGCTGTTATTTTATCTACATGCAATCGAAGTGAGCTTTATCTGAATACAGATGATAAGGGCTTCGAAAAAGTCAAATCATGGTTAACTAAATTCAAACGAATTGATTATAAGACAGAAAAATATCTCTTTGTCATCAAAGGTGAAGCGGCTATAAATCATCTAAGTAGAGTTGCCTGTGGTCTGGATTCGATGATTCTTGGTGAACCTCAGATACTAGGTCAACTAAAAGACGCATTCAGATTGGCTCGATCACACCATTTAATCAATGATATCTTTAATCCACTATTTGCTCATGTATTTTCTGTGGCTAAAAAGATCCGAACTAATACAAAGATTGGAAATAGTCCTGTATCGGTAGCTTATGCTGCAGTCACCTTAGCGAATCAATTTTTTTCAGGATTCAAACAACATACCGCACTTTTAATTGGGGCTGGGATGTCAATTGAACTCACCGCAAAACATCTAAGTAATAAAGGCATTGGTCGTCTTTTCATTGCCAATAGAGACTACAAGAAAGCCCAAAAACTGGCAAAAAAATATAATGGTTATGCAATTAATTTAGCCAACTTAGATGGAATATTAGAAGTTGCTGATATTCTGATAAGTGCAACCTCTAGTAAAAACTTTATTATTACAAAATTACAAATTCAAGAAGCCATAAAGGCACGTAAAAGAAAGCCAATTTTTGCCGTGGATATGGCTGTACCTCGAGATATGGAACCTACTATTGGTGATCTAGAAGACATCTATATCTATACTATTGATGATCTAGAGAAAGTTATACTTGAGGGGCAGTCTAGTCGTCAATCAGCAGCCATTAATGCTAACAATATCCTTTTAGAAGAAACCTCACGCTTTATAGAGAAACAGAAAAGCTTAGCTATTAGCTCAAAAATAGTAGAACTTAGAGAATACGGTGAAAAGATCAAAGAGAAAGTGCTGAAGCAGAGTCAAAGGCAATTAAAAAAAGGCGATAGTATCGATCAAGTTTTAGAAAAAAATACCTCAAATATTGTAAATAAACTGTTACACCTGCCCAGTATAAAACTGAAAGAGGCAGCGGAAAAATCAGATATCGAATCAATCAAAATAATTTCAGAGTTATTTAACTTGGAAGATGATTAAAAAATGAAAGATTCAATTCGTCGTAAACTAGAAATTACCAGTGAAAGACTGGAGGAAATTTCAGCCCTACTTTCAGATCCTGACGTAATTTCTGATCAGAATAAATTTCGTGCACTCTCACAAGAGTACTCACAAATTGAGCCTATTAGTAATCTCTTCAATGAATTTAAATTATTAAATGAGGATCTGGGTATCGCAGAAGAAATGAAGCATGATAAGGATATCGATATACAAAATATGGGTAAGGACGAATTCACCATAATCGAAGAAAAGATACACTCATTACTAATGGATATTAAGAAATCTCTTATTCCTATCGATCCTCACGATGCAAGTAATATTTTTCTAGAAATTAGAGCGGGAACTGGTGGTGATGAGGCTGCCATCTTCGTGGGTAATTTATTCCGAATGTACTCAAAGTATGCAGAATCAAAAAAATGGAACACAGAAATAATCAGCATGAGAGAAGGTGAGCATGGCGGTTACAAAGAAATCATTTCTCGAATCTCAGGAAACAATATTTTTTCACGCCTCAAATTTGAATCGGGAGTTCATCGAGTGCAACGAATACCACTAACTGAATCTCAAGGTCGTGTACATACCTCAGCTTGCACCGTCGCGGTTCTTCCAGAAGCTCAAGAAATAGAGGAAATTACTATCAACCCAAGTGATTTACGTGTTGATACTTACCGGGCATCAGGTGCAGGGGGTCAACATGTTAATAAAACAGACTCAGCAGTAAGATTGACCCATCTTCCAAGTGGCATAGTTGTAGAATGCCAAGATGAGCGTTCGCAACATAAGAATCGGGCGAGAGCAATGTCTTTGTTACAGGCAAAACTCCTCGATGCAGAAATCTCTATGCAAGCAGATGAGCAAGCTCAAGAGAGAAAATTACAAGTTGGAAGTGGTGATCGATCAGAGCGAATCAGAACTTATAACTACCCTCAGGGCAGGATAACTGATCACAGAATTAATTTAACCTTATATAAATTATCTGAGATTATTGAAGGTGACATTGATGTGGTAATCCAACCATTAATTGATGAATATCAAGCAGATCAATTAGCCAATATAAGTGACTGAAACAATGCTATATTTTTTTTCGTAAATAATTCAATACATCAGATCGAGTAATAAGCCCTAAAAATAACTCTTCATCCGTAATTGCCGCATAAGGTTGAACGTGCAGCAAGGACACCAAATTATTTATACTTGTATCTTTATTTAGCTTTATAAATGCTGTCTCCATAGCATCGCTTACCGATCTATTCATCATTTCTGGCTTGCCAAATACAAAACGAATAATTGTATCTTCAGTAATTATTCCCACTAGTTTATTACTTTTCATTACTGGTAATTGTGAAAATCCTGCATTCCTTAATCGATTATGTGCAGTAGTTAAACTGTCATCTGGACCCACCACCACCGTAGCCCTTTCATCATGCAGTCGACCAATTAAATCTCTTAGATCACCATGCAACTCTCTTTCAATAAAACCCTGATCTTCGAGCCAAAAATCATTAAAGCATTTAGACAAATATTTATTTCCTGTATCACAGGCAAAACTTACCACCTTTTTACTTTCTTTTTGCGCTCGACAATATTTGATGGCAGCTGCTAACAATGTACCACTCGATGATCCAGCCAATAAACCCTCATTTTTCAGAAGTAATCTAGCGGCATCAAAAGATTCTTGATCTGAGATAGCAAACGCCTCTTTAACTCGACTAAAATCTGATATTGAAGGAAGGAAGTCTTCTCCAATTCCTTCTACCAACCAACTGGCATTCTTGTCATGCAACTCTCCATGATTAATATAATCAGCAAGAATCGAACCCTCTGGGTCAGCTAAAATTAAATCAACGTTAGGCGCATGCTTAGCTAGATATCTACTAAGACCCGTAACCGTCCCACTCGACCCAACGCCAAGCACTATGGCATCCAGATCACCATCCATTTGCTCTAATATTTCAGGAGCTGTTCCAGATTCATGCGCCATCGGATTATCAGGATTTCCAAATTGATCTATGAAGTACGCATTTTTTTCTTTAGCTATAGTTTTTCCTAGATCTTGATAATACTCTGGATGACCTTTAGCGACGTCTGAGCGAGTGAGGACAACTTCAGCACCCATTGCACGCAGATTAAATATTTTTTCTTGGCTCATTTTGTCAGGCAAAACCAATATGAGTGGATAACCCTTTTGTGAAGCAGCTAATGCCAATCCCAATCCAGTATTCCCTGCAGTCGCTTCAACAATGGTATCGCCTGGTTTCAAGTCACCCCTTTTTTCAGCTTCCTCGATCATTGAAACTCCAATGCGATCTTTGATTGATCCAGCAGGATTCATAAGCTCAAGTTTTAAAAAAAGACGGCAAGGACCGGTATCAATGTTTTTTATTTCGAGCATCGGTGTTTGTCCGACCATATCTAATATATTTGAGAAAACTTTCATAATATTTTTTGTTCCCATAAGATTAAATTTTGTACTTCTTAATCTAAGCATAAAACAGTTACAGCTGAAAATCATTATGGATATTAAAAACACGCTTTTAGAGGTAACTCAAAAACTTCAAAACAAAAGTCCAACATCAAATTTAGACAGTGAGCTTTTATTAATGACAGCTCTTAGAGTCTCTCGAACCTATCTTTATACTTATGGAGAAAGAATTCTATCTGCATCAGAAAAACAAACTTTGGATGATCTTTGTAAGCGCCGCATTAATCTTGAACCCATGGCTTATATTATAGGAACAAAAGAATTTTGGTCGAGAGAGTTTGATGTTTCATCTGCTACTCTAATCCCAAGACCTGAGACTGAAATGCTTGTTGACGAAGTTTTAAAACTTTCAACCCTTGATAAAAGCATATCAATTCTAGAGATGGGAACGGGCAGTGGTGCAATAGCTATATCACTTGCTCTTGAGAGGCCAAGAACAAGTATTGTAGCGACTGATATCTCATCTGAGGCACTGGATCTAGCAAAAAGAAATGCAAAGAAATTTAATGCTAACAATATAATTTTTCAAAACAGTGATTGGTTTAGAGAATTAAAAAAGCAAAAATTTGATCTTATTGTGTCTAATCCTCCTTACATAGAGAGTCATGATAATTGCCTGCTTGACTTAAAGTTTGAACCTATCTCAGCATTAGTCTCAGGAGAAGATGGGCTTGATGCAATTCGTCATATTGCCAAAAATGCAAAACAATTTCTTAAAATAGATGGAACTCTCCTAATTGAACATGGAAAAGATCAAGAAAAGGCTGTTAATCAAATATTTAAGTCTAATCAATGGGGAAAAATTAAATGTTTAACTGATCTAAGGGGATTTCCAAGAATAACTGTGGCAAAGTAGCCATATTAAATTCACCTAAAAATAAAATATAATTTAACTACAAGAGAAGAAATAATATGATCAAAATAACCACCAATAAAGGCGCTATTGAAATCAGTCTCTATGAGGCAGAAGCGCCAATATCCTCTGAGAATTTCAAGCAATATGTTATTGATGGATTCTACAAAGGAACTATATTTCATCGCGTCATTCCAAATTTTATGGTTCAAGGTGGTGGTATGACACATGACATGCAAAGCAAACAAACACGAGCTTCTATAAAAAATGAAGCTGGGAATGGAAAAAAGAATCTGCGTGGCACATTGGCCATGGCAAGAACGGCAGAAATTGATAGTGCTTCATCGCAATTTTTTATTAATCTTGTTGATAACCAATTCCTTGATCACGGTGATCGTGATTTTGGCTATGCTGTATTTGCGGAAGTAACATCAGGAATGGATGTTGTTGATGCTATTGCTGCCAGTCCAACGCAGACGAATAATGGACATCAAGATGTTCCTAGTGAAACAATTACGATTGAAGATATACAAATCGTCGAGTAACTGAATGTCAGATCAACGTACCAATAAGGATAGAGGGGCACGTCATCTCTCACTGCCGCAGATTGGTGAAAAAGGACAGAAGCTGATCTCTAATTCAACAGTCTTAATCATTGGGATGGGTGGACTCGGCTGCGCGTCAGCAAGCTATCTAAACAGTAGCGGCATCAAAAAAATTATAATTTGTGATTTTGATAGTGTTGATGCCACAAATTTAGGTCGACAAATACTTTTTGGACCTAGTGATATTGGAAAATTAAAAGCCTTAATAGCCAAAGATCATCTTGAAAAAATTAATCCTGAAATTGATATTCAGGTAATAACTAAAAAAATCAACAAGCAAGAATTAATAGCAACAAACCTTAAAAAAGGCACTATCATTTTGGATTGTAGTGATAATTTTAATACACGTTTTGAGGTTAATGAGTACAGTGTCAAAAATAATCATTATTTAGTATCTGGATCTGCCATTAGATTTGAAGGTCAATACGCAGTATTTGGTAATGATTATAAAACATCATCTTGCTATGAGTGCTTGTATAATCAACAAGATGAATCCTTTGAAGATTGCCAAGGTAATGGAGTGCTGGGACCTATTCCAGGAATGATCGGTGCAATGATGGCGATCGAGACAATTAAAATTATCTGTAATATTGAAACACAAAAAGGTCAACTGAATATCTATGATGGTACATCGAATGAATGGCATCAAATTAATGTAAAAAAACGTAATAATTGCTCAATATGTAATTAATCTCTTTACCCTTTTATTTAACTTCCTTAGAATATACTCAAACGCCGATTTGTACCCGATTGCGGGCGTTAAATAAATTCAGCTAAATAGGAGATATAAAACCTATCATGCTGACGCTGGTGGGTTTTTTTATGAAAGGAAGCAATTATTATGGACAATAAAATCACTTTAATAGATGGAGCGATGGGCACTGAAATCAGAGCCAGAGGTTTTGAAGTACCCTCTCATACGAATTCAATCTGGTCTGCACAGGCCTTGATAGACAATCCCGAGGTAGTTAAGAGCATCCATGAAGATTACATTCTTGCTGGCGCAGAGGTAATTACCACTAATAACTACGCTGTTACACAGAATCTACTTAGAAGAGAAAATATCAGAAACAAGCTAGAAGAAATGACTTCACTGTCCATCGATATAGCCAAACAAGCGCGTAAAAATACTGATCATAATGTTAAAATTGCTGCCTCACTTCCCCCGTTAGATACTAGCTATAGGCCTGATTTAGTGGGTGATATGGATTCAATAGTCAGAAAATACTCAGAAATTGTCAATATCGTAAAAGACAAAGTTGATCTTATTATTATAGAAACTATGTCATCTTCGATAGAGGCTATTGGTGCTCTGACAGCATGCAAACATGTTGGCATTGAAGTTTGGCTTGGTTATACCTTACACGGAGTAAGAGAAAATACTCTACCTAGTGGAGAATCGTTATTAGATGCCCTGAATGCAGTCAAGCATTTCGATGTTGATGCTTATTTAATAAACTGTTGCAGTGCAGATATTACATCTAAAGCAATGAAGGTATTTGCAAACGAGCTGAACAAGCCATTTGGAGGTTATGCTAATTCTGAAATTATAAACCACATAGAGTATGGCGATGATTCTCTTGATAATGCAGAAAACCTTCAAAGAGAGTCACGTCAACCAATCAATGCTGATCAATATTCAAAGCTTGTAGCAGAATGGATTGAATCTGGAGCAACAATAGTTGGTGGATGCTGCAGAACCACTCCAAAACATATCGAGAAAATACATCAAATGATAAATAATTAAGAACGACTTATTAATTTAGGCGCCTGCCCAAAAGGCGAGTGACTTTTCATTAACAACATGATTTTCATAAAGAGAATCAATTCTATGAAAGTCGTGAATCAGTCAAAACTCAAAATAATTTACAAAAAATATCAATACAAGAGAATTACTGGAAATCAAAAGATGGGCTTACAATTGATGAGGCTAAAAAAGAACTATCTAAATTTTATAGTATTAAAAAAGAAAATATTGAAATTATTCTGAAAGGATGAATATATTTATTATATTTAAATGAGCTTCTTTTTTAAAATCTCATTTACCTTCTGTGGGTTGGCTTTGCCTCTGGTTTCTTTCATGACTTGACCGACAAAAAAGCCAAATAAACGATCTTTTCCACTCAAATATTCAGCTAATTGAGAAGGGTTATTTTCGATTACTTGATCAATGATAGTTTCAATTTCACTATCATCCGTAATCTGAACTAGTCCTTTTGATTCGATAATTTCATCAGCACTGCCCTCACCATTCCACATTGCTTCAAAGACTTCCTTTGCTATTTTTCCCGAAATAGTTTGATCAGCTATTTTGTTTAACAAACCTGCTAAATCGGTAGCTGATAGTTTTGCATCTTTAATCTCTAGATCATCTCGATTTAATGCTGCTGTATATTCTCCAATCACCCAATTTGCTGTAATCTGCGATTCAGTATTGGCTATTTTTTCTACAGCTTCATAAAAATCAGCTAATTGTTTGGTTGTAGTTAATATCTGTGCATCACTGATTTTAAGACTGTAAGCTTCAACAAATCGCTGTTGCTTTGCATTGGGTAGCTCCGGCAAAGTTTCCTTGATATTAGATATATAAGTGTCATCAATTATGACTGGTAATAAATCTGGATCAGGGAAATAACGATAATCATTGGCCTCTTCCTTGCTGCGCATTGGTCTAGTCTCATCCAGATCAGAGTCATAAAGACGAGTTTCTTGTTTGACTGCTCCGCCATCCTCAATAATCTCAATCTGACGCATGACTTCATGATTAATAGCTTTTTCAATAAATTTAAACGAATTAAGATTTTTTAATTCAGCTCTGGTACCCAATTCTTTTTGGTCAAAGCGTTTAATACTGACATTCGCATCGCAGCGAAAACGAACCTTCCTGCATATTGCCATCAGAAATTTCCAGATAACGCACAATGGAATGAATTTTTCGCATGTAAGCAACGGCTTCTTTAGCCGAAACTCATTTCTGGTTCAGACACAATTTCCAATAAGGGTGTTCCAGCTCTATTTAAATCAATCCCTGATAATCCATCCAGGCCTTCATGTACCGATTTACCTGCATCTTCCTCAAGATGTGCGCGGGTTATACCAATGATCTTTTCATTGCCATCACCATCAAGAATGCTCATGTTTACCACCCACAACAATCGGTAGATCGAGTTGGCTAATTTGATAACCTTTAGGTAGATCAGGATAAAAAATAATTTTTTCTCGCAAACACAGAACGTGAAGATATTTCAGCATCTACAGCCAATCCAAAAACGAAACCGCCCATTTCTATAGCTTGCTGATTCAAGGACGGGTAAACGTGCCTGGATAACCTAAATCGACCAGACAAGCTTGAGTATTAGGTTCGCCTCCATAAGCAGTTGAGGCGCCAGAGAATATTTTACTTTTTGTCGCTAGCTGGGCATGAATCTCAAGACCTATGACAATTTCCCAATTCGAATTCATTTGAATTGCTCCGGTATTTGCAGATGCCAATCAGTTGCTTGTTGATAATGATGACCACATTGAAGCAGTGACTCTTCACCAAAATGCTTACCCACTAATTGCAATCCAACTGGTAAAATCATTTACAAAAACCGCATGGTATCGACATACCCGGTAAACCAGCAAGATTAGCCCCAATGGTATAGATATCATTAAGATACATCTCAATGGGATCATCCATCTTTGCGCCTAGAGCAAATGCCGGTGATGGTGTAGTTGGACCGGCGATTAAATCAACTTTTTCAAATGCTTTCTTAAAATCTTGACTGATAAGTTGTCTAACTTTTTGTGCCTTCAAATAGTAAGCATCATAGTATCCTGCCGATAAAACATAAGTGCCTGTCATGATGCGTCGCTTAACTTCAGCACCAAAAACCCTCACCACGAGTTTTTACAATAAAAACTCATTTAAATCATTATAATTTTTCAGCTCGATAACCAAATCTCACACCGTCATAACGAGACAAATTAGATGAACATTCAGCTGAAGCCACCACATAATAGGTAGGCACAGATAATTCGATATTAGGTAAATCAATATCAACAATTTCAGCGCCTTGTTCCTTTAATATATCAAGAGCCTCCCTAACGGCTTTGGCATTATCATCATCCAAACCAGCATCAAAAATGTTGTCGGACTAAAACCTATTTTTAAACCCTTAATGGATTTATTGATGCCACCTAAATAATCAGGTACTGGCACATCAACTGAAGTTGAATCATTTTCATCAAATCCTGACATCTCCCCCAGCAATAGCGCGGCATCCTCAACCGACCTTGTGAAGACACCTCCTTGGTCAAGGCTTGAAGCAAATGCAATCATGCCATAACGAGATACTCGACCATAAGTAGGTTTTTATTCCTGTGACTCCTGTCAAGGCAGCTGGTTGCCTTATCGAACCACCTGTATCTGTGCCTGTTGCCGCTGGAACTAAACATGCTGCAACTGCAGAAGCAGAGCCTCCAGAAGAGCCACCAGGAGATAAATCTAAATTCCAAGGATTTTTTTACTGGGCCGTAATAACTGGTTTCATTTGATGAGCCCATGGGCAAATTCATCCATATTGGTCTTGCCCAACATAATAGCGCCACTTTTTTTCAGATTTTTAACTACAGATGCATCATAAGGCGGAATAAAGTTATGCAACATCTTTGACGCGCATGAAGTCAAAACTCCATCGGTACAAAAAAGATCCTTATGAGCGACAGGCAAGCCCAAGAGTGGCTTATTATTTCCAGTCGCAATTAACTTATCAGCATTCTTAGCCTCTTTTATCGCTTGCTCTGCTGTCACTGTGATAAAAGCATTTAGTGGTTTACCCAAGTCATTAATACGTGACAGCAATAGCTCGGTAATTTCTAAAGAAGTAAAGTCTTTATCTTTCATTCCTTGCTTTAATGCGCAAAGTGTCATGTTTTGTATTTCTTTGATGGGCATAATAGCTGCTTTAATCAATTACTTTAGGCACTAAATACATACCATTATTGGTTTCATTTACATTCAATTGTATTTTCTCACGCTCATTATTTTCTGTAACTTTATCGACTCTCAAGCGCTGACCATGTTCTAATGGATGCGCCATAGGCTCAGTACCTTCGGTTGATACAGCCTGTAATTGATCAACAAATTCGACTATGCGGGATAATTTATCTACCACATCTTTTGTCTCACTATCCTGGATGTCCATGCGTGAGAGTAACGCTAGATATTTTATTTGTTCTTTATTTAATGACAACTGACGCCTCCAACACAAATTTAAGCAAGATTATAAATTGAAATAAGTTGAGATAGAATAACATATGATAGCTTGCCGAAGGTTACCCTCATTTGATAGATTAGACAGTCAATTAGTATAAAGAGCTTCAATAATTCCATGTTTAAAAATATTTTAGGTTATTTCTCAACCGATTTATCGATTGATTTAGGTACAGCAAATACTTTGATTTACTCAAGAGGGGCTGGTGTAGTCCTCAATGAACCATCTGTCGTTGCTATTCGTGAAGATATGATGAAAGGTGGAAAAAGTGTTGAGGCAGTTGGCGCAGATGCAAAAGGCATGCTTGGCAGAACCCCTGGTAATATTACTGCTATACGACCATTAAAAGATGGGGTAATCGCAGATTTCACTATTACTGAAAAAATGTTGCAACAATTTTATTCAAAAAGTACACGGAACAAGATATTTCAGACCAAGTCCGCGTGTACTAATATGTGTCCCCTATGGCTCCAACGCAAGTAGAGAGACGAGCCATAAGAGAGTCTGCAGAAAATGCAGGTGCTAGAAAAGTATTTTTAATACCAGAACCAATGGCTTGCAGCTATTGGGGCTGGCATGCCAGTCCATGAAGCGCGAGGCTCTATGGTACTAGATATTGGTGGTGGAACCTCAGAAGTAGCGATAATCTCATTGAATGGTATCGTTTATGCGGCCTCTGTGAGAATAGGTGGAGATCGTTTTGATGAAGCAATTATCAGTTATGTCAGGCGTAATTACGGCATCCTAATCGGTGAGGCAACTGCAGAAAAAGTAAAACATGAAATTGGTTCTGCATTTCCTGGACAAAAAGTCAGAGAAATCTCAGTTAAAGGAAGGGAATCTTGCAGAAGGTGTACCTCGAAGTTTCACATTGAATAGCAATGAAATTCCTAGAAGCGCTCCAAGAACCTCTTCAGGGAATCGTAGGTGCGGTTAAGCAAGCTTTAGAACAAACGCCACCTGAACTTGGATCTGATGTTGCAGAACGAGGTATTGTCCTCACAGGTGGTGGTGCAATGATGCGATCCCTAGATAAATTAATAATGGAAGAAACTGGATTACCTGTATTGGTTGCCGATGATCCTCTAACCTGTGTTGCACGTGGTGGTGGACGAGTTATCGAACTTATTGATGAACATGGTCCTTCTATTTTCGCACTTGAATAAAGATCAATTAAATTGAAAATATGGTAGTTGAATCAGATAAGCATCGAAGACCACGTATACCGGCACTGAATATAAAATTTATCCTACTACTCTGCTTAAGTTTCTTTCTTCTTTTTAGTGATCAAAAAAATAATTACATATCCTTAATAAGAAATTCCGTTGCAATTGCAATCCATCCTATACAGTCATTAGTTGATTTCCCTCAACGTTTCGACAACTGGATGAATACAAACTTAGCTTCGCGTGAAGAATTAATCTCAGAGAATAAAAAACTATATGCTGAACAACTGCAAAAAGAATTAGCTTTACAGAGACTTGCTTCTCTTGAGCAAGAAAATATCAGATTAAGAGAAATTCTTAACGCGTCATTATCAATAAATAATAGCTTTCAGATCGCAAGAATTATTTCTACAAACACGAACCCTTTCAGACATCTAGTTGTTATCAATAAAGGAGAACAAGACGGTGCCTATGATGGACAGGTGCTTGTCGATTCCAATGGGGTTATAGGTCAGATATTACAAACAAATTTTCTATCTGCAAAAGTTATTCTTATTAGCGATACAGATCATGCTATCCCTGTCGAGATTAATCGAAATGGTTTTCGGGCAATAGCACAAGGAAATGGATCTTTTGAAAGCCTGAATATTCCTTTTATTCCAAATAATGCTGATATTAAGATTGGTGATCTCTTGATGACCTCAGGACTAGGAGGTAAATTCCCCAATGGATATCCTGTGGCTATTGTAGATTCTATTTTACTTAACCCAACCCAACAATTTGCTGATGTGACCGCAAAACCAATAGCTTCTTTAAACCAAGTTCGCGAAGTGATACTGATAGATAGTAATTAAATTATGCCTAGTGAAATTAAAAATAATCAAAACAAAATTATAGCTTTTTCAGCAACACTGATTTGTATGATTTTGATTCTAATTCCTACTCCAGATTTACTTAAGATATATAAGCCAGACTGGTCTCTTCTGCTCTTAATATTTCTCTCTATCTATATACCAAAGGAATTTAATTTAGGTATGGCTTTTTTTGTTGGTTTACTCGTCGATGTAAGTAAAGGATCATTATTAGGCCAACACGCTTTAGCTTCATTATTAATAATCTTTCTTGTTACTAAATTTCATTTACAACTGAGGATTTTTCCTTTGCTACAATTAACCGCAACCGTATTTTTCTTGATAATAATTTATCAATTCATTCTATTTTGGATTAATGGTGTGTCAGGTATTTCGAGTTCTTTCTCAAGTTATTTAGGGCCAATAATCAGTGGTACAATTCTCTGGCCGATTATTGCAAAATTATTTGGTAGATTATTTATCTTTACAACAACAAAAAAATAAGACGAATATTTTATGTTTGAAAATCTTCATATTAAAGATCATGGCAAAGAAAAGGCGCTGTTTCTAAATCGTATATTTATTTCCTCCCTAGTGGGTTTATTTCTCTTGTTCATCATCGTTATAAGACTCATTCAATTACAAGTTTTTGAATATGATTCTTTTAGCCAAAAAGCACAGGGAAATAGAATAAATTTAAGAGCCACACTTCCACCTAGAGGTTCAATATATGACCGAAATGGCAATACATTGGCTGAAAATATAACTGCATTTGAACTTGAAATTATCCCAGAACAAGTTGTTAATATTGAAAGTACTATTGAGGATTTACTAGACTTAAAGCTAATTGACCCAGTCCAAACCGAAGTAATTAGAAAAAAAATACAAAAAACACAAAAATTTAGACCAATTACGCTGAGATCCAATTTATCTGATGAAGAAATAGCAAGATTTGCTGCTAATCGTGCAGATTTTCCAGGCGTTGATTTACAACCTAAATTAATTCGACATTATCCTCATAAACAATATACGTCGCATGTTGTAGGCTATGTAGGTTCGATTAATAAAAAAGACCAAATAAGATTAAATCAATCCTTTTATAACCCAAATGAAAAAACTGGGAAAACCGGAACAGAGTATTTCAAAGAAACCACTCTTCATGGGGAGCCCGGATATTATCAATTCATTGCCAATGCCAGAGGTAGAGAAATACCTCTCAATGAAAATCGAAAAAATAATACTTTTTTAGAAAAAAAAACCGCTCTACCAGGGACAAATATTTTCTTAACTATTGATCTTGATCTTCAGGTACTTGCAACCGATCTTCTAGCAGATAGGAGAGGTTCAGTTGTTGCCATAGATCCTAATAACGGCGAAGTATTAGCTTTAGTCAGCTCACCCTCATTTGATCCCAATATATTCAATGAAAATCTAACCGCTGTTAAATACAACGAATTACAAAGCAATACAGATCAACCTTTATTTAATCGAGCTGTGCTCGGCACCTATTCGCCTGGCTCGATAATTAAACCTATTCTTGGCCTAGCAGCACTTCAATTAGGTGTCACCAATCTAACACAGAGACATATCTGCAGGGGGCATTACTCACTCCCAGGTAATACTCATCGTTATCGTGACTGGCTATCAAGTGGTCATGGTTCAGTTAATCTTCATAAAGCTATTTCTCAGTCATGTGATGTATTCTTTTACGAGGTTGGTGGTCAAATCGGTATCGATAGAATGCATAACTATCTTGATCAATTTGGTTTGGGTCAAAAAACAGAAATTGAGCTTGCAGGCGAGAGAGCAGGTCTCATTCCATCGACTCAATGGAAGAAAACAATGTTCAGTAAAAAAGAAGATAAAAATTGGTTTCCAGGAGAGACTGTAATTGCATCAATTGGTCAAGGTTATATGCTTGCAACACCCCTTCAACTCGCAAGTGCAACAGCCGCATTAGCTACTAGAGGAAGTAGATTCAAGCCCACACTTATTTCAGCTATTGAAAACCCAATGAACAGCGAAAAGATTTTTAATGAGTCACAAGAATTAACCCAAATCAAAGTAGATTCTCAGTCTTATTGGGAAGAAATAATCTCTGCCATGCATAATGTTATGCAGGGATCAGGAACTGCAAGGAATGTAGGTCTTGGTTCACCTTATGAAATGGCAGGTAAAAGTGGCACAGTACAAGTAATCTCAGTTGGGCAAGAGGAAGAGTATGATCGAGACTTGATTGATGAGAGGTTCCAAGATCACGCATTATTTGTGGCTTTTGCACCACTTAACAAACCTGAGATAGCTGTTGCAGTAATTGTTGAAAATGGCAATAGTGGAAGTCGCATAGCGGCGCCAATAGCCAAAAGCATTATGGATAAATATCTTGGATACTAACTATGATTATCCGACAATAAATAATTATGCTTAAAGTCACTTCAAATACATGGCGATCAAGGAATTTAATAACAGGCAGTAACTCTGCTTTGCATCTATTAAAATTGGATGGACCACTCTTGCTGCTAATTTCTATAGCTTGTTTATTAGGGGTTTTCATTCTTTTTAGTGCTTCCAATGAAAGTTCAGAAGTATTAATGCGTCAGTTATTAAGGATTGGAGTGGCTTTTATCGCTCTACTGATATCCGCACAAATTCCGACTGATCTGATAAAACGAATATCACCTTGGAGTTATTTTTTTGGTTTAGTTTTATTATCTTTAGTTCTTTTACTCGGTGAAATAGGACAAGGAGCTCAGAGATGGCTTGATATTGGTATTCGTTTTCAACCCTCTGAAATAATGAAACTTGCTGTGCCAATGATGGTTGCTTGGTATCTGAATGAAAGAAAATTACCCCCATCAGGCAAACAGATCTTCAATATATTCATCTTGATATTAATACCAAGTATTCTTATTGCAAAACAACCCGATTTAGGAACTTCTATATTGGTATTTACATCTGGAATACTCATTATTTTTTTAGCGGGTATACCATTTCGATATATAGGCGCCCTGACTTTGTTGGCGATCCCAAGTTCACTCCTACTTTGGAAGGTTATGGAGGACTATCAAAGACAACGTGTAATTACCCTATTAAATCCTGATAGTGATCCTTTGGGTGCTGGTTACAATATTATTCAGTCTAAAATTGCCATTGGCTCAGGTGGTTTATTTGGCAAAGGCTGGACAAATGGAAGTCAAGTTCAGTTGGAATTTTTACCTGAAAAAAGCACGGATTTTATTTTTGCAGTTATTGGCGAGGAATTTGGACTACTAGGTCTTTTATGTATATTGATACTTTATATTTTAATAATAGGTAGAAGTTTATATATCGCTTCTCAAGCGCCAGATATCTTCTCTAAACTTTTTGCTGGTAGCATTAGTTTAACTTTTTTTGTATATGTTTTTGTCAATGCTGCAATGGTTATTGGCTTAATGCCAATTGTAGGTATTCCACTTCCATTAATTAGTTATGGTGGTACATCTATGGTGACGTTAATGATTGGATTCGGTATCCTAATGTCTATCAATTCCAATCAAAAATTATTATCAACTTAAATGGGAGATTCAATGAAACATAAAATTATTCTCATCCTTCTGGTCCTAATCTCGAATACGGCCTCATCACATGATGTCGACAGAACCAATATCCAGAATTTCATTATGACAATGGTAGAAAAACATGATTTTGATAGTGATGATTTATCATTAATCCTCTCAAAAGCAGAATCGAAAGAAAAAATACTCGAGGCCATCAGTCGTCCTGCAGAGAAAAGATTAACTTGGAATGAATATCGTAATATTTTTATTAAGGAAGAAAGAATTAAAGCTGGTGCTGATTTCTGGCTTGAGCACCAACAAATTCTTGATAATATTAGTCAAGAAACAGGAGTTAGTATAGAAATTCTAGTAGCTATTATTGGGGTTGAAACTTATTTTGGAAGATTCACGGGTGGTTATCGCGTTATAGATGCTCTTTCAACTCTGGCGTTTGATTACCCAAAAAGATCTGCGTTCTTCACTAAAGAATTAGAGGCATATCTTCTTTTAACGAGAGAAGAAAATATGAATCCATTCGATGCTACTGGATCTTATGCTGGTGCTATGGGCTCCCCTCAATTCATGCCAAGCAGTTATCGTGCTTATGCTGTTGATTCTGATGGTGATGATAAGCGTGACATATGGACAAATTGGACAGATGTAATTGGAAGTGTGGCAAATTACTTTGTTGAGCATGGGTGGCAACAAGGTAATGAAATCATCGTGCCAGCTAAAATTAACCAATTAGCTTCAAAACCGAAAATCAAAGATGGCCTAAAGGCAACTGAAACAGTCGAAATACTTAAAGAAAAAGGGATCATATTTGATACTGTCATGAATGATAACCACCCCAGTGAAGTATTATTTTTAGAGCAAGAAGGTGCGAATAATTACTGGGTAGCTTTTCATAATTTCTTTGTGATAACGCGCTACAATCATAGCACGATGTATGCTCTAGCCGTCCATCAGTTGGGCCAAGAAATTGTCAATGAGATGAAGAAAAATAGATGAATATTTTTTCAAAACTACTAATTATAGTAGCGTCGATATTACTGTTGTCTTCATGTTTTTCTAATTTTTTTGGAGATGGGCCGCCAAGAATTATGAAAAATATTTCTACAAAAAATGCAATTCCAAGATCAGAACCACTCAGTAATTACGGTAATGGCGATGAAAAAGGATATTATGAGGTTAGAGGAAAGCGATATAAAGTTATGCCTTCCGCAAAAGACTACAAAGCCAGGGGTATCGCTTCCTGGTATGGCACTAAGTTTCATGGTCGTTATACCTCAAATAGGGAAATTTATAACATTTATGCCATGACCGCGGCACATAAAACCCTTCCATTACCTACCTACCTTGAGGTAAGAAATCTGGTTAACAATAAAACGATAATTGTTCGAGTGAATGATCGTGGGCCATTCATTGATAATCGATTAATTGATCTCTCTTATGCAGCTGCCCTAAAATTAGATATAGTTAAAAATGGCACGGCTCAAGTAGAAATCAGGACAGTTACTGAAAAAAATGATGACCTAGATAAAAATATAGATGAAGAAGCATATATTCAGATTGGTGCCTTTGAAGAAAAAGAAAATGCTTATGATTACTTGAAACTTTTAAAAGATAATAAATTTAATTCAGCTAATGTTAGAAAAGAATATAATTGGCTCAGACCTTTATCACCAACTTATAAAGTTCAAGTTGGCCCGATAAAAAACAAAAAACAACATAATGAGCTATTATCTAGGTTACGAAAAATTGGTGTTTATCAAACTAAAATTGTTACTAATTAAATAACCAATAAATACAAAAAAACTATCGCATCCACTAAGGCAAAATAAATGTATCGTAAACTCCTAATATCGCTGTTTTTTATTCTCACATTGACCACTTCATTGACTAGTCTATCGAGAGCACAAATTGCAAACATACCTTCACCACCAATTATAGGAGCTAAAAGTTATTTAATCGTTGATGCGCTGACTAATCATAAAATTGGCTCTTTAGAACCAAACTTAAAACTACCCCCTGCCAGTATTACGAAGCTTATGACTGCTTATGTCGTATTTCATGCCATAGAGAATGATCAAATCTCGCTGAATGACCTTGTCACAATTAGTGAAAAAGCATGGAGAATGGAAGGGTCAAGAATGTTTATTGAAGTAGGTAAAAAGGTTTCAGTTCAAGATCTCTTGATGGGAATGATTGTTCAATCTGGTAATGATGCAAGCATTGCTTTAGCCGAACATATCGCGGGTTCTGAATTTTTATTTGTGGACCTGATGAATCAGTACGCGGTAAATCTCAATATGGTTTCTTCCTCATTTCAGAATACCACTGGCTTACCTGATGAAGATCATTTTTCGACTGCAAATGATCTTGCCCTTCTTGCTAAGGCTATCATTAGAGAATTCCCACAATACTACGCATGGTATTCTACAAAAGAATTTACATTCAATGGAATTACACAAAGAAATAGAAATTCATTACTCTGGCGAGACCCAAGTGTCGATGGCATGAAAACTGGTAGTACAGATGAAGCTGGCTATTGTCTTGTTTCATCCGCCGAAAGAGATGGCATGCGACTTATTTCAGTCGTCCTAGGAACAGCCACAGCAAAATCACGTATTGATGGTAGTCAAGCAATGCTAAATTATGGCTTTAGATTTCATGAAACTAAGTCTGTTTTTAAATCTGAGCAAGAGATCACCGAAGCAAGATCATGGAAAACTTTATCTGAGACAGTAACTTTAGGGATCTCAGAGGACCTTAACTTAACATTACCAAGAGGTAGTTTTGATAACTTAAGTATTGAAAATAATATTCAATCAGAAATAATAGGTCCCATCGAAAAAGGACAGATCTTAGGAGAACTCATTGTGAAACTTAATGACTCAATCATAGCAACACAGCCATTAATTGCTCTAGACACTAACCCTACGGGTACTCTATGGCAACAAATTAAGGACACAATGCAACTTTGGTTTGAATAATAAAATTATGACGAAGCAGGCTAAATCAGAATCATTAATAGACTTTCCGTGTAAATTCCCAATAAAGGTATTAGGTCGAGATGATGCTAATTTTTATAGTGCCGCTAAGTCGATATTAATCAAGCACTCACAAAAGATTCCCGATAATAGTACTAAGAAGAATTCCAGTAAAAAAGGAAAATATATAGCTCTTACTTTTATTGTTAATGTCAATAATCAAATAGAATTAGATGAAATATATGTCGATTTATCGAAAAATGATCACATATTATATGTGCTGTAGTGTCATCAACTCACCTACACAAAAAAGAAATTTTACTCAAAATACGTAATCTTGGCATGACTGATTATGATTCAGTATGGTCAATGATGAAGAATTACACACAATCAAGAACAAATCGAAGTAATGATGAGGTCTGGTTTACTGAACATCATGATATTTATACATTAGGTACAAATGGAGACTCAAAACATATCCTTAATTCAGGGCAAATTAGAATCTTAAAAGTCGATCGAGGAGGCCAAGTTACCTATCATGGACCAGGTCAAATAATGATGTATGTTTTATTTGATTTAACGAAATTAAATTTAAACATTCGTCAACTTATCTCGACACTCGAGCAAACCATCGTAAATCTGATGGCCGAATACAATATAGAGGCTATCAGGAAATCTGAAGCGCCAGGAGTCTATGTAAATTCAAAGAAAATCGCCAGTGTCGGTCTAAGGATAAGCAAGGGCTGCAGTTATCATGGTCTTGCGTTTAATCATAGTGTCAACCTAGAGCCCTTTCAAGGCATTAATACCTGTGGTTTCAAAGGATTAGATGTTACCAATCTAAAAAATTTAGGTATCACTGAAGATAAAAAAATAATTCAAAAAAAAATGGTCTGCCATCTAGAAAAAAATATCAGTGCACTACAAGAAATCTAAATTAATTTTTATTTAGCCTTAAGATTTATTTAGCCTGGCTAACCTAGCTGGTGTGCCAACATCATGCCAATCACCCTTGAAAGAACTTCCTGATAAACATTTATTTTTTATACATTCAATTAATATAGGAACGATTGAAAATCTTCTTATTATTTCTTTCTCAAATAGTTTTGGCTCATAAAGAGCCATGCCACTAAATGTAAATGGCAATTTTTTGTCTTTTACCACCTTATTATCTATAAGATTAAAATCACCTATAGTTTTATAGGTTGGATTTGGTACTAAAATTAAATGACCTAAAAATTTTTGACCTAAATCAATATCAGGAAGTATGTAATCTGTAAAAATATCTCCATTAATTACCCAAAAAGGTTTATCACCAAGCATCGGTAGTGCTTTAACAATACCTCCTCCAGTTTCTAATATTTTATCATCCTCATAACTATAATTTACCTCTAAGCCAAATCTTGCGCCCGTCCCAACAAAATCAACAATCTTTTCTCCCAACCACCCTAAATTAATAACAACCTCAGAAACACCAGCGCCTTTTAACATATGAAAATGCCTTTCAAGGAGCGTCTCATTCCTTACCTTCACCAAGCATTTTGGTATGCAATTTGTTAATGGCTTCAAACGCTCACCACGTCCAGCAGCTAAAATCATTGCCCTCATTTCATGAATCCCTATATGTTAGGCATTTATTTTTCAAAAAAATATTTAAGAACTCAAGTTCAGGGTATTTTGCTGTAATGTTAAAAAGATAATTTATTGTTCTAGGGATATCTTTGAGATAATTATTTTTACCATCGCGATGCTTTAATCGAGCAAATATTCCAACCGCTTTGAGATGTCTTTGAATTCCCATTAGATCAAAGAATCTGATAAATTTTTTTTTGCTCATCCTATCTTTTAATGAAGTATCAAGATTTGAGTAATAAATCTCAAGCATCTGATGGATGGTTTTCTCTGGAAGTGAGATATAACAATCTCTTAATAATGAAACTAAATCATATGTAATTGGACCAATAACTGCATCTTGAAAATCAAGAACACCTGGATTATTTAGCTTTCTATATATTAAATTTCTAGAATGAAAGTCACGATGAACAACAACTTGAGGTTGATTTAAAGCACTCTTAAGAAGAATTTCAACACAATCCTTCCACTGAGATAGCTCGCCCTTATTAAAAGAAATACCAAGTTCTTTTAAGCAAAACCAATCAGAAAAAAGATCTGTCTCTCCCCTTAACATATTCTCATCATAGTGTGAAAAATGCCCCATAATTGACTTAGCATCAGATTGAAGAATTTGAAGAGTAGTTAATGCATCATTATACAGAGGCTCTAGTAATTCTGGATCTTTTTCTAGGGCAGCCAAATAATGATCAAACCCAAGATCAGTCAACAACAAAAAACCTTTTTTTAGATTAGATTCTAGTATGTCAGGACAATTAATTTTTATACTTCGAAATAAATCTGAAAATTTTAAAAATTTTATACTATTTTCTTTCGTTGGCGGTGCATCCATTACAATAAATGAGACTTCATTTTGCCAGACCCGGAAATATCTTCTGAAACTAGCGTCTGAAGATGCAATTTCAATATTCTCATAAGGATCACCCGGGAGACTTTTTATCCAACTCAGGAGGTCTGTGTAACGTATATCTGAGTTTATTGTTTGGATAATTATTTTTCCTTTAATACGAAAAATTCAATAGAATACACTTATGAGTAAAACAAGCTTGATACCGAACACCAATAATGCCAATCAAATGGATATTATATTTTTTGTTTAAACATTCTTTTCAATTAATAGCCCTAACATTAGCTTTCTCATCTGCGAATGTCTATGCACAGCAAAATGATATGTGCAATCTACCATTAAATTTTAATAAAAAAAATCAAAGTAATCATGCTATTAATTTTGAAGCAGACAATATCTATCTAAATGTTGGCTTGCAGCCGGCTACCAATTTAACTGGGAATGTAGTCATAACATCAAATGAAAGTATTACAACTTCTAACTCAGCTAAATACAATCCTGATAAAGAATCACTCAATCTGGAGGGTAATGTTCAATTTGAAAATAATAACTTAATGGTTTCCAGCGAATCTGCTTTATTCTCTTACTTAGGTGGTGAGATATTATTTAATGAAGCAACATTTGTTCTTGGAGATAATATCTCAAGAGGAAATGCTGAGTCGATTGAGCTCCAAGAAGAAGGAATTTTAAACTTACGTGATGTAAATTATACGACATGTCCAGTTGGTTCGAATGATTGGTTTATTAAAGCAAAAAACATTGTCCTTGATCTTGATGAAGGTGAAGCACAAGCGGATAAGGTTTCCCTAAGCTTTAAAGATATCCCAATACTGTATATCCCTAAAATCTCATTCCCTCTTGGTGATGCCAGAAAATCAGGTTTTCTGGCGCCTGAGATAGGAGGTGGTGGAAGAAGTGGAAATGAAATTAGATTACCTTGGTACTGGAATATTGCAAAAAATTATGATGCCACAATAACACCAAGAATCCTTACTGGTCGTGGTTTTCAATTAGGTAACGAGTTTAGGTATATATCCTCCACTAACAAAAGCCAACTTAAGCTAGATTATCTCAATAATGACAATATATTTGGTGCATCTAGGCATTATATTCAATTTAATAATGAAACTAATTTCGCTAACGGGATTAGAACTACTATTGATTATGGAAATACATCAGATGGAAATTACTTTGAGGATTTAGGGGGCAATTTAAGTATGACCAGCATTACCCATCTTAACCAAAATATAATGATGGACGCATTTGGTGAGAATTGGTCATTTCTTGCTCGCTTTCAGAATTTTCAAACTATTGATAAAAGTATTCTATTAACTGACCGACCCTATGCACGTTTACCGCAACTAAAATTTAACGCCTCTCTCCCATATAAACCCTTAGGCATATCTGCTAGCCTAGATAGTGAGATTGTTTTTTTTGATCGCGATGTCGGTGTAACTGGGTGGCGAATTGATACGCAACCAGAACTGGATTGGGAAATAAAAAAAGAGGGTTGGTATGTTAACCCATCAATTGCTCTAAAACATACTCAATATCAGTTAAAGAATTTTGAAAAAGATCAAATCTCCGATCCTTCTAGAACTATACCTATTGCAAGTTTAGATGCAGGATTATTTTTTGAACGCCCATTAGAAAATTATACGCAAACCTTTGAGCCCAGATTCTTGTATCTAAATACACCCTATCGAGATCAGAAAAATTTGCCTATTTTTGACACTATTGAACCAGATTTAAATCTGGTTCAACTATTCCGAAAAAATCGTTTTATAGGTATTGATAGAATCGCTGATACAGAACAAATCAGTCTTGGTTTTGGTTCAAAAGTTATTGATAATAAAGATGGTAAGGAGGTAATTTCAGTAACATTAGGTAAATCTTTTTATCTCAACAATCAAAAAGTCACTCTCCCTGGTAGAAATTTTATTCCTAGTTCAAATTCAGATTTTATAGCTGAACTTAGATTTCTAATCTTTGATGATTTAAATTTTGATATTTCCCATCAATGGAATAATGAAAATTCAGGTGTTGCTAGATCCCAGGCTCGCATTCAATATCGATCAGAAAATAATAGGATTTTAAATTTTGGTTATCGATTTCGTCAAAATTTGTTGGAACAAGGGAATATTTCATGGTCATGGCCAATTTCTGAGACGTGGAATGTATTAGGACACTACAATTACTCAATTAAAGACAAAAGAACTTTAGAACAATTTTATGGTCTTGAATATGAGAGTTGTTGTTGGGCGGTTAGAATGGTATATAGACAATACGTCTCGACAAGAGATGGACAAGAAGATACTTCATTAGGTATACAACTTGTGCTGAAAGGTATGACCAGTATTGGTACAAAAGCAGATAAACTCCTAGAACGTGGTATTCTAGGTTACTCAAACTACATTCAATAAAAAATTATGAATAAAATAAAATTTATATACTCCATCATTATATTTTTAACATTAATGAACTTCACTTTTGTAATCGCACAAGAGAACCAAAGAGAACTAGACTCAATTGTAGCTATTGTTAATGAAGGGGTGGTTTTGAGAAGCCAACTAAATTTTCAAATTACAAATATTACAAAACGAGCTGAGCTTCAGGGGCTCGAGTTACCGACAAGAGATATCATGGAAGAACAGCTTCTTGAGCAACTGATTATTGAAGAGATACAATTGCAACGCGCTGGTCAAATTGGCATTCAAATTTCTGACCAAATGTTAAATGGGGCTATCTCTCTTATTGCAGAAGAGAATAACATTAGTTTTGAGGAGCTTCCGGCTCTACTTACCGCAGATGGCATAGACTATGGGCGATATCGAAGTGACCTAAGAAACCAATTAATCTTTGAACAATTACGCCAAATAGATGTTATTTCTAGAATTAATGTCTCTGAAAGAGAGATGAATCAGTGTTTTGCGAGGCTGGATGATAATATTATTAATATTTCTGACTATAATCTTTCGCACATACTAATATCGGTTCCTGAATCGGCGACAACCGATCAATATAACAATGCAAGAGTAATTGCTGATAATGTAATTAAAGAACTTGATAATGGTGCAGATTTTGGAGAAATGGCCATCACCTATTCTGACAGCCAAACTGGAATAGATCGTGGATTACTTGGCTGGCGCAAAGGAGAGCAGTTGCCAACATTATTTTCCAATATTGTGAATACCATAAAGCAAGGTGAGTACTCACAGCCAATGCAAGCCTTAAGCGGATTTCATATCATCAAGATAAATGAGATGAGAAGTAAAATAGAGCGAAGTGAAATAGAGCAAAGTGAAGTCAGGCATATATTGGTAATACCTAATCAAATAATTGACAACGAAACGGCAAAACAAAAACTTGATGATGCCCGAAAACAGATAAATGAAGGTAAAAAATTCAGTGAAATTGCAAAGCTCCTATCTGAAGATCCAGGGTCAGCCAATGAAGGTGGGTCTATGGGCTGGGTTAGTCCTGGTATTTTCGTAGAGGAATTCCAGAATACTGTCGATAATAGTGAACTCGGTGTTATATCTGAACCTTTTCGCTCACGTTTTGGCTGGCATATACTAGAGGTTACTGGAAGAAGAACGCATGACAATACGGAAGAATTAAAGCAAGTTAATTGCTCGCAACAAATAAAAAATGGCAAGCTTGCTAATGAATCTGAGATTTGGATTCGACGTATTAGAGATCAAGCATTTGTTGAAAAAAGAATCTAAATAATAAATAAATTTAAGCTCTATACCTCATGCATCATCTACCCCCTGAACATCTTATTGCAGTTACGGTTGGCGAACCAGCTGGTATTGGACCTGAAATTTGTCTAGATCTCATTAATCATGAGTGGAGCGAGAACTTAGTAATTGTCTCAGACCCAGCAGTTATAAGAGAAAGAGCAAAAGAATTAAATAAAGTTATACACTTTATTGAATGGCAGCCAAGTGTAATTAGAGCCGAGAGATTACCCAAAGATACCTTATATATAAGAACCAAAACCTTTAGCTCAAAAGTTATTTGTGGGGAACCTAACTATCAAAATTCACTTATTCTTATGGACGGTCTAGAAGAAACTATTGATTTTTGTCTAAATGGAACATACAAAGCAATGGTTACAGCACCAGTCAATAAAGCTGTTATCAACGAAGCTGGTATTAAATTTACAGGTCATACCGAATTTATCGCAAAGCAAACCAATGCAAATACTCCTGTAATGTTGTTAGCTGCAGACAATTTAAGAGTTGCCCTTGCGACCACTCATATACCTGTATCGAAAATCTCCTCTCATATAACAAAAGATAAACTCAGAAAGATCATTAATATCTTACATGCAGATCTAAAGAAATATTTTAAAATAAAAAGTCCTCGCATCTTGGTATGTGGACTCAATCCACATGCTGGTGAAAATGGCCACCTTGGCTCAGAAGAACAAGAAATCATAGAGCCTGTCATAAAAGAATTTCAAAACAAAAATTTTAATATTGAAGGTCCAATTCCTGCCGATACAATCTTCCTGAAAGCTGAAAAAGACAGTGATGTTGTTCTTGCGATGTTCCATGATCAAGGTCTTCCTGTTCTAAAATATGCTGGATTTGGTGAGGCTGTTAATATTACTCTTGGCTTGCCATTTGTGAGAACTTCTGTCGACCATGGGACTGCATTTGATATTGCAGGTAAAGGAAAAGCAAGCTCTGATAGTCTAATAGCCGCTATAGAATTAGCTATTGAAATGATTAAATAATGAATGAAAGGCACCACACGAAAAAAAGGTTTGGGCAACATTTTTTAATTGATCAACAAATTGTGCATGCGATCGTTAGCAATATTAATCCGAAACCTGATGATGTAATTATCGAAATTGGCCCTGGTAATGGCGTCCTCACCAAACCAATAGCCCAATCTAAACCAAACCTACATATTGTTGAATTAGATCGTGATCTCATCCCTACTCTAGAAAGAAAATTTTCACATTACCCTAATATTTCTATCCACCAAGGTGATGCACTCAAATTTGATTATTCAAGTATTGGAAAAAAATTAAGAATAATAGGTAATCTTCCCTATAATATTTCT
The DNA here is from genome assembly GCA_964275745.1 of uncultured Woeseiaceae bacterium. Lineage (GTDB taxonomy): Bacteria > Pseudomonadota > Gammaproteobacteria > Steroidobacterales > Woeseiaceae > SP4260. The sequence continues at coordinate 2,344 of CAXYCT010000017.1, read as the reverse complement.
ACCCCGTTGATGTTTCATCTAATTCAATTTAAAAATAATATTTATGATCAACATTTCATGCTTCAAAAAGAGGTTGCTAACCGTTTAGCAGCGTCCCCAGGTGGAAAAAATTACGGTCGGTTATCCATAATGTTTGGAACATACATGGATACATATAATCTTTTTGACGTACCAGCCAAGGCATTTAATCCAGCACCAAGAGTCATCTCATCTGTAGTTAAAATAAAACCAAAACCAAATAATCAGATCATAATCAAAAACCCAGCTACACTCTCAAAGATTGTCACACAAGCATTTTCTCAGCGTAGAAAAACGCTTAGAAACTCACTAAAAGGACTAATCTCTGATAAAATAATGATAGAAATGGATTTGAGCCCAACCCAAAGAGCCGAAGAAGTTCCAATATTAACCTGGTCAAAACTTGCAAATACAATAAATGAGTAACAAATAATTATGTCGGAAAGTTCTAATATCAATATAAAAGTGGATACTAACTATATTCATGAACAATCTGAACCTGATGAAAATCGCTATGTTTTCGCCTACACAATAACGATCTCAAATAAAGGTAATAACTCGGCTAAACTTTTGAGTCGTCATTGGGTAATCACAGATTCTAATGGAAAAACTCAAGAAGTCAGAGGTGATGGTGTTGTGGGAGAGCAACCTAAGTTAAAACCAGGTGAACAATTTTGTTATTCAAGTGGTGCAATCATAGAAACGCCCGTTGGAGCGATGCAAGGTAAATATAATATGCAAGCAGGTGATGGCAATAATTTTGATGCGCCTATAGCTCCTTTCACTCTAGCAGTCCCTGGTGTTATTCACTAAAAAAGGAAATTCTATTGGCTGTCTATGCAATTGGAGATTTACAAGGCTGCTATGATGCATTCAGACGGCTCCTAGATAAAATTAACTTTAGTCCAGAAAAAGATCAGCTATGGTTAACTGGTGACTTGGTTAACCGTGGGCCTGATTCTCTAAAAACACTGCGTTTTATCAAAAATCTTGAAGGCGCAGTGACAACTGTTCTTGGTAATCATGATTTACATCTCTTAGCATTACATTTTGAAGCTATACCCCTGAGTAAAGAATCTGATTGTCTAAAAGAGATTTTAAATGCGCATGATAGAGAACCATTAATGGAGTGGTTAAGGTGCAAACCTTTAGTCCATTTCAGTAAAAATAATAATCGCATTTTAGTGCATGCTGGAATTCATCCTCAGTGGACGATCGAGCAGGCAATATCATACGCAAGTGAGGTTGAGGTTCTTCTTAAGGGAGATAACTGCAAACAATTACTCACTCTATGTATGGTAATTCACCGCATATGATGGTCAGAGAGGCTCAAGGGAATTGAAAAGCATCGCTTTGTTATCAATACCTTTACCCGCATGAGAATGCTTAAAAAGAATAATGAACTGGATTTCCAATACAAAGGAGGATTGATGGAGGATGTCGAGAATTTAAAGCCTTGGTTTGAGGTCAAAAAAAACTATTGGAAAGAGACACTCATTGTCTTTGGCCACTGGTCAGCATTGGGTTTAATGGTAAAACCAAAATTCATCTGTCTTGATACTGGTTATGTATGGGGTAGAGATTTAACTGCTATCAACTTAGATGAAAAATCTCAATTGATAAAAATAAGCCATCAGTAATAAAATTCCATATAATGATTACTGAATATCAAAAAGGGAGAAAACATGAAATCACTTATGGCATTTAATTTCCAAGGCTGGATTGAGAACATCGACATCTTCTGAGGCCACCCGTCTGTAATCAACAAGTTTTGAGGATAATGATTTTATTGTAATGGTCGTAGGTGGGCCAAATGCCAGAACTGATTATCATTATGATCCAGGTCCTGAATTTTTTTATCAGCTCGAGGGCGATATGCTACTAAAAACTATCCAAGACGGAAAACGAGTCGAAACTATAATCAAAGAAGGTGAGATATTATTATTGCCACCTACAGTTCCTCATTCACCTCAGAGGTATGAAGATACAGTGGGCTTAGTAGTTGAGCGAAAACGTACGGAAGGTGAACTTGATGGGTTTTTGTGGTTTTGTGAAAAATGTGACAACAAACTCTATGAAGAATATATACCAATCACCGATATAGTTGGTCAGTTACCACCGATATTTGAACGATATTATAGCTCTGAAGAAAATCGTACCTGCAATAAATGCGGTGAAGTGATGGCTGCTGAGTAATCAGCAATATATATGTTAAAAATTGATATACATACTCATATATTGCCTGAAAACTGGCCGGACTTAAAAGAACGCTATGGGTATGGTGGCTTCATGCAATTAGAGCATTGCGGCACTGGTTGTGCCCGTA